>CAWEBD010000055.1:0-15766 GCA_963806435.1 uncultured Bacteroidota bacterium
TTCAGATTGAGATCCGTCCTGGAGCCCCTGGTTCTCGATTCCATCTTGGAGAAGGCGACTAGGAGTGGTTAGGCCTCCTTGAGGAAAATGTCCGCAAGAGCAGGGAGGCTATTGCCAAATCGAAAACCGATTCTCTGATTCTTATCTCATCACGGAGTTTCATGAAATCCTTTATCACGCCTCCGGAAGCCCGAAGCTTTCTGCGACTCCTGAACGGACTAGGGAGGGGATGCGCTCATCAATCGTTGCCTTGCTGTGAAGATCGAGGGGGTTTACGAAGATTTCGTTGCCCAGCATGACCGGCTGTGCAATGCTCTCACGGTAAAAGACAGGTCCCTAGCCGAGGAGGTCATGAAGGCCCACCTTGAAGAGTCACTGAGCCTATAGGCCTCAAAGACCTCATCGCGTTTCTTGATCAACCGCTCGCGAATTGTCACCCGCTGTTCCGATCCATTCATAGAGTCCCCTTCAGCTCAAATACATCATGAATAAGCATCGCCATAGAGCTTACTATAGGGAATTAGGGCTGGTACAAAGAAGAAGCATGGACAATTACCATGCCTTTCCCTCCGGCATCTTCTCTGGCCTCGGTTCCCTCCTTGCTTCCTGACCTATTGCGTGTTCTTCTTCCTCACCGCCTATTTCTGGCTGATGGACGTGGCATAGAGATCGTTTTCCGTTCTGGTCCACTTCAGGTTAATCCGGTCCCCCTCCTTAATGTCTGACAGCGATGCGCCCTTCTTGCCCTTCAGCAATATCTCTGTCTCAGGTGTGACAATAACCGCTACGACCCAGGCTTTGCCACCCAGTTTTCCCTCAAGGGATATTCCATTGCCATCGGGATCAACCGCGAGTACTACACCTGTCATCGATTGTACGTTACCGGCTGTTTTCTCGTGATGCATTTTAGCATCTGCGGCACTCACCATCAGACCGAACACCACCATGAAACAAACCGCGAAGAGAACTACCTTCCTCATGACTCGTTCCTCCTTCGAATATTTTGTGATACACGTAGTGTGTTCGCCAGAACGGGAATATGCAACCCGAACTTCAGTTCCGCGTCGTCGGCTGGTTTCTCTCAGGCAAGCCATCGTTACTATTTTGAGATCTGAGACGCAAACAGCGGGCCTACGGGCGGCATGATAATGTCGGCAACGAGGGAATTGACGATCGTGGTGAAGGCCGCGCCTTAAGATTGAATACACCATTTCCTGTACCAAAAAGGTGAATCGTATATGTAGTGCTGAAAAGAGTATCCATCAAAATAGTATTAAACGTAAATTCTCGTGTTTCACCGCTTGATCCGTCTCCGTACCCTGCGTATGGAATCTCATCGTAGTCCGTGTGCGTAATTGGGTTCAGACCCGACCTTTTACCCTGGGAATCTGTGACAACATATTCAGTAGGACCCCCGAAATCCATTTGAACATCCGCTTGTATTTGTGCAAAAGCATCCGTTGCAAAAAGAACAAATACAACGATTGTTAAAAAGAAACTTGATTTCATTTTGTCACCTTTATTTCCCTTTCGTCCTTGATACAACTACGTATTTCCACACATTGTTATTATAAGCTTCCATGGTAGTCCTGTCTCCGTATCCGGCATCGACGATCGGATATTCTCCATTCATTTTCGGTTCAACAACGACCCAATGCTTGTCCCCTCCATTAACAACCTGAGCTATCACAAGGTCACCATTATTCAAGTAGTGGTCAAGATCGCTCACGTCATGGGCGTAATCCAAATTACCGAAGTGGTCATTCCCGGTTTCAGTAGCGATCAGATATTCCGCTGAAAGATAATAAATAGCTTTCCAATTTACGTCTGCCCCATTGTATCCACCGTCGTCGTAGGATTTACTATTCATCCATTCATTCAATTGCTCAGGATTTATCGTATAACCGTAAGCACTCAACACCCAAGCCATTTCGGATAAAGCGCAACCTTTCCGGCGGATTTTGTAGCAAACCGTGTCTCCTTCCGCATCAATTGAGTCGCCGCTATTATCATACTTTGGCACGACATCATCGTCGTAAACACTGTCGGCCCATAGCGTATCACCTTGGGAGTACCTTGGGAGGTTAAGGTTTGGACCACTTCGCTTTTTCGTTATTGTCAACCACGCGACACCGTAGGCGTATCAAATCTCGGTTGGTAAAATTGGCGTAATAATTAAAGATGTGGAGATTATCCAGTTCACGAACCGGATAATGGAGACTTTGTTGGAAAAAGGACCGAGAAGAAGACGCAGGATGAGATGCCCTAAGTGTGGTAGTCTTAAGACGATTCTCTACGGAAAGAGACCGATAAGACCAGGAAGCATGAACGGTCATAGCATTAGAGAAGTACAGAAGTACCGATGCAACGATTGCAGCGGAGTGTTCAGCCTCCGAGTCGATAAAGGCCAGAAGTATGGTTTCGATTTTAAATCAGAGCTGGTGAGGATGTATGTCGAAGAAAGGATGAGCTACAGAGTGATGTCGAAGAGGCTGAGAGAAAAATACGCGCTGAACATATCGCCGATCTATCTGTGCAGGATGGTCAACGAGGTAGCCAAGCTAAGCAAGACGAGTATTGAGATATGTCGCGAGTTCAACCCGAAGTGGGAGGGATACATCGCGGTCGACGATAAGTACATCAGAGTCCGCGGTAAAAGATATCTTTGCCTGGTGGCCGTGGACACTACAGGCGATCCTGTTCACCTTGAACTCATTGAAGAACCGAACCAGGATGCTTACGACAACTTCTTCCGGTATCTGGTTGATCACTTAGGCTACCAAGTCCGGGCTATAACCACCGATCTGGATCCGATGCTGGACAACGCCGTGAAAAACGTGTTTGGCAGCCAGATTTTGCACCAAAAATGCATCTGGCACGGCTTGGAGATCATCAAGCGTCAGATAGATTATCAGAAGACCCGCCAAGACTACCTACGCTTCAAAAAGAAGTGTGACGATCTCTCCGCTAGCTTGGAAGATAAGAAGGTATATTACGACTCCACTCGTGAGAAACTTCAGCGCATGAGGTCAGACTTGGCCGTCCTCGAGGGAGAATATTTGGCGAAGGAAAAACTTCTCTCCGATATCCGTGAGATGTTCAAGAACAACACCAACAGCGAGGTCACTAAGGAACTCAAGGTTATCAAAAGACGCTATAGGACCAAGTACCCGAAGGTAATCTCTTTCCTCACCGACAATCTCGACGGGCTCACTACCTACACCATCAATCAACGTATACCCAAAACAAACATCATGGCTGAGAACTTCAACAGGCAACTTCAGAGGAGACTCAAGACCATTGAGGCCTTCCAGACCTTCTCCACCGCCTTCAACTATCTCAACATGATCAGGAATTACCTCCGCTTCAAACCATTTACTGACTGCAAAAGAGAAAGAAAATATCGAAATGGCTTCGCTCCAATCGAGCTGTGCAAAGTCAAATTGGCCTCTCGCGATTGGATCAAAAACTCCATAAATTTACCCAAATTACCAACCGCGGATTGATACGCTTACGCGACACCGTAGGGATTATACCGGAAGGTGTCCGCCGTCGATGAAACAGTCCCTGCACCGCGTGCTGCAACTCCTTTACGAATCGTTCCTTTTCCCGACACACTCTGCGATCCCGCTGCTGCCGTTTCATTAGCCGCTGTGGTGCGCGCGACGACATTTCCCCTTCCGACAGGAAGAGATGAGTTCCACTGAAACACTCCTACCCCCACCCTTATCGCAACCCTCGCAGAATCCACGTCAATGCTGTCACTGGCTATAAACCAGAATTCTGTTTCGGTGTAGCTTGACGAAGATAACGGAGTGGCCACGGGCCACAAATAAGCCCCTATGTTCCCGGCATAATCCAGGAGTTCCCCATAGTCCTCGCCGCTGACAATCCCCGCCTCGACAATATCAACAAGCATCGGTTCGTCGGGATTCTGCCACTTCACCTCGATATTTGCCGTGTCTCCGGGGGCTATCGTCGATGGAATGACCGCAATAACCGGCGTGACAACACCCTGCACTGTGTTCACAGGCCGAGGCGTAATCGTCGCATTTTCCTTGATATGAACCTGTGCAAACGCACTGCTTGCAGCAAGAGCGATCACCACAAGAATTTCCCGTCTCATTGCACGACCCTCTGATCTGTTGATCTATTGCCCTGAACAAACCCGGTTAGACCTGATGCCCTCAGGTCCCGCGTTCAATCTGGCATTCGGCTGAACAACTGTCAACGAGAAAGTGCTGATGTTTGCCCTTCTGTGCGGAAGATCAAGGTCTGGGGTTGCTGCGGGAACTATTAGAAAGTTATGACCTTGTCGGGATCAAGAACTCGACGGCAGTTCTCACTTCAGCATCATCCCCGCCGGAATTGGCGGGGTTTCTGTTGAAGCGGCCTTCTCACTTCAACATCAATCCGCCACAAAGAAGGCGGATTTCCTCTCAAGTGACAAGATCACTCGCGACGACCATTTCTGGTACTCTATTTCTACACCGAAGAACCTGCGTTACCTTGCGAAGGTACCTAAGCTCTTCCCGAGCGACCTTCGCAAGGTACCCCGGCGTCCACGGGTTTTCAGTTTTGAGTTGTAACTTTGACTTCAGAATTTTCAAATCAACAACGTTGCGAGGAATCCCTCGCTTTCCCTCCGGAGCCTGTGCCGATTGCCCATATGGTGCTACTCCTTCTTACGCCGTTACCTCAAACTAATGGCAGGCTGAGTCAGTGTCGAGAAGAATCGGTTGGCAATTTTCTCCCTGTGTGGGAGATCAAAGATGGGCCTTGCCGTGGGAACCTTTCAACAGCCATGGCACTGTCGAGATCCCAGATCAGGTCATCGGCGTTTTCTACTCTCTTACCGGCACCAGCAGTATCGGCACTTTGCCCGACCTGATGACTTTTGGCGTTATACTTCCCTCCCAGAACGGCTTTGACCCCGTCTTCCCATGCGTGGCTAATATGATCAGGTCAGACTTGACGCTCTTCGCGGTTTTCGAAATAGCCTTTGCCGGGTTGCTCCTCGATATGCTGGTCGAAATGCTTAGGCCGGAGCCTTCCAGCTTCGCCCCGACATTTTTCAAATAATCCTTAGCCTCAGGTACAAGCATATCCATCATCCTTGAAGTGGTACCGGGAAGATAGCGATTCACTATAGTCAGTTCACCCGACATGGTCCCGAAGCGCGGAACTGCGATAAGGAGATGCATCTTCGCCTTGCAAGCTCTTGCCAGGTTTGACGCATAGGAAAGCGCATGCTCATGGTCCGGGTTGCCGTCCAGCGGGATGAGGAAGTTCTCAAAATTCGGGCTCGCGCTCGATTTCTTGAGCGTCGGATTAACAAGCATTACCGGCGTTTTGCTGAGTGAAATAACCTGCTGCGCTATAGATCCGACCAGGAGGTCCCGGAGACCGGTATTGCCGTGAGTGCACATTACTACCAGGTCGGCATTCAGTTCCTCCGAATGGTCGGAAATGCTCTGAGATACATCCCGGACGCCGGTCTCATGTACATGCTCGACGACGGAGATTCCTTCGAACACCTCCCTGGAAGCGACAGATGCCAGGTATTTTTCCGCCTCATCCGGTTTCGTGAGGTGAGTCTGGCCGTGGACTTTCTCGGGCGCATCCATTTCGATGACATGTAAGAGCGTCACTGTCCCGCCGACCTTTTTCGCGAGCCGCGCGGCGGCCGGTAGCACCGATTCCGCGAGAGCCGAGCCGTCCAGAGGGACAAGTATTTTTTTTATCTGTGAATTATCCAAGGAACACCTGATAGATTAAGTAAAGATTCAGGGAGATTATCAAGCCGGCTATGATAACCGCGATAACCGTCGTCGATTTCCTGTTGACGAGGATCCCCATTATTTCTTTCTTCCTGGTGAATATAATGAGCGGGACAATCGTAAATGGGAGTCCGAAACTCAATATCACCTGGCTTACGACCAACGTGCGGGTCGGATCGAGCCCGACAGCTATTACAACAATTGAGGGTATAATCGTGATCGCGCGTCGCAGCCAGACGGGGATATGCCGGCGGAGAAAGCCCTGCATCATGACCTGCCCCGCGCTGGTTCCGACGGTCGACGACGACAAACCTGCGGCGAGAAGCGAGATGGCGAATATCCATCCCGCCGCTTTTCCAAGGAGCGGTTGAAGAGTAAGATATGCGTCCTGTATCGTCGCGATGTTCGTCAGCCCCTGCTTGTAGAATGTCGCCGCCGCCATGACGAGCATTGCCATGTTGACCAGGCTGGCGATTCCCATCGCGATCGTAATGTCAAGGACCTCGAACCTGAAAAGCTTCCGGAGCTTGTCGGGTTCTTTAACAACGATCCTCTGCTGCGTAAGCGCCGAGTGCAGGAAAATCGCGTGCGGCATGACGGTAGCCCCGAGGATTCCAGCGGCGAGGAGTACGCTTTCACCTCCCGAGAACTGCGGCACGACGCTATGATACAAAAGTGCCTTCAGCTCCGGTCTGTCGAGGACGGTTTCGATCAGGTAGCTCACTGCTATGACGCTCACCATCGTCGTAATCGCAATTTCAAGCGGGCGGAATCCATAGCGTTCGAGGCCGAGGATCAGGAACGTGCAGATTGCCGTCAGGATCCCGCCGACTATCAAAGGAAAACCGAAGAGCAGGTTGAACCCGATCGCGGCACCGAGGAACTCGGCAAGGTCGGTCGCCATCGCCACGAATTCCATCAGCACCCACATCCCGTATACAACCGGTTTGCTGAAGTGGTTGCGGCAATGTTCGGCAAGGTTGCTGCCGCTCGCGATACCGAGCTTCGCCGAAAGCGTTTGAAGCAGCATCGCCATCAGATTGCTCGCGACAATTACCCATAGAAGCGTGTAGCCGAACCCCGAGCCTCCCTGGATATTCGTTGCAAAGTTGCCGGGGTCCACGTAGGCCACGCTCGCGATGAACGCGGGTCCGAGAAAGGGAATAAGCCTGGCAACCAGTCCTTTTTGGGAAGTCCCCGACAACGCCGCGTCAGCGGAATCCCTGGTCCGGTCGTCGGTCTGCCCGATCGATGAAGCGAACGGACTCTTCATCCGCGGCTCAGCTCTACCGACAACTTCTCCTGTTTCACCTCGCTAATCCTCACGTCGTAATTTAAGTTCGAACGGTAACATTTCCATTCCGCAGACGGCTTTGACCGATGGATCGGCTCACAACATTTCAGGACATAACCGGGAACGGTCTAAGAATTTAGGTGGCATTTCATTAAATTGTACCACTCCCGGCGTTCGGGAGGATCCATTTGAGGAGATTTTTCCATGACTGTTATGATCATAGGGTTTGCGACATTCATGTCCACACTGTTGGGCGGATTGTTCGCGCTGAAGTACCGGGATAAACTTCACCTGATTCTCGGTTTCAGTGCCGGAGCCGTCATAGGTGTCGCGTTCTTCGATCTGCTCCCTGAAGCGCTTGCGCTGGAAAGCTCCTCCACAAAAGCTTCGACCATATCGCTCATGATCGGGGCCGGCTTCATCGCGTACCTTATCCTGGACAGGGCGGTAATACTCCTGTCACACGGAGACGAGGAGCACGGTGTCCTGCAGCATCGCGGAACTCTGGGCGCGGCCGGGCTCTCCATGCACAGCTTCCTCGACGGGACGGTAATCGGTTTTGCCTTTCAGGTCTCAGCGGCGGTTGGAGCCATCGTTACGGCCGCCGTCCTGACGCACGACTTTTCCGACGGCATCAATACCGTCAGCCTGGTTCTGAAGGACAATGGGAACAGGCGAAGGGCTTCATGGTGGCTCATGGTTGACGCGGTTGCACCGGTACTCGGGATCCTCCTCACACGTTTCTTCGTCCTCCCCGCGGGCCAGCTCGGAAGCGTCCTTGCAGTCTTCTGCGGATTCTTCCTTTATATCGGCGCGAGCGAGTTACTCCCGGAAAGCTACCACGCCCATCCGAAGGTACTCACTACCGTAATGACATTGCTGGGCATCTCGATTCTGTATATCGTCATTCAGATAGCCAAGGGGTAGGCATCCTCCTCAGCCGCCGCCACTCAGAATCAATGTCCCACAAAAACGAGAGGTTGTCCAGAAAGAAAGGAAATGTCATTCTGAAGGAGTCCGTCCGTAGTCGGTGCGGACGGACGACTGAAGTCATGCCGGAGGCAGATTCGCCTTTGGCGAAAATCCACCTATTCGATTCGAAAAATGGATGTCCCGTCAATTGATTTATATGTCGGGATGCCGCACCTGTGCGCCGAAGCGCTCCGGCGCGCAGGCGCAAGGCGGCACTTCACTTCGTTCAGCATGACAAACTGGACTTTTGGGACAGCCTCAAATGCACGAGAATGTCACAGCGGTGTCTTGATGGCAGGGCCTACTCTCCGATAATCTTCACAACCACCCTTTTTCGTCTCTGACCGTCAAATTCCGCGTAGAAAATTCGTTCCCAGGGTCCGAGGTCGAGCCTTCCCTTCGTAATCGGGAGCACAACCTGGTGATGGATGAGCGTTCTCTTGAGATGCGCATCGGCGTTGTCTTCGCCCGTCCTATGGTGTCTGTACTCCGGCTTGAATGGCGCGAGCGTTTCGAGGAGCTCCATCACATCCTGTTTCAGGCCTGGTTCTTCATCATTGACCCAGATGCCGCTGGTGATGTGCATCGCGCTGACAAGGCAAAACCCCTCCTGCACCCCACTGGCCTTGACGTTCTTCTCCACCTCCCCGGTTATATTGACAAGCTCTTTTCTGTTCTTCGTGTTGAACCAGAGATATTCGGTGTGGGATTTCATTCTGTACTCTCCTTCAAAGGACTTGGTTCGCAGACCGGAGGATCAAACACCGGGTTGAATTCGAGAACATCTGAGGACGAACAACGGGATCCATTCCGCTCCGAATCACGGAAAGGCTGCCCGCCGTCGACGTCTCGGTCACCCGATCAACGGTACTGCTTCAAAAATTCCAGGCGGTCTTTGAGCTGGGAAGCGGGGATGAGCAGCTTGTCTTTTCCGAAAATTGCATCTCTCGGATCGGAGAAAGTCATCTCAAAATCTTTGCTCATGATGATCGCTTCTTCGGGGCACACTTCTTCGCAGAACCCGCAGAAAATGCATCTCAACATATTTATCTCGAAGCGCTCGGGGTAGCGTTCCTTATCGAGTTCCGTTTCCGCGGCCTGGACCTCGATCGCGAGCGATGGACAGACGCGCGCGCAAAGTCCGCACGCCACGCAGCGTTCCACGTTGGTTTCATCTTCCATCACAAGGACGGGCCTGCCGCGAAATACCGGCGGCGGTACCCACCTTTCCTCAGGATACTGGCGCGTGAACTTGGGCCTGAAGAAAGCCCTTATAGTTATCGACATCCCATGAATAATTTCCGGGAAATAAAGTTTCTCCCAGAGAGTTAACTCTGGGCCTGTTTTTCCGTTTCCGTTACTTGTCATCTCTTTCCTCACATTACTTAACAGCAAGCAGGACTGCGCCGGTTCCGAGCAGATTGAGGATCGCCAGCGGAAGCATGATCTTCCAGCCGACGTTCATCAGTTGATCATACCTGAAGCGCGGCAGAGTCCACCTGACCCACATGAAAACGAATATGAGTACTCCTAATTTCGCGAAGAACGTCAGGACCTGGAGGAGCGCCGCTATGTTCGGCGCCATGGCTGCGTAGTTGACATATGGCAGCGACCAGCCACCGAAATAAAGGGCGATCATCAACGCGCTCGAGACAATCATGTTCGTGTATTCCGAAAGGAAGAAGAGTCCCCAGCGCATACCGCTGTATTCAGTGTGATACCCGCCGACGAGCTCCGGTTCCGCCTCGGGAAGATCGAACGGCAGGCGATTGGTCTCAGCGAACGCGGCGGTGACGAAGATCAGGAAGCCGACCGGCTGGTAAACAATGTTCCAAAGGCCGCTGCTCTGTATCATCGTAATTTTGTCGAGCTGAAGAGTGCCGTCTATCATCAGCACGCCGACGAGGCTCAGGCCTAGAGAAAGTTCATAGCTTATCATCTGGGCCGAGGAACGGAGGCCGCCGAGGAGTGAGTATTTGCTGTTGGACGCCCAGCCGCTGAGCGTGATGCCGTAAACTCCCAGCGAAGAAAGCGCGAGAATATAGAGAACACCGACGTTCACATTAGCTATAAGAAGGCTGATTTTCTGGCCGCCTATCACTATGTAGTTGCCGAACGGGATAACCGCTAGCGCGCCGATCGCGACCGTGATGGAGATTACCGGAGCGAGCGCGTGGATGAACTGGTTCGCTTTTTCGGGAACGATCATCTCCTTCAACACCAGCTTCAGGATATCCGCGAAAGGCTGGAAGAGCCCCTTAGGACCGACGCGGTTCGGACCGATTCTGTCCTGCATGTATGCGCTTACTTTGCGCTCCAGCAGAACCAGGTACGCGACAATCCCGAGAATTACAAGGACAAGAATTATGATCTTGACTAAGGCTTCGATTGCTATCATCATCTGACCAATGCTTCTTCTTTTGATTTCTTCAACAGCGCTCCACGGTCGCCGAGCTTGGCGTGTGACATTCCTTTAAAACTCGGGATTGACTGAGCTATTTCATCGAATACTTTTTGGGCGGACTGGTAACGCATCTTGCCGCCGAGCAGGCTGCCGATTGCGGAGACAATCTCCCACGAAGACCGGACATTACGGCGCGGTCCTTTGTTCCACTTGTCGAAGGCGCTCCCGAACTTGTCCAGCCTGCTCATGTTGAACCTGCCGGGGACTCTTTCCTGCTCGAGCGTGGATACCGCCGGGCGGGAAAGCTGCACGCGTCCGAGGAAATTAACGTATGTCCCGAATTTCTCCGCAAAAGTGGCGCTTGGGAACACCACGTCGGCGAGCTGCGTCGTCTTCGTGCTGACCCAGTGATTCACGATCAGGACATCGAGCTTGGCCAGCAGTTCCTCGCTCTCCTTCGTCGTGACGATGTCGTCGTCCATGACGTAGAGGGCTTTGATCTTGCCCGAAGAGACGAGCTCGAAAATCCGGTTCACATTCACGCCCTTGGGCGAGACGACGCCGGCTTCGCGGGCTCCGTAAGTGTTGGGCGTTTTGTCCGCACGGATCAGGAGGTTGTCCTGATCACCTTCGACCTCATGACGCATGAAATCTATGTTTGCCGTTCCGAGCACCTGCCTCGCGAATTTCTGCAGGACGTAGTTGTCTTCGACCGAGGAATATGCCGAGCCGAGCACGGCAACTTCGTCTTTCGAAAACGGTTTCAGCGCGTCGGCGGCGTGGGCGAGAGCCTCGTCCCAGCCAGCCTCCTGCAGAACTCCGTCCTTCCGGACCATCGGCGAGTTCAGACGTTCACCCGAATTAACATGTTTGAACGAATTCAGCCGACCGTTGTCGCAAATCCAGTAGTTGTTAACCTCGGGGTTGTTGCGGGGAGTCAGGCGGAGGATCTCGTTGTTTCTGACCCAGATATTGATGTTGCAGCCGCGAGCGCAGCCCGTGCAAATCGCCTCCGTTGAGGAGGTCTCCCAGACTCTTGCCTTGAACCTGTATTCGCGGTTTGTCAAAGCGCCTACCGGACAGAGGTCTATCACGTTCATCGAGTAAGGGTTAGTCAATTCCCTTCCCGGGAAAGTGTCTATGTAGACTCTGTCGCCCCGCTCGACGAATGTCAGAGTCGGCTCTTTCGCCACCTCGTCCATGAACCTGATGCAGCGCGAGCAGAGGATACATCTCTCCGCGTCGTAGACCACGTTCGGGCCGAGCGGGACGCGTTTCGGCTTCTTGTTCTTGGCTTCTTCGAGAGCGCTGTGTCCGGGGCCGTGGCTGTAAGTGTAGTCCTGAAGATTGCACTCCCCGGCTTCGTCGCATATCGGGCAGTCGAGCGGATGATTGATGAGAATGAACTCGAGCACGGCTTTTCTCGCCTCAACCGCTTTCTCGGAATTCACGTGTACCACCATGCCGTCCGAGACCTGTGTCGCGCAGGCGATCGCGAGCTTCGGCATCTTCTCTATTTCCACCAGGCACATCCTGCAGTTACCTGCCACGGAGAGTCCCGGGTGCCAGCAAAAATGCGGGATCTCGACGCCGGCCTGAGCCGCCGCCCGTATTACGGTGGTCCCATTTTCAACTTCTACAGATTTTCCTTCTATCGTTACCTTAGGCATTTCGTCCTACCATTTCTACTAAAAACAAAGTAATAAATCTACCTGTTTCCATTCAAGAATTTAAAACTGAAATTCTCTTTCGCCGGCGCGGAAGTCCGACATCGCATCCATAATCTACCGACACTCAATTCAACCGAGGATTTCTTCAACGGGGGTATAATCGAAGTCGAATGCTTCCGCGACGTGTTTGTAAGTGATCTTCCCGAATGCCATGTTCAGCCCGAGCTTGATTTCGTTGTTGGTCTTCACGGCCTTCTCCCAGCCGTTTCCGGCAATCTGGAGCGCGTAAGGAAGCGTCGCATTTGTCAGGCCGATGGTCGAGGTGAATGGCACCGCGCCGGGCATGTTGGCGACGCAGTAGTGGACTACGCCGTCAACGACGTACGTCGGGTTCTCATGGGTTGTGGGGTGGCAGGTCTCTATGCAGCCTCCCTGGTCCACGGATACATCGACTATCACGGAACCTTCCTTCATGTCTTTCAGCATTTCCCTTGTCACAAGCTTAGGAGCCTTCGCGCCGGGTATAAGCACCGCGCCGATAAGAACATCCGCGCGCGAGGCCGATTTGCGAATATTGTAGGGGTTGGAAGCAAGCGTCTGAACGTTCTTCGGCATCACATCGTCAAGATAGCGGAGCTTGTACAGGTCGTTGTCGAGAATCGTAACCCTCGCGCCGAATCCCGCCGCGATTCGCGCCGCGTTCTGTCCTACGATTCCGCCGCCGATGATAACGACATCCGCGGGCTCGACTCCCGGAACTCCGCCAAGCAGAATTCCTCTTCCGCCCATTGTTTTCTCTATATATTTTGCACCTTCCTGAGGCGCCATTCTTCCGGCAACTTCGCTCATGGGGATAAGCAGCGGCAGCGATCGATCCTGCCTCTGCACTGTCTCGTAGGCGACACAGATTCCCTTCGACTTCATCATCGCCTCGGTCAGTTCCCTGCTGGCGGCGAAGTGAAAATAGGTGAAGACTATCTGCCCGTTCCTGATGAGTTTGTATTCAGACTTGATCGGCTCTTTCACCTTCATAACCATCTCGGCGGCGCCGTAGACTTCCGCCGCGCTTGGAATTATTTTCGCGCCTGCTTTCTTGTAAAGCTCATCCGGGAATCCGCTGCCGACACCGGCGTTCTTCTCGACAAGTACTTTGTGTCCATGCGCGACCATCAACTCGACCCCGGCGGGGAGGAGAGCCACCCGGTTTTCGTTAGGCTTTATTTCTTTCAGTAGTCCGACAATCATTGTTCGATTTCTCCTTTCAGGCGCGGCGGGATCTCCGCTACGCTTTCGGCTTTTTGGGAAGTATTCTGACTGAAGCCAGGCCATCCTTTGTGAGGTTTCCGGCGGCCTCCGCTATGTCCGATTCAGTGACTTTTTCTATAGATTCGAGCGACTCCGAAAACTTCGACTTCGCCCGGTAATAAAGCTCATCCCTGGCAAACAGCGATGCCCTGTCCCAAAGATTTTCGAGCGAGAATATTATTCCGGCTTTCATCTGCGCCTTCGCTCTCTCCACTTCTTCTTTTGTCGGGCCGTACCGGGCGAATTCCTCTATGGTCGAGAGGATCTTTTTCTCGGCCCGCGCGAAGTCGCCGACCGCCGTGCAGGCGTATATTCCCATTACCCCCGTATCGGCGTACGCCGAACCGTAAGAGTAAATCGAATAAGCGAGGCCATTCTTCTCGCGGATGTTTTTGTACAATCTCGAACTCGACCCGTCGCCAAGAATAACTCCGACCATCGATGCCGCGTACCTTCCGGGGTCGTCTAACCCGGGCGCAGCCGAGCCGAGGACAAGGTGAACCTGTCTCCCCGCTTCCCGCCTTACGGTGTAGCTGCGTACTTTGTTGGCATCCGGTTTCTTCCTGATATAAATTTTCGACACCGGCGCCAGCGGCGAGAAATACGCGGAAATGTGATCCATGAGCTCCGATCTGTCAAAGTTGCCGGCGACGCTGATGACGATCCTTTCCGCGGTGAAATTCCTGGAGTGAAAACTCCGCAGGTCGCGCGTCGTGAAGCTGCGAAGCATCGACGCCCTACCGATTATCGGCATCGACAACGGATTGCCCTTGAAAACTTTCTCCTCGATGAAATCCATCCCCCAATCCTCGGGATCATCGTATACTTCCTGCATTTCGGAGAGGACAACCTTCCTCTCGTTCTGCAAATCGGAAGCGTCAAACTTCGGGTGAATAACAAGGTCCGAAAGGACGCGGACGGTCGGCTGAAGCTCGTTCTTGAAGACCTTAGCGTAGTAGCAGGAATACTCCTTAGTCGTAAAGGCGTTGATATACCCCCCCCGTCCCTCGACAGCCAGGCTGTGGATGCCGACTCGATGTGCGACTGCATCATCGCCGCCGAGCAAGCGGTCCTGGCCAGCCGCCGTCCGTCGGGGGACTAGCCTGGTGTGGTGTCTCACAATTGCCATTACTTTTCGCGCCGATTCAAAAGCGGCAGAGGACAGCCGCACTCCAAGACGCTTCGCGCTTTCCGGCGCATGGGTGGGCGCGCCAGCGTTTTGGAGTGCGGCTGTCCTCTGCCGCTTTGGACGATTAATGCATAATTTGATCCTGAGACACCGACACGAGAAAGGGTCGTTGCAGTTCAATAAACGCCTGAAACCGCACCCTTGCAATAGTGAGGCATCAAACTGCTCCGCAGTTAAGCCAAAAAACGGAGTAACTGACCCAAGCCGCTCGCTGCCGGCTGCCAGCTTCAAGTGGCGGCGAGCACCTCCACCAGGTATTGCAGCTCCTCCTGCACCTGCGCGGCGTCATCTACGGTCCGCGCAATCTCGGCTTTGACGAGTTCGCGGAAGCGCCTCCGCAGGCGGTGAATCGCCACCTTGGCCGCGCCTTCGGTCATGCCGAGCCGGCTCGCCGCGTCCGCCTGCGACAGGGAGTCAACCTCGCCCAACAGCCAGGGCTTGAGCGTTTCAAACTGCTCCGGCTTGCCCGCTGCCGCGAACTCGCCCGCCAGCACGTTGAGGGCGCGCTCGACGAGTGTCTGCGCCCACTGCCGGTCAAACACCGTGTCGGGCGCGGGCCCTGCCGGATCGGGGATTTGCAATTCGGTGGTGGTGTTCGTGCCGCTGCCCGCCTCAATGGAAACCAGGGTCTGCCCGCCGCCGCGCTTGGCGGCCTGGGCGCGGTCGTGCTGGTCGGCGAGGAAGTGCTTCACCGCGCCCAGCAGAAACGACCGGAACCGGCCGCGGCCCGGCTCCACGGTGTCGAGCCCGTGCCCGGCGAGCAGGCGGGCGAAGAATTCCTGGGCCAGGTCGCGCGCGGCCTCTTCGTCGCGCCCGGCGTAGCGGATGAAGGCCGCCACCGGCGCATAATAGGCTTCGCACAAAAGGCTTAACGGCGGCCTGCGCACGCCGCACAGCGACAATACCTTCGTGTGCCCGCCGACGCACCAGGTACTGCAGCAATGTCTGCACAATTTGCACCGCTCGACAAGTGTCCTCCGGGCTGCCTCTTCTGGATGCGCGTTGCAGCAGGAAACTGACTTCACCAGGCCACTGTTCGGTGTGGCCGGCAAGTCTTGGTACATCGAACTGCAGATCCAAATCCATGGCCAGCAACATAATCGTTTCCCTGGACTTCGGCGGCCGACAACGCAAGGGACGTGACAATCAACG
>CAWEBD010000056.1:0-10594 GCA_963806435.1 uncultured Bacteroidota bacterium
TTCGGCATGGTAATCATGTGGCTGGCAATGGCAGATAAGATCGACCAGGCCGCGAACGATGCCAGAATGTCGGAATTACGCTCCGTAAATAAATCTTTTATATTAAGAGATTTACGTAAACAAAAGGAGGCTATGAACCAATTTGCGGTGTCATTGCCTTATGTCTCCTACGGGAAAAACGTATACGCATCGGTAATCTATATTTTGTCCCGTATAGGTGAATGGGCTCAAGAAGAAGTGCTTAGTATCTATGGAAGTGCTAAGCACGACAATAGGAAGGCTTTGGAAGAATTGGAAAGGAATATTATCTATATCAGTGACAATACAAACAGTAGTACATTTCAAAAGGCACGCGAGCAAGGGCAAACGATGAGGCAAAAATGCCCCCCCTTCTCCAGCCGGCCCCACTCTTTAGGCCTTATATTTTAGGGCTTATTTCAACCCTCAACGAAACGATTGGGCATCACAGGTATTTTCCACCGGAACTTTTATTGCCCTCAGAGCCAGTAGACAACAAGCGCAATTCAGCGAAATATCTAAATAAAATCCGGAGAAGATTGGTTTTCCTTTACATTCGATTGCAGATATCACATGCTTATTGTCATTGCTGGACACAATGAGCCAAGAAGAGCCGCTGCCGCCCCGAATCGGCCTCGCCTTGTAGGGGAGAACAAACGCGCCGCGGAGTCTGCTCAGGAGGTAATTCGCGTTGATGACTGCGTTTGTGCTGTTTCCTCTCAACCCGTCGGGGCCGTGGGAGAGAATGTATGTGTACGCGCGGACGTGCATGCCGAAATTTCCGAAGAACGAATGTACCTTGCCGATGGTATTGGGTTTATTGAAATTGAGCACAAACTTATCGCCCTGTTTCTCAACTACGGGAACCGGCAGGAAATCTTTGAGTTTATCGTTGACCGCGACGGGCCCGGAACCCGGTCCGCCTCCGCCGTGAGGAGTGGAGAAAGTCTTGTGCAGGTTGATATGTACAACGTCGAATCCCATATCGCCCGGCCTTACCAGCCCGACGATTGCATTCAGATTGGCGCCGTCCATATACATGAGTCCGCCGACATCGTGAACCATTTTGCTGATCTTGACTATATCGGTCTCGAAAATGCCGAGGGTGTTCGGGTTTGTCAGCATCATTCCGGCAACTTCGTCGTCAAGATGTTGCCTGAGATCTTCAAGGTCGACTGTGCCGTTCTGGTTGGATTTTATGCTGACGGCCTTGTATCCGCTGATTGCGACGCTTGCCGGGTTGGTGCCGTGAGCTGAATCGGGCACCAAAATCTTGCTGCGTACTTTGCCTTTAGACTCGTGATACTTTCTGATGAGCATAATGCCGGTCAGCTCGCCCTGTGCTCCCGCGGCCGGCTGCAGTGAAACCGCCGACATGCCCGCGATTTCGCGAAGCGTCTCCGCCAGGTTGTACATGAGCTCCAGCGCGCCCTGGATCGCCTCCTGCGGCTCCAGGGGATGGATATCCGCATTTCCGGCCATGGCTGAGGTTTTCTCGTTTACCTTCGGGTTGTATTTCATCGTGCATGAACCGAGCGGGTAGAATCCCTTGTCGATATGATAGTTCATTGTCGACAGCCGTACAAAATGCCGTACCACCTCGTTCTCGCTAACCTCGGGGAGCTCTGCGGGAACGCGGCGCTTAAACTTGTCGGGTATAGACCCCGTTACGGACACTCCCGGAACGTCAATTTTCGGAAGTGTGTAACCTTTGCGTCCATTGTGCGATAATTCGAATATGAGTTTCTCAGGCATTCTTAGTTCTCTTTTTCTTGAAATTAAAAGCCGCGGGTCGATTAAACAAGGTGGAAGGCCTGGAGAGGGACGTTTCTTGAGTTTAAGACCACCCTTACATAAATTAAACTAAACAAAGGAGTCATCTATGTCGCGAGGAGCGATCATTGCGCTTTCGATATTGGGAGTTTTTATTCTTCTCTGCCTTGCCATCGCAGGGTGGGGTTTTGGAGTGTACAACAAACTTGTTTCGTACGATGAAAATGTGAAGCAGTCGTGGGGCCAGGTTCAGAACCAGTATCAGCGCAGATACGACCTCATCCCGAATCTCGTTGAGACCGTGAAGGGATATGCGAAGCATGAAGCGGACGTTTTTGAGAAAGTGGCTGAAGCGCGCTCCAGCGTCGGAAAGTTGACGGTCACGCCGCAGGTACTCGAGGACCCGCAGGCGTTCAAGAGATTCCAGCAGGCACAGGACGGCCTGAGCTCCGCCCTCTCACGACTGCTGATGGTAACTGAAAACTACCCGGACTTAAAAGCGAACCAGAATTTTCTTTCATTGCAGGCACAGCTCGAAGGAACCGAGAACAGGATAGCTGTCGAGAGGAGACGGTTCAACGAAGCGGTGCAGGGATTTAACACCCTCGTGCGCAGAATGCCGGCTGCCATAATAGCATCGATGACGGGCTTCCACGAAAGGCCGTACTTTGAAGCCGTCGAGGGTTCAAATGTTGCCCCAAAGGTACAATTCTAAATGCGCCATTCAAATCTTTTTAGAAATGCGGCGCTCTTCGTAGTCGCATTTCTATCGCTGTCTCTCGCCTCATACGCTCAGTCGGGAGACAATTCATCATCCAAGGTTCCGACACTTACTCAGTTTGTGACAGATCAAGCTGGCGTTCTGACGCCGGACCAGATCGCGGCGTTGGACGCTCGGCTCAAGACATATCAGGACACGACTTCGACTCAAATTGTCGTCCTTGTGGTCCAATCGATTCCGGGAGGTGACCTGTTCGACTATTCGATGGCCGTTGCCACGAAGAACAAGATCGGCCAGAAGGGTAAGGACAACGGTTTGTTGTTTACCGTGGATGTCGGTGACCACAAGACCAGATTCGAAGTGGGGTACGGACTCGAAGGCGTCGTCACGGATGCGTACTCCAGCTACATAATCGATGAGATCGTCATACCCGAGTTTAAGACTGGCGACTACTATCAGGGAATTGACAAGGGTGTCACGGCTCTTGCAGCCCTCATCGGTGGGACATTTCACGCCGATTTGAAGAAGCATAAGGACAACACGAATTTCCTCCCTCTGATAATATTCCTGTTTATTTTCATTTTTCCAATTTTGTTCGGTAACAGGAAATATTCCGCTTCGTCGAAGGGGGCCAGCGCCGGTTGGCTCTTCCTTCCGTTTTTGTTGGGAGGTTTCGGTGGCTCCAGAGGAGGCGGTGGATTTGGCGGCGGAGGTTTCGGAGGCGGTGGAGGCTTCGGCGGTTTCAGCGGTGGCGGCGGCGGCTTCGGCGGCGGCGGCGCGAGCGGAAGCTGGTAAAATCTTCGTAAGGGCCATATGCTAATCATAATGGATAAAACCGCGTCGGACGAACAGATCGAGGTTGTCGAGGACAAAATCCGATCGATGGGCTGGACGCCGCACGAGATACCCGGCTCTCTGAGAATCGCGATCGGAATAACCGGCAACAAAGGCGTGGTCGATCAGAGCCTCTTCTCTAATCTTCCCGGTGTCGTCGAGTGCATACCCGTCAGCAAACCTTACAAACTTGTCAGCCGGGATGTGAAGCCGGAAGATACCGTCCTGCAGCTCCCGAATACGACCATAGGCGGTCGGGACCTCGTCGTGATGGCGGGGCCATGTTCGGTTGAGAGCAGGGCTCAGATAATGGAAGTCGCCGAATTCGTGAAATCCCAGGGCGCGCAGATGCTTCGAGGCGGGGCGTACAAACCGAGGACTTCTCCTTATGCGTTCCAGGGATTGAAGGAAGAAGGCCTCAAATATCTTCGTGAGGCGGCCGACAAATTCGGCATGAGTGTCGTGACCGAGGTGAAGGACACGGAGACTGTCCAGCTAGTCAGTGAGTATTCCGACATGCTCCAGATCGGCGCCCGAAACATGCACAATTATTCCCTGCTCGAGGTTGTCGGGCGGACCAGGAAGCCCGTCCTCCTGAAGCGCGGGCTTGCGGCAACAATAGAGGAATGGCTGATGGCGGCCGAGTATATCGCATCGCAGGGGAATTACAACATAGCCCTCTGCGAACGCGGCATAAGAACTTTTGAGACGTACACACGGAACACACTCGATCTCAACGCGGTCCCGCTTGTCAAGCAGTTGTCTCACCTGCCTATAATAGTCGATCCGAGCCACGGGACCGGCAGCTGGGAGCTGGTCACTCCGATGGCACTTGCGGCCGTCGCTGCCGGCGCGGACGGGCTTCTCATTGAAGTCCATCCGCATCCGGAGAAGGCATTATCCGACGGGAAACAGTCTCTTAGACCCGACACATTCGCACAATTGGTGGAAAGGTTGAAAATGATCGCGCCCGCATGCAGAAAGAATTTTAATTAGCCATGATTGAAAAAATACTCAGCAAAGAACAGCTCAAGCAGCTCAGCGGCCAGATCGGCGCTATCGAGGAGAAAACATCTGCGGAGATACGCGTAGTTGTCCGCCATAGGAAGCACTGGAGCGAGCGGAAGCTGTCCGCCCGTCAGGTCGCCGAGCGCGAATTCCGCAAGCTGGGGATGACGAAGACTAAAGAGGGTACCGGCATCCTCGTCTTTATTCTCGTGGGAGAAAGGCAGTTTGAGATCCTGGCAGATCACGGGATAATCAAGGTGCTTCCTGACGAGTTCTGGGCAAATCTTGCCGGCAAGCTGTCTGAACACTTCTCGAAGAAGAATTTCTTTCATGGCTTGAGCGTGTCGCTCGCGGAGATAGGCGAGGTACTTGAGAGCAAGCTCCCACGGACTTCATCTAATCCTGACGAACTCCCCAACGATATTATCGAGGAATAACGCTTGGGTAAATTCACCGTCGCATTAGCTCAAACCAAGCCGCGGCTTGGCGATCTGAAATGGAATCTTGAGAACCATTTGGAAATCGCGGAGCGGGCACAGAAAGACGGCGCGGATATCCTTCTCTTTCCCGAACTCAGCCTCACAGGTTACTCCGTCCGGGACTTGAACGCGGAACTGGCGCAGGCCGCTGACGACAAATTCTTTGATCCCTTCAAGTCTCTGAGCAGGAAGATTTCACTTGTGGTGGGGGGGATCATCAGGGACAGTGCCGGCGGAATACGGAATGCGCTCCTGTATTTTGAGGACGGTACTCTCAAGCACATGCATTTCAAAGTCTACCTTCCGACGTATGGTATCTTTGAGGAACAGAGATATTTTCTGCCGGGAAAGGACGTGGAAGCTTTCGATACGAAGTTCGGGAGGATCGGTCTTCTCATATGCGAGGACCTTTGGCACGTTTCACTTCCGTACCTGCTTGCTCTTCAGGGCGCGAGGCTGATTCTCGGCGCGGCGGCGAGTCCGACACGACTGTCCGGCGGCGCGGAAGGGCACGCGGGGCACGAAGCCAACGGCGAGCAGCACAGGAGTTTCGCACGTCTGCTGAGCGTTTATCTCGCTTTCGTTAACAGGGTCGGGTTCGAGGACGGAGTGAATTTCTGGGGTGGGTCCGAATTGATCTCTCCTCACGGCGACAGGATCGCGACGGCGAAGCTGTTCGACGAGGATTTCGTGAGTTCCGAAATTGACCTGGCCGAAGTCGACAGGGCAAGGCTCTTTGCCAGACACTTCCTGGACGAGAATCCGGAGCTTTTGGCCTCCCATTTGAGGAAACTCGGTTTCCGGTAATCCTCCCGGATTCACCCTCCGCAAGTTTAACTAATACGCGCAATTCTCTTACCTACCGCCGCTTAGGGGAACGCTGCTGCCTTGCAAGTGCTCAATTGCCTTGATAAATTATTCCACTAAAGGAGGATTTGTACTTTATGAAGAATACTATGAAGACGGTGTTCCTCATGACCCTGATGATGGTTTTGTTCCTTTTTATCGGCGGAACGATCGGAGGGAAGACCGGTCTTACTTATGCCTTTATTTTCAGCCTTGCTATGAATTTTTTCGCGTATTGGTTTTCCGACAAGATGGTGTTGGCGAGCTATCATGCCAGACAGGTCACCGAAGCCGAAGCTCCGAGGCTCTACTCGATGGTTCACCGCCTCGCCACCCGCGCTAATATCCCGATGCCGAAATTATACATGGTCCCGACAGAAACACCGAATGCCTTCGCTACCGGGCGAAATCCACAACACGCCGCGGTTGCGGTCACCGACGGTATCATGAAAATTCTGAACGATGAAGAACTTGAAGCGGTTATCGGACACGAGTTATCACATGTCCTTCACCGCGATATTCTCACTTCAACGATTGTCGCCACATTTGCCGGGGCGATCGCCTATTTGGCTCAGATGCTAAGCTGGTCTTTGTTCTTTTTCGGAGGCCGGGGAAGAGACGACGATTCTTCGTCTCTTATCGGAGAATTGTTCGTGATAATTGTCGCTCCGATCGCTGCGATGATGATACAGATGGCCGTCTCCCGTTCCCGTGAATACAAGGCGGACGAAGGCGGGGCCAAGCTTTCCATGAAACCGCTATCGCTCGCGAGCGCGTTGAGCAAGCTCCAAACAGCCGCACGGCAAATACCCATGCAGGCTCAGCCATCGACGGCGCATCTTTTCATCGTCAATCCGCTGAGCGCCCAGAGATTCGCGAAACTTTTCAGTACACATCCTCCAACAGAGGAGCGGATTGCCAGGCTTGAAGCCCTCGCCGCTGGGAAAAACCTCTACTAAAACACAGGAGAAACATGGACACGGTCACGTACAAAGAGCCGGCTCCCATTTTGGACAAGGAGAACCCTTTTGAATCAATGATGGAGCGGTTCGATGTGGCAGCAGAACTTCTGGAACTGGAAAGGGGGGTCTATGAGTACCTGAAGACCCCCGTGAAGCAAGTTACGGTGTCAATTCCCATTCAGATGGACAGCGGTGAGATCGAGGTATTTGAAGGCTACCGCGTGATTCACAACGACGCGCTCGGACCCTCAAAGGGCGGAATCCGGTATGCGCCGGATATTACCCTGAATGAGATCAAGGCTCTGGCTGCCTGGATGACGTGGAAGTGTTCTATTGCAAATATTCCTTTCGGCGGTGCAAAAGGCGGGGTGAAGTGCGATCCCAGTAAGCTGACACAGGTCGAACTGGAGAAGATCACGCGCAGGTTCACGGCAAACATGCTGGATGTTTTCGGCCCGGACAAGGACATACCGGCACCCGACATGAACACGAACGAGCAGATCATGGCGTGGATAATGGACACATACAGCATGCACACTCGCAAGACGGAGACCGCCGTCGTGACGGGCAAGCCTCTCATCATCGGCGGTTCGCTCGGAAGACGCGAGGCGACTGGACGTGGAGTAATGGTCACAACGTTCGCCGCTATGGCTAAGAAGGGCTTGAACGCGAAACAGACGACGTGCGCCGTCCAGGGATTCGGAAATGTCGGTTCTGTCTCGGCGAAACTTCTGAATGAGCAGGGATTAAAAGTGCTCGCCGTCAGCGACGTGAGCGGCGGCTATTACAACAAGAAAGGTATTAACGTCAACGAGGCTATCGAGTGGGTTCAGAAACACAGGACCCTCGAGGGAAGCGGGATCGGCGATTCGATTTCAAACGAAGATCTTCTTGAGCTTGAAGTTGACGTGCTTGTCCCCGCGGCAAAAGAGGATCAGATCACGGGGAGGAACGCCGGCAAGATAAAGGCGAAGATAATCGTGGAAGGTGCCAACGGCCCGACTACCTCGAAGGCCGACCCTATTCTCGTTTTCAATAGATATTTCACAAGGGGCAACTTTGGTGATTTATTCTATCGGTTACATTAAGCAAGAATTGCCTGCAACAGAACAAATGACAGTTATTTTGGAAGAAGATAACATTAGTTTAAATGAAGTTGTTGTAGTGGGATATGGCGTTCAAAAGAAGAAGTTAGTTACAGGTGCTACTGTACAAGTAAAAGGGGAAGACATTGCAAGATTAACACCACAAGTGTATTAGGAGCGTTGCAGAGTCAGGCGCCGGGAGTAAACATCACTCAGGTCAGCGGTTTTATCGGTGACGGCTTTAATGTGAACATTCGCGGCATCGGAACCAATGGAACAGCGACTCCACTTTACGTTGTGGACGGAGTTGTAGGCGCAAGTATTGAAGGGTTAAGCCCAAATGACATCGAAAGCATAGATGTGCTGAAAGACGCGGCTACGCTTGCAATTTACGGCTCACGTGCCGCCAATGGAGTTATCCTTATTAAAACAAAAAGTGGAAAACCCGGCAAGCATGAAATCACGTACGATGGTTATTACGGAGTTCAGAACTTTTATAAAATTCCAACCATTTTAAATGCTCAGGAATTTGTGAATATTCAAAATGAAAGCCGTATGATGGATGGATTACCCAACTACAATTGGGATAATCTGATTCCTTCAGCCGACTTGACGGCTATACGTAACGGTTCATGGAAAGGCACAAATTGGCTTAAAGAAATCTTGAATAAAAATGCACCGATACAGTCTCACAGCATCAGCATTAACAGTGGTACAGATCAGTACTGCTCTTCTATTGGATTGACTTTCTTGCAACAGGAAGCCACGATGGGGGTTCCATCCCAGATTCCGACTCTGAGTCGTTTTAACGGGCGTATTAATACGGAGTCCACAATATTCAAAAAAGGCTCTCTTGATATTTTGAAAGTAGGCGAAACATTAAATTATCGTTTTAATAAGTCGCAGGGTCAGGTTAGCGACAATATTTATTTGAATGCATTCATAATGTTATGATAATGAGCCCGCTGATGCACGCATACAATAATAGTGGAGGCTATTACATGTATGATGATCAGGTAGCAAATGGATATAACTGGGATGCTGCAAACAGCGCCAATAAAAATCCGATTGCTTATATGGATTATTTGATGAATCAAAATCTCAGCAAATCCCATTCACTACAATCCAGTCTTTATGCTGAGTTAAAACCAATAAAGAATCTTACATTACGCACACAATTTGGATATATGTTCAGTTCATCCAGTTACCGGGGATATATTCCGTCTTTCGGAAAACTAACAGCAACTTTGCAACAGGTTCAAGACCGCGTAACCCAATCAATGAGCCAATATCAATATTTAACTTGGGACAATACAGTAAATTACCTGATGAATTTTGATAAACACAATATTGACATTATGGTTGGACAAGGTATGGCACGCCAGCTTTTGAGTGAGTCCATGAGTGCATCGAATCAAGGTTCGATCTTTTACGATTTTGAACATGCCTGGTTGAGCAATGTCCCAAATTTGAATACCGTTCAGTCCCTTACAGGTACTCCTACTCTTTCAAGTGGAAGTCTTTCCGCTTTTGGTCGTGTAAATTACAACTATAATGAAACTTACATGGCTTCGCTGATACTACGTGGAGATGGTTCGTCCAATTTTGCACGCGGTCACAGGTGGGGATTTTTTCCATCAGTTTCAGCCGGCTGGGTAATCAGCAACGAAAAATTTTGGACTGAAAATGTAAAAGGAATTGACTTCCTGAAATTGCGTGGATCGTATGGATCAAACGGAAATGACCGTGTAAGTTATTTCCAATATTTGGGCTTGATCACGTCCAACAACAATTATGGCGGTTACGCATTTGGAAACTCTATGAACGACGCAGCTACCGGGTCATATGCTTACCGCGGAGTAAATCCGGATCTGAAATGGGAAACTCAATCTATGATTAATTTAGGGTTGGATGCACGTTTCTTCGGGACGCATGAAACTGGAAATGGACTGGTATAACCGTGTCACAAAAGACTGGTTAGTAACACCACCCCAACCTGCTGATTTTGGTGTAAGTCCTGCTTATGCCAATGGAGGGGATGTTCAAAACTCCGGATTTGAAGTTGCTTTGGGATGGAACGAGCAGTTAAATAAAGATTTTTACTATGACATGAATCTTACATTGAGCCACAATAAAAACAAAGTGCTGAAATTAGCCAATTCAGAAGGAATTATTCACGGTCCTACCAGTGTGTTGTGGGAAGGTTCAGATGAAGTATTCCGTTCGGAAGTTGGAAAACCTTTTGGATATTTCTTTGGATATCAGAGTGATGGGATTTTCCAGAATCAGCAAGAAATTGACAACTATTCCGGAGCAAAACTACTTGGCAAAAATACCCAGCCCGGTGACGTTATTTGGAGAGACGTTAATAATGATGGTATAATTGATGCTGATGACCAATACCGAATCGGGGATCCACATCCGGATTTCACTCTTGGTTATTCTTTTAATGTGAATTTCAAAGGAATTGAATTGGGGGTAACTACCTATGGAGCTTTTGGACAACAAATACTTAAATGTTACCGGGATTTCGTAGCATCACCCATGTCCAATTATACTACAGAAGTGTTTGAACGTTGGCATGGTGAAGGTACTTCCAATTTATTCCCGCGTTTGTCAAGTTCATCCAATTCGAATTGGAATCGGATTTCCAATATTTATGTTGAAAATGGAGATTATTTCAAAATCAAAAACGTATCTCTTGGTTATGACTTGAAAAAGGCTTTTAGAGGTCTGCCGTTGACCCAGTTAAAAATATACATTAACGCTCAAAACCTGTTAACTTTTACAAATTACAGCGGCATGGATCCTGAAATTGGTTATGGGGCAGGTGTCTCTTATTCACAGGGTATTGATCTTGGTTTTTAT
>CAWEBD010000057.1:0-15462 GCA_963806435.1 uncultured Bacteroidota bacterium
TGGACCGGAAAATCAGGAATTCGCTGACAAACAGTCCGGATGGAGGCATAGCAGCAGCGCTTATAAACCCAAGCAGCAACACCATGGCACCAGTAGTATTATACTTGAAGTAGTTCCCGATATGGTATATGCTTTTATTCTGAAACACCCTGTAAAGCTGGTTGTACTGAAAGAAGAGACTCGATTTCACGAAAGCATGAAGAATTACGTGAAGTACCGCTGCATAATACCCTATTCCACCGGCAGCGACACCAAGCATAACTAGCCCCATATGTTCAATGCCGGAGTAGGCAAACATCCGCTTTATGTTCTTAACCTTAAGCATATATACTGTAGCCACGAACAGCGAAAGGAAAGCTGCCGAGCCCACAACCATCTGCGCCCAGTGCAGTAACGAAGTGTTAGAAACAACAATGTAAAACCGGAAAATCCCTACAAATCCCAGGTTCATCAGGACACTCGCCAACAAAGCACCAGCCGGTGCCGGGGCTTTATCCTTGGCATCAATACCGGCGGTAAACATTGGCACAAGTCCTAATTTGGCCGTAAAACCGGTGAAGATGAACAGGAACGCCAGCCGCAGCCAGAAAGGATTAAGACTTGCACTTTTGGCCAGCAAATTCTTAAATGAAAGGTCATCGGAACCGGCATGCTGTAGCGAAAGACTCAGGAATAATATTCCGATAAAAATAAAAGGTCTCGCGGTGATACTGCTCGACTTCCTCAAGGGTCGTCCCGTCGAGGATGACGCGATCACCACTGACTCTTGCAATGCCGGGACGATGCATGGTGGTGAAGGATGGTGCATAATTCCACCCATCGATGAATAACTCGGCCCATTCATCCGGCGGCTTGTGCGATAAGCGCAATGGTACGGCATACAACCCGCTGCCACGTGTGCCATCGTTGCGCGGCGTCCCCACGTCCTCAACAATAACGCTAGTTATCTTTATCGGTTCAAATGCCGCTCGCTCTATATCCTC
Source organism: uncultured Bacteroidota bacterium (assembly GCA_963806435.1). GTDB lineage: Bacteria > Bacteroidota > Ignavibacteria > Kryptoniales > JAKASW01 > JAKASW01. Next base: position 984 of record CAWEBD010000057.1, read on the forward strand.
GTCTTGAGGCCCAGTTACGACGGTCTGGGGCGCATCGGTGTCGCTGGCGAAATTCGGTACGCCAACCGGAGGAGCCTGTGGTCGCTGGCCAATGAGGGTAGCGAGCAGTTCGAGGTAGTTCCTTTCCGAATACGGCTCGGCGCGGAGGTCTACGTAGACCTTGCCCTTGAGCCAGGAGGGCGATGCTTCGTTCCACTCGCCTTCTCGTAAGATAGGGATGAACTTACGGTTCTGGCCCGCTGTCAGGACCTCTCCCGGTCATGATGTCTCCCTCGTACCCGACACCGCCAGTCCGCGGGAATCCGATCCTGCCGATAGCGTGGCGTGCAGACTATTAGGACAAAGTCATTCTCGCGAAACAGCCCGTTCCATGAAGGCAGGCAACTGATCGCCGGGGGCCAATTCCCATGCATCGAGCTTCACGTCCACTCCATCCCGGCGAAGACGAGTTGCAAGTTCCTTCACCCACGCTCTATGGGTCTCGCTGTCCCAGGAGTACGATATGAATGCCGTAGGCACCTGTTCGATCGCGGTCCGGCCTGCTTGCTGCGTCTTTGGGTAGCGCGGATGGAGCACGCAGAGTCGATGCTATTAGCTGGTCGCGTTTTTCCATATATTCCAGCAACCGCTTCCGCAGTTCATTCCAGTACTCGACAAGCGTGTCCATGTCATATTCGGCCTGTCCGTTCACGGCCTTCGGACGGTCGGGATGAACATCACAAACAACACCCCCTTCACAGGACGCGGCTGTATGGCCGCAAGCCATCTATTCGGATAGCACTCTTGAATAGCACACCAAGCGCCGCGCTTTCCGGGACGGGGTCGGGGGCGTCTTCATCGGAGGGCAAATGGCCGAGAAGCACCAATCGGACCCTCGCGTAGCGCTCGCCAGGCTCACCAAAGCCAACAAGGGTATGGCTCCCGACAGGTGATCGCACAAGAGGAACCATACTTCTCACCCTCTGGGCGAATTCGTCTGGCGTCAGGTGGAACGACTCGGTTCTAGCCATATCCCTGCCCCAACCTGGCTTCACGCTCGATATCCTTCTTCATCAACACAGTATGCGCTCCTGACCACTGCGGTTAGTGCTCGGTGGCCTTGCCTGCACTCCTCGATGGCTGAGGGAGCTTCGACAAAGTAGGAGTTGCGCGCAGTAGACCCGAATACAGCAGCATCTGTCCGGCTGCCGCGCCTACAACAAGAACAGCGGCCCCACTCCACCACCAGGAACCCTGCGTCAGCCCCACGAACATAACCGCTGCACCCGCCGAAGCCCCTCCGAGCAGGGCTACCTGCGATGCCAACAGAAAACCAACGCTCCACGGCTTGTACTGTGCCGGTATGGACGTATGTACCCACGCAAAACGCCTTAGCTAACTCCATCTCCGGTAATCTGTCCTGGTAGTACCGCTTAATCCTATTCATTGCTCGCACGTGCGATCGAACCAGGCTTGACGTAGGCGCACCAGTTGGAGCAGCGTGAGGACACTTACCGCGAACAGCACCAGGAAGAGCGCAGCAAAAGCCCAATAAACCGCTGGCACCATCAGATTCTGCATTTGACTGCCGAGTAGTGCAGCAACGAACCCGCCGAGCGTAATGAGATAAAAGTTCGTGACGTGTGCTTTATCCTCGTTCGCTTGAAAGGCGGTCTGCGCAATGTACGCGAATTCAGCCGTGAGAATTTCGTTGGCATCGAGCGGCTCATCTCGGTCGCGCGCAGAATCCATCATGTCCTCCCTTCTACACCTCAGCCTAGCGCCTCATTGTTCGACTCACAGCTTGAGATTCTTAACCAGGTGATCGAGCGCTCTCGCATACTTTGCGGGGCTTCGGCTACATCCGCCAAAATCCCCCACAATCTTCGCCAACACATCTACTTTCCGCGGGTGTTCCCATTCATCAAAGATGAAACGGTCAATTCTGATCGGAAACAGCACGTTTTTGCCTTCCCTGTCTTCGCGATTCAGCGCACGCTCGATTTCCCGGAGGACTGGCCCGCTTTGAAGCGAGTCCTTGGACACACCACTACAAGCCTGTCGTAGCTCATGATGCTACGGTCAATTTCCCCCCATACCGATGCTCCCCACCGAGCGTTCTCCGGAAAATACCAGACGCGAACCCCCCGGCCCTGCAAATCGTCATACAGACGTTTGCAGAACCTCTTGTCCTTCGAACTATGGCTAAGGAAGCACGAGCAATACTGAATTGGATTGGAGCGGAGATCGCGCGCGAAGGCAATAAAATCATCCGGCGCGCCGACGCCCCGAAGGAGTGTTTCGGGCAGACGACCTGATCGGTAGACCGTTCCGATTGTCAAGGCGGAGCGTCCTTGATGCGTGATTGCTTCCAGTCCCCTTGCTCTGGTCAGGTCTACGTCTGCAAGAATCGTCTCGGCCATTACTGCCCCTTCAAAGTTGGCTTCGCTAAGGTCGCCCATGTGAAAAGTCGCAATATGTAGGCTGGCACCACTCAAAAGTCGGCCCTCACCATAGTGGCTGATGTGAGGTTCGCAAGGAGAAGTCTAGCGCCCCTCAGGTCAGCCCCGGTGAGATCGGCCCCGGTAAGATTGGCATCCGAAAGGTCCGCCTGGCACAGGTTTGCCCCCTGACAATTAGCACTGATGAGATTGGCACCTGAAGATTTGCCCTGAGTGAGGTTGGCGTTGGGTACTTGTTCTCATTAGATCTATCCGGAGCAGATTGGCTTTCGAGAGTCTCGTGTGTCACCGAGTTTCGTTTTGCTAAGGTCAGCCGAAATCAGCGTGGCCTCATCGAGAGTTGCCGACCTCAGATCGACCCTCGCAAAATTCGCTCCCGTAAGGGTTGTCTTAGTCAGATTACTGCTTAGGTCCGGCTCTACCTCAGGTTCTTCTTCTCTCCAAATATTCCAAGGTAGCACGCCTAGTCCCAAAATCCTGACGTGCTCTTCGTTAGGCATCAACTCCCCCTCGAAAGAATAAGGCTGATATCTTTAGCTCATTCGAGCGGAATAGGAGTCGTCCGCGCGACCTCCCACCACCCGCCGACCTTGTCGGGATTGATCGTCAGGTAGTTCACGCCGATGGTGGCAAAGTACTTCTCGGCGCACTTGATCTTGCGCCGCTCAGCCGGGAACTGCAGCGTCGCCAGGTCGGTCGAGCCTTTGGTTTCATGGACGTAGGCCCGGACCTCGACGGCGCCGTTCCGGTGGATGCGCGCGACGCCCCAGTCGGGGTTGTAGTTGCCGATGAGATCGGGCAGGTCGATCTTGAACTTGGGCGGGAACTTGAAGTAGAAGACGATGGCGTCACCCTCGGCCCTGATCACCTCGACGTAGTGCTGCTCGACCTCCGAATCCTTCTGCACCAGGTCGTACAGCCCGTGCGGCCCGGCCTCGATCACTTCCTTCTGCGGGTAAGGACGCGGGTCAGGGAAGAGCTTCTCCAGGTCGTAACCGGCTTCGCCCGTCCTCGACCACGAACTCGATGCGCGCCGTGATGTGATCGGCCAGCGCGTTGCGCAGCTCGCCGATGAAGACGGTCGCGAACCCCTCCGGGTTTTGCAGCAAGAAGCGCTTCCTGTCATCGCGCATCCGCCGGAAGATCGCGTTGATCGTCGGGCGCGTCAGGCCGGTCTGCTTCGCGGCGCGGTCGATCAGGTTGAAGACGGGGTAGCGTTCTGAGCGAAGCTGCACCAGGCGCTCGCGCGCCTGCCCACCCAGCGCATCCGGTGTGTAGAGCTCCTGCTGGCCTTCGGCCAACCTGAGCGAGGTGTTGGTCAGCAGGACCTTCTGGAGCCCGCCTTCGTCGGCCAGGGCGACCGTGCCGAGCGGGCGCAGCCGGTCGTCGTGGACGAGCTTGGCGATGTCGTCGCCGGGCTTGAAGGTCTGCGTGATCGTCTCTTCTTCGCCGTCGGCATCGAAGAGGACCAGGGTGAGCTTGACCTTGTTGCCGGCGATGCTCTCGACCTTCACCTTGAACGACCCGAGGACGATCTTGCCCTTTTCCACCACCAGCACGTGCCCAGGGAACGTCTGCCGGTTCAGCCGCGCGACGCACTCGTCGATCAGCGTCTCGGTGTCCACGTGATAGCGGTAGCGCACGCGCCGGTTGAGCTCTGCCAGAACGCTGGAAGTTCGCTTCCGTCGAAGATCTGGTCGTTGCGTTTGGCATGCGCCGCGCTTTGGCATTGGTCGGCGAGAGGCGGCGGCGCGTCGCCGTCTTCGACGTACTCCTGCTGCAGCTTCGTCGCGTAGGAACGGTAGCTCTCGTTGGCGACGACCGTCAGGACGTTGACCTCTCGTCGTGGGTCCGCTCGCCCGCCTGATCGACCGCCAGCCGCAGCCCGCGGCCGATCTCCTGCCGCTTCTTGATCTCGGACACCGTCTGGTTCAGCGTGCAGATCTGGAAGACGTTGGGGTTGTCCCAGCCTTCTTTGAGGGCGGAGTGCGCGAAGATGAAGCAGACCGGTGTCTCGTCGGAAAGAGAGCAGCCGCTCCTTGTCGCGCATGATCAGCGCGAAGGCGCGCTTCTCGGCTTCGCGCTCGTCCGCGTTGCGGCTCTCGGTGTCGATCGCCTCCTCGCGGCCGTCCTTGCGCTTCTTGGCTGCGAAGTACGCGTCGCGCACCTGTTCGGCACGCAAGCCCGCGAAAGAGGGATAGTCGGGCTTCAGCCGCTCGAACTCCTCGTCGAAGAGCCGGCGGATCAGGCCGTCGGGGGCCGTGTAGTTGGCCACCCGGTCGATGAAGAAGAGCGAGAGCACCTTGATGCCGCGGTCAGCAGGTCGGACTGCACGTCCATGTGCTGCTTGATCGTCTGGCGGATCTGCTCGCGGAAGATGACGGGGCGCGAGGGCGCCATGCCCTGCGTTCAGGTAGAGCCGCTCGCCGTTGCGGAACTCGACGAAGCCGTGTGCCCGCGTCGATGTTCTCCACGCACGAAGCCGCCGCCCCGGTGCTTCGGGCCGGCGCGTCTTGTCGGCAAGATCGTCGCCCTGGCGCAGCGTCACCTCCGTCTCGCGCGTGCCGCCAGGTCGGTCACGCGGGTGCGCACCATCGCCGTGATCTTCGGCGGCGGGGTGATCTCCAACGAGGGTCAGGAACTCCGTGTTCGGGTTGTCGCGCTCGGTGACCCCGTAGACCTGGATGCGCTTGACCAGGTTGCGCTGGTACGCGTCGAACGGGCTGAGGCGGTAGACCGAGGTTCGGGCTGGAACGGTGCGTGGCGCTGTAGCGCAGGGCGAAGAGCGGCTTGAGCGTGCGCAGCGCCTGCTTCGCCCGCTCGCTCTCCATGTTCTGCGGCTCGTCCAGGATCAGAATTCCCCGGCAATATTAAGTATGAAGCAGACCTGGCCGAAGCTGCCGCGATTGAGCTCGCTGCCGGTATTCAGAGACTGAGGCTCGGTGGAAAAGTAGCTGAACAGGCCGACCAGCTTGAAAAAATCTTCGCAAGTGCTGCGGAGGGTATTGCGCTCGTTGACAAGCTCGGTAAGATCATACTCATGAACGAGGGTGGCAAGAAGACGTTTGGAATCGTTGAGATTCCGGAAGTGGGGTTTGCGGAATTCACCCAGACTCTCGGCATGCACAGGCTCGACGGGACCCCGCTCGCGGCAGACGAAAATCCCGTGAAACTTGCCGCACTCGAAGGCAAGGATATCCGAAACAGCGAGCTCATGATCAGACGCGGCGGAATGGAGCGAATCCTGTCCGTGAGTGCCTCTCCGCTCATCGACCCCGGCCGTGAAGTCAACGGCGCGGTCGTAATCTTCAGCGACATAACCGACCAAAAGAGAAATGAACTGGCGATAAAAAAGCAGAACAGAAGACTTTCCGTTATCAACAGGACAGCCCTCGCGGTCAAGGACGCGCTGGACGTATTTGAGATCCTTAACAAGAGCCTGACGAGGCTTCTTGAATTCGAAGGGGTATCAGCGGCGGCAGTCTACCTCCTTAACGAAACAACGGGCAACCTAAACCTCGCCGCCTCTCTCGGTTTTAGTTCTTCCTTTGTGAAGAACGAGAAAGTCCAATCACTTCCCCTTTCAACCGATGTCCTTTTTGAGGCAATGAAACTCGGGACGCCGCAGGTTGTTCGGGAGATCAACGACAGGACTGAGCCAACGGTAATATTCGGCGCTTTCCGCGCTGAAACGATGTCGTCGGCGGTTGTTGTCCCGATCATCGGCACACGCAAGGTGCACGGAGTGCTCCTGGCGGTTTCGAAGGAGAAAATGGAAGTTGCCGAATCGGATGTGGAGTTCTTCATGATGATCTCCCGCGTGCTCGGTGGCGCGGTGGAGAACGCGTTTCTCTACTCAGATATCCTGGAGAAATCGAAAGAGCTTGAAGACTCGAACGAACAGCTGCGAATGTCCAAGATATGGGTGGAGGAAGCGAACGCTCAGCTCGTTCAGGCCAACCAGCAGCTCGAGGAAGTGAGCAGGCTGAAAAGCCAGTTCCTCGCGAACATGAGCCACGAACTCCGCACCCCGCTCAATTCCATTATCGGGTTCACGAACCTTGTCCTGACCGACGACCTCCAACCGCCCACGGGAGAACAGAAAGAGGGGCTCGAGATAGTTCTCCGGAACGCGAGGAATCTGCTGGCGCTCATAAATGATATTCTCGATCTCTCCAAGATAGAAGCCGGGCGGATCAACATAGCTCCGGAAGAATTCTACATCGACGCCGTCGTAAGCGATGCGCTCACGACGATAGCACCTCTCGTGGGTGACAAGCCCGTGAAGCTCTCAAGCGAAATCGGTGAAGGCTTGCCGGTTATTTGCTCCGATTCCGCGAGGGTGAAACAGATCGTCCTGAATTTGCTCAGCAACGCCGCCAAGTTCACGGATCAGGGCCATATAAAAATCATCGTCAACCTCGTGGAAGAGAATCTTATATCGCTTGCCGTTGAGGATACCGGCCCGGGCATTCCTGCCGACTACCTGGAAATTGTATTTGAAGAGTTCAGACAGGTGGACGGCTCCAACACGAGGAAACACGGCGGCACCGGGCTCGGACTTGCGATTTCCAGAAAGCTTGCTCGAATGCTTGGCGGGGACCTGACCGTTCGGAGCGAGCTGGGGAAGGGGTCCACATTCACAATGAACCTCCCGACGGTATTCCACCTGCCGGAAAAAGCGAAAGCGCCTGAGAAGGCAAACGTACCGCCGACGCCGAAGGCTTCCTCCGAAACGAACAACCTGGTGGTCTGTGTGGACGACGATCCCGAAGTCCTGCTCCTCCTGAAGAACCACCTGGAGGCGGAGGGGTTCGAATTTGTAGGGATCAACGATTCAAGGTCGGCCCTGGCGAGTCTAAAGCAGCATAAGCCCGTCCTTATTACTCTCGACATCATGATGCCCTATAAGGATGGCTGGCAAGTACTGCAGGAGCTCAAAGCCGATCCGGAACTGAAAGATATACCTGTCGTAATTCATTCTGTCGTCGACAACAAGGCGCTTGCCGTCTCGCTCGGGGCCGAATCTTATATCGTGAAGCCTGTCGAACCCGAGAAGATCATTTCGGTTGTCCGGAACTATACCGGCACGTCCGGGGGCGAAATACTCGTCGTGGACGACAACGAAGACTTCACAAACTTCCTGCGTAACCTCCTGGAGAGAAGCAAGTTCAGGATATCCACAGCCCGAAACGGCGTCGAGGCGATAGAATTTCTTCGAACGAGCGTTCCATCACTCGTGTTCCTGGATCTTCTTATGCCCGAGATGGACGGGTTTGAAGTGGTGGAGAAGATGAAAGAGAATGAAAGATTGAAGGATGTACCCATAGTAGTGCTTACCGCGAAGGAAGTGACCGAGCAGGAAAGGGCCAGCCTCAACTCGAAGATAAAGGACATCGTGCAGAAGGATGGGTTGACGCGAGAGATAATTCTTCGCGAGGTCAATAAATTCATACGGAGAAAGAAATGACGCTCCAGACTCACATTTATATCATGCCGTGCGGATTTCATGAAACGACCGTGACGCATGGATGATCGACAGAAAATACTGGCCGTTGACGACGCGCCGGACAACCTGGTCCTCCTCGACAGGCTGCTGAAGCGGCAGGGATTCGACGTCGTCAACGCGTCGAGCGGCAAAGAATGCCTGGCGAAGAGTACGTCCGAACACCCGGACCTCATTATTCTGGACGTCGCTATGCCGGAGATGAACGGGTTCGAGACGCTCACTCATTTGAGGGGAAACGAACTTACGAAGGACATCCCCGTCATAATCCTTACCGCAAACTCCAAGGACGCGAAGAGCATTGAAGAGGGCTTCTCGCTCGGCGCCGACGAGTACCTCACAAAACCGATCGACCAGGATGAGCTCATCGCCAGGGTGCGATCCATACTTCGCGTCGTTAAGGCCGAGCGCGAGATTGAACAACTAAAGGCGGACTTCCAATCGATGCTGGTCCACGACCTGCGGAGTCCACTCTCCGTCATCATCGGCGTGCTCGAACTGGGCACGGCGGGAGAGTTTGACCAAAACCCCGCGGAGATGAAGGAGTTTCTGAATTCAGCCCTCGAGACGTCTCAGAAAATGCTCGGCCTTATAAATGACATTCTCGACGTCGCTAAACTCGAGGCCGGCAAATTGCAGCTGAGCAAGCAGCCGAACGACATGAACGCTATTGTCGCAGGTACCGTCGGTCGTCTCAAGGTGCTCGCCCGAGAAAAGGGTATTGCCCTGAAGGTCGAACTGGATCCGGACTTGCCTATCTGTGAATGCGACGGTGGAAAGATCGATCAGGTGGTCACGAACCTCCTGGGCAACGCGCTCAAATTCACCCCGAGGGACGGAGAAGTGATTGTGAGAACCTACAGGGAGACTTTTGGTGAAGAAATCCCCGGGTTGAAGGGCGACTACGTTGCGCTCGACGTTGCGGATACCGGCGTCGGAATATCTGAAGATGAAGTACCTCTCATATTTGACAGGTACCGTCAGGCGAAGAGTTCAAAGGGTGTGAAGCAAAAAGGGACGGGACTGGGCCTGACAATCGTAAAGCGGGTGACGGAGGCGCATGGTGGAAAGGTTTTCGTCGAATCAGCCCTCGGAAAGGGCACTAAGTTCACGGTCGTCATTCCAGCCGGTGGAAACGACTGAGAGCCGATCCGAAAGAGCGGTCCGGCCACTGCTCGCGGCCGGCAGATGCGCGAGGCTTTCATCTTGAGCTCGATGGATGTTCGCGCGCTGCTGAACCTGTCGATGGTGCAGGGGATCGGGCCCGCCAGGCTTCGCGCACTGGTAAATCACTTCGGCGATCCGGAGTCTGTCCTGGCCGCCGGCGAAAAGGAGCTTGTCGATGTGGAAGGTATCGACCGCGGGCTGGCGAGAAGGATACTTTCGCAGGTGGACTTCGAAAAAGAAATACAGGTCCAGCTTTCCAGGTTGAACAAGTGGGAAGCAAGGCTGGTTACGTTCTGGGACAAGGAATACCCCGAGAATCTCAAGAGGATTTACGACCCTCCCGTTTTGCTGTTCGTCCGCGGCACGTTCGCTCCTTCCGACAAGTATTCGGTAGCGATTGTCGGAACGAGGAATCCGACGTCTTATGGTAAACATGTGGCGGAGAAGTTCTCGGCGGAGCTCTCCGAACAGGGGATCACCATAGTATCCGGACTGGCGCGCGGCGTCGACACACTGGCGCACGCGACGGCGGTCCGGTCCGGCGGCAGAACACTCGCTGTGCTCGGAAGCGGCGTGGACGTTATTTACCCCAGCGAAAACCGCAGGCTTGCCGACCAGATCCTTATGGGAGGGGCCATTCTCTCAGAGTACTATATGGGATCGAAGCCTGACGCGGTGAATTTCCCCCGCCGCAACAGGATAATCAGCGGAATGACGCTGGGCACGATATTGATTGAAACCGATGTCAACGGCGGCGCGATGATAACTGCCGGAACGGCCCTTGACCAGAACAGGGAGGTCTTTGCCGTACCGGGATCGGTTTTCGAGAAGCAAAGCCGCGGGACCAACAAACTGATCAGGGAGGGACGGGCTAAACTTGTCGAAGAGGTTGCGGATGTTCTCGAAGAACTTCAATACAAGCTGAAACCGATACTTAAGAGCCAGCCTCCTTCCCAGCCGAAGGTGCAACTGACGATTTTCGAACAGAAGGTCTTCGACCTGCTAACCGTGGAACCCGAACAAATCGATGCCCTTGGGGATAGGTCCGGAATGGCGACTTCAGATCTGCTTGTGCAATTACTCAGCCTCGAATTGAAAGGTATTGTCAAACAGCTTCCCGGAAAGTATTTTGTGAAGTGCGAATAAGGGCATTGCGCAGAGAGTGAAGGCAAAGCACGTTATACAACGTAGACTTTTGGCTCTTTGCGCCACGCTCTTTGCCCTGGGCGCACAACAAATTGTCAAATGAAGATCGGAGAAAACGTTTTATGATAATTGTCACGGGCGGAGCGGGATTTATCGGAAGCGCCATAGTTTGGCGGCTGAACCAGCTTGGTAAGGACGACATTCTCATCGTCGACAATCTCGGAACGGACGAGAAGTGGAAAAATCTCGCGCCGCTGAAGTATCACGATTATATGGAGAAGGACGAATTTCTCAGCCTTGTCACGAATCAAAGGCTTGCCGCCCGCCTCAGGTCGGACAGGGAACCCATCGAAGCAATTATCCATATGGGGGCCTGTTCGTCGACGACCGAACAGGACGCCACGTACTTGATCCGCAATAACTTCGAATACACGAGGCAGCTTGCTATCGTCGCTGTCAACGAGGGCGCTCGTTTCATCTACGCGTCGAGCGCCGCGACATACGGAGACGGCAGCAAAGGTTTCGTCGACAATGAAAACAATATCGATTCCCTGAGGCCGCTCAACATGTATGGCTATTCAAAACAGCTCTTCGATCAATGGGCGCTGAGGCGTGGACTCCTCGACAGAATTGCCGGCCTGAAATATTTCAACGTCTACGGTCCGAATGAATATCACAAGGGCGACATGCGCTCCGTGGTTCTGAAGGCTTTCGAACAGATCGGGGCTACCGGTAAGATGCGGCTCTTCAAGTCGTACAAAAACGAATACAAGGACGGTGAGCAGGTTCGCGACTTTATCTACGTCAAAGACGCCGTCGAAATGACACTCTTCTTCCTCCAAAACAAATCGATCGGAGGACTCTACAACATCGGGAGCGGCGTCGCCAATTCGTGGAACCGGCTCGCTGCCGCGATTTTTGGCGCGATAGGGAAACCGAAGAACATCGAGTACGTCGAAATGCCGGAGACTATCCGCGACAAATACCAATATCATACATGCGCGGATATTTCAAAGTTAAGAAAAGCGGGCTACTCCAGGCCGATGACGAGCATAGAAGATTCCGTTTCGGACTACGTGAAAAATTTCCTCGTGAACGGCAGAAGGCTTGGGGATTAGCCGCTGTAGTTGACTCACCGGAAGATGGACCGTATTTCACTCTAGGGATGAAGAAAAGGACGGCGGGTCGACCTCCCTTTTAGGTAAATCGTGGATGCAGATGCGATGGGGGCATTTTGAATGACAAGGCAATAATAATTCTCGGAGGCTACGGTACGGCCGGAAGACTGATCGCGCTGTGGCTTCTCAGGAAAACAGACGCGAAGCTGGTCATCGCCGGAAGGGACATCGAACGCGCGGAGAGGTTTGCCGGCGAGCTCAATTCTGAATTTCCCGGGGAAAGGGCGCGGGCGGAAAAAGCAGACGCCTCAGACCCCCGTCAACTTCGACGATCGTTTCATGACGCCAGAATGGTACTCGTTGCGTCAAGTACTTCGATGTTCACCGACATAATCGTCGGAGCGGCACTCGATTCGCAAATCGATTATTTCGACATCCAGTATTCATCCTCCAAAGTAGCATATCTCAAAACCATCTCGCGTCGCATAGAAGAACTCGGGCTTTGCTTCATAACCGATGGTGGCTTTCATCCGGGTTTGCCGGGGGTGATGGCGCGGTGGGCGGGAAACGAGTTCGATAAGATTGAAAAGGCTGTCGTCACCAGCCTGATAAAGATCGACTGGAAAAGGCTCGACGTGCGGAAAGCGACGATCGAGGAGCTGTTGACCGGGATTGAAGACTACGACTCGTCCGCTTTCATCGAAGGAAGATGGAGGAAGTCGTCGTTCTTTTCCTCGTCCGGTTATCCGCGTGAAGATTTCGGTGCTCCTTTCGGCAGGCGATATTGCGCGCCGATGTTCCTCGAGGAAATGAGGTCTCTTCCAGAACTGTACCCCTCCCTGAGGAACGCCGGATTTTATGTGGGCGGGTTCAACTGGTTTGTTGACTATTTCGTGTTCCCTGTAGCCATGGTTGCCATGAAATTGTGGCCGCGATTCAGCATGCGGGCTTCATCCGCATTGATGCGGTTTGGAGTGAGAAGATTCTCCCGGCCGCCGTATGCGACCATTCTCAAGTTGGACGCGGCAGGTCTGAAAGACGGACGGGCCCGCGAACTGGAGGCGACATTATCCCACGAGGACGGATATGTCCTTACGGCTCTGCCTGTCGTGGCATCGCTGATGCAGTATCTCGACGGGAGTATCAGGAAACCCGGGCTCTTCACCCAGGCGAGTATTGTGGACCCGGCGAGATTGATAGGCGACATGACCGCCATGGGGACTGACTGGAAAGTCTGGTGGAAAACATGAGCCGGTAGCGTCGGACCTTGGCTGAAATATGGGAGTGGGCTCAGGCTGCTTCGTTGGAAAAGGGGAGTCGCCAACGAAATCCTTACCCGCGTTCAAAACCGGCCCGCCAAATTTGAAATTTTAATCATTTGCACTCCTTTAGGTACCTTGTTAAATTGTTAAGGAAATTCGCTGAAACCCTCGTTTTTCCCGCTCCTTTGGAAGGTACCGGGGGAAGCGGAGGAGAATGCGGGGCAGTAGCTCAGTTGGGAGAGCGCCAGAATCGCACTCTGGAGGTCGGGGGTTCGACTCCCCTCTGCTCCACAGAAGAGTTTTTATTAGTGAAAGCAATGATTGAGTTTTCGAGGTCAAGTCCTGTGCAACGGAAGGTTGCCGAACCCCGCCAGGTCCGGAAGGAAGCAACGGTAAGCGTACTAACCGTGTGACACAGTAAGCTTGGCCTCGTCTTTTTCACGGCTTTAAATAATCTGCTCGATGCGGCATAACTGAAGAAGCGCGATGTCGGGTAGCTCTTTAAAATTTTGAAGTTCAACAATTGGTATCTTGGTGTTAAATCGACACAGCGTTACAGGCCGGAAATCGGATAAAGTAAGGTCAGGTATTTGGTCCATACCCGGCGTTGAGGCCGTGTCGCCAGTGGTTTCTTCGGTTTTAGTATTTTGGGAAGAAACATTCCCTTCGTTTGTCAAATCAATTTTAAACACTATTTGCGGAGTCGTTTCAGACTATCTCCAGTGTGTTCATGAGAGTGTTCTCAATGATTCGGGGAGGGGGGCCGCGCCATGTCGCGGCAGAAATTTCGGTCCACTTCTCGTCTCAGTGGGGTCTTTTCAGATGATCCCGAACTTTGCAATCTCCGGAAGATCTCCGGGTTGTGATATACAGATGACGTGCGCGCGTGACAGCGGCGCGGTTCAATCTTACCATCTTCGCACACACTCTGAAGGAGTTTTGGGGAATCAAATCGCAGGGTATCGGATCCGGTATCTGGCTGACAGTCTAAGCCGCTCTCCGCGCAAACACAACAGAGCAGGTATTTATGAAAAAGGAGATTGTAATCAATGAGACTGCGGACCAGGTACGCATCGCTATTACCGAGGACAGCAGGCTCGCGGAGATCTTTGTCGACACGCCGGGAAAAGAACGGATGGTCGGCGACATCTATCTGGGAAGAATCGCCAGGGTCATGCCGGGTATCAGGGCGGCGTTCATCGACATCGGGCACAAGCAGGACGCTTTCCTCCACTTCTCGGATGTCGACCCGAATATAGACGAGTACTCTTCGCTCATCGGCGAAGACGAATCCGAAATCGACAATGAAGATGATGACGACGACGAAACTGTAACCGCTGCGCCGCCCAGCGAACATGGGCCGCGGCCACAAACAAACCAGCGTCCACAGCCCCACCCGCAAAGATTCTCCCGCCCGCCTCAAAAAGAGGTCAAGCTTGACCGCGGTCAGGACATAATCGTCCAGGTAACCAAGGAGCCGGTCGGTAAAAAGGGGGTTCGGGTGACCAGCAAAGTCTCCCTTCCCGGAAGATTTCTCGTCCTCCTTCCATTCGACGGACGAATTGGGGTCTCGAAGAAGCTTTACAATTTCCGTGAGAAGAAACGGCTGAGAAGAATTGTCAGAAGCATGCTCCCCGAAGGGTTCGGCGTGATCATAAGGACTGTCGCGGAAGGGAAGGAAGAGGAGCTTCTGAAAAACGATCTCGGCCAGTTGATAAAAACCTGGCGCGAAATCGAAAAGAGCCTCAAGACCGAGCAGCCTCCGATCCTGCTCTACAAAGACTTGAACACCGTCTCCAGCGTGATTCGCGACCTCTTCAATAACGAGGTGCAGCGGGT
>CAWEBD010000058.1:0-41469 GCA_963806435.1 uncultured Bacteroidota bacterium
AAAAAAAAAAAAAAAAAAAAAAAAAAAAAAAAAAAAAAAAAAAAAAAAAAAAAAAATTTTTTTTTTTTTTAAAAAAAAAAAAAAAAAAAAAAAAAAAAAAAAAAAAAAAATTTTTAAAAATTTTTTAAAATTTAAATAAAAAAAAAAAAAAAAAAAAAAAAAAAAAAAAAAAAATAAAAAAAAAAAAAAAAAAAAAAAAAAAAAAAAAAAAAAAAAAAAAAAAAAAAAAAAAAAAAAAAAAAAAAAAAAAAAAAAAAAAAAAAAAAAAAAAAAAAAAAAAAAAAAAAAAAAAAAAAAAAAAAAAAAAAAAACTAAAAAAAAAAAAAATAAAATTCTCTTCTGCTAATTTTTTTTTTTTTTTTTTTTTTTTTTTTTTTTTTTTTTTTTTTTTTTTTCTTTTTCTTTCTTTCCTTTTTTTTTTTTTTTTTTTTTTCTTTCTCCCCTTCCTTTTCTTTCTCTTCCCCCCTCCCTCTTCCCCTTCCTTCCTTTCCTTTTGTGGTTGTTGAATCCTAACCCTTAGGTTTGTGAAGTGGTGTCTGTCTTGCTTCTCTGTACCTTTCCATCCTTCCCCTGCACACTGTTATGGTGTGTAATTTGATCCTTTCCTCTGGAAGTGTTCAGGATCATTCTAACGTCCCGACTCAATTCACTTGAGTCGGGGGAGCGGAGGAATCTTCTGCGGTTTACCTGTAGCCAGCATTTGAGAGCTTCCATACAAGATTTCTCGTCTCCCCGACTCGGATGGATCCGAGTCAGGGCTCCTCGAAATGACACGTGTAGTGTTTGTTGGGCAACGGCCTCCATCCCGACATACAAAACGTTTGGACGGGACATCCATTTTCCGAAGTGTATAAGTGGATTTTCGCCAAAGGCGAATCTGCCTCCGGCATGACTTCAGTCGTCCGCCCACAATATGAAGGGGCGGGCTCCTTCAGAATGACATTTCCTTTCTTTCTGGACAGCCTCCTTCCGCGAGGCATCGATTCTCCGCCCTCGACATTGTATATGGTCGGACGCGTTCGCGGAAATCGACGCCTTCCAAAAGCACGAAATCCGAAAGGGTTTTGTGCGTCATCCAGCCGTCCAATCCCGACGCGAGCTTCGCGCGTTCATTGGATGGCTGCCTGTAAGCGCAACTTCCGGACCAGGCGGACGGAGTCTCCGGCAAAGCCGACCGGATATTACAACTGCCAAAGGCAGTGGGTTTCCACGTCTGACTGAAGGCAGGGAGCCCCCGCCTTCACACAATCGTCTGAAGGCGGGGGGAATACCCAGGACGGAGATTTACCGGGGGCTGCTAATCTCCGAGGTGACCGGGCACAACGAGGTGCCCACCCATGGATTCTATCAGTCTGAGCTGAGGCAGACCGGCGCTCTC
This sequence comes from uncultured Bacteroidota bacterium, assembly GCA_963806435.1. Taxonomy (GTDB): domain Bacteria; phylum Bacteroidota; class Ignavibacteria; order Kryptoniales; family JAKASW01; genus JAKASW01. Next base: position 1,379 of record CAWEBD010000058.1, read on the forward strand.
AAGCTCACGATTCACTTCAGGCAAGTCTCTTGTCTTCAATTCCGACCAGCTTTTCTTGACGGAGGAATAGTTACTTCTCAGCGTTTCGTTGGCCTGTCGCATTTGAGAAGTAGGTTCCCTGTCCGCGCTCATGATATCTCCTTCCAAACCGGCGAGCTCACCATCTTTCAGAGAATCGGAGACAAGATCCAGCTCTTGCATAATTTTTCCGACAGAGGGTCGAGCCTTTACGCCTAACTTCCCGGAAGACTCCAGGTTTGCGAGCTGACTCTTGAGGCTGTCCATGGAATATCTCATCGCGCTTTCGTCGGACATCTTATTCCACACATCGATCGCGAGGGCAAGCTGATCCTTAAGAGCTTTTTCGGTGACGCGAACCCTCGGATCCATTGTGACCTTGAGCCGCTGAGAATATGTGTGGCCGTCGACTTTCAAAGTCACCTTGTATTCTCCCGGAAGGACAAGCGGGCCCGCCGGCATCTCCGCACTATGAAGGTTCGCAACCGCCATGGTATAGCCGTGACTTTCCGCGGGAGGCGCAGAGTACTGCAAATCCCAGACAAACCTGTTGACGCCCGCGCGAGAGGTAAGCGGCTTGAATTTCGGCAGCCACGCGTCCATGAAATACGGCGGATGATCCGGTTTCGGCGCCGGTGCCGCGCTTGAAAAATGATTCACGAGATTTCCATCCGCGTCGAAGATATCCAGTGTCACCGAAGAGGAAGTGGAGTCCTTTAAATAATAGTCGATCACCGCCCCCGCAGGAGGGTTTGTGCCGTGCGGTATTTCCGGCGGGAGAGGCGTATCTGTGTTTTCACTCCGGCGAATCCGAACCGCGGACTCAGGAGCGAACAGATGAACATCCGAATCGACCACTTTCGAGTCCAACTGCTGGAGAGGAGTAAGGTCGTCGAGTACCCAGAACGCCCTGCCGTGCGTCGCCGCAATCAAATCGTTGTCATGTACCGCGAGATCCCGCACCGAGACGGTAGGAAGGTTCAGCTGGAGCGGCTGCCAGTTATCACCGTCGTCAAAAGACACGTAGACACCCGTTTCTGTTCCGGCGTACAACAACCCCTTCTTCGTCACGTCGGACCTCACCGCGTGGACGTAAGACATGGGTCCGATTCCCTTATCGGCACGAACCCAATGCTGGCCGAAGTCAGTGGTCCTGTAAATATAGGGGGCGAAGTCGCCGAGCCTGTGACGGTTCACTGCCGCATAGGCTTCGCCCGCCTCGAACGGCGATGCTTCAATGAGACTGATCTTGCTCCAGGGAGAGAGCCCTCTGGGAGTTACATTTTCCCAATGATGCCCGCCGTCCTTCGTTATTTGAATCAAGCCGTCGTCTGAGCCGACCCAGATCAGCCCGGCGTGGACGGGGGATGGTGCGATCGTATAAATCACTCCCCAGCCGACATGGGAGGTATCTGCCTTCTTTGTTCTCTCACCGGCTTCGGTAAGATCGGGACTTATTTGCTGCCAACGGAGCCCGCCGTCTTGAGACTGCAGCAACACTTGCGCGCCAAGGTAGAGTGTGCGCGGATCACGCCTGTCGAATACTATCGGAGATGTCCATGTGAAACGAAACCTTCTTTTCGGAGCCGGGGTGTAGAAATCCGAGAGGAGCGACGGCCCAATAACCTGCGACTGCCCCGTAACACGGTCGAACCTGAAGACACCGCCGTAAGTGTCGCCGCCGTAGACGATATCCGGATTGAGCGGATCGGGGGCGATATAGCCGGCTTCGCCTGCTCCAACCGGCATCCAATCTCTGAATGTGATTTCGCCATAGTCGCTCCTGCTCGTGATGCAGACCGTCCCTGCGTCCTGCTGGGCGCCGTAGATCCTGTATGGAAAGTGATTGTCCGTAACGACGTGATAGAACTGGGCGGTCGGCTGATTGTACCAGCTGCTCCATGTTTTCCCACCGTCGACGCTCACAACCGTTCCCTGATCGGATGCGACAATCATCCGGCTGTCATCCGTCGGATCGATCCACAAATAATGATAGTCGTCTCCGCCGGGAGAGCCTTTAATGGCCGCGAAAGTCTTTCCACCGTCGGTAGAACGCATGACGGACCTGTTCGGAATATAAATAGTGTTGGGATTTTGTGGATCGACCAGGACTGTTCCGAAATACCACATCCTGGTAATGATTCGCGCGTCGGTGCTCATAAGCTGCCAGGTTTTCCCGCCATCTTCCGAGTGGTAGAGTCCGGAGCCCGATTTAAGCGAGTTGACAAGCGCGAACACATTCATCCCTGTTGAGTTCGTCGCGACTGACACTCCGATTCTTCCGTATGGTTTTGCCGGCAGCCCCTGCCCTTCGATCTCAGTCCACGTTTTGCCCTCGTCTGTGGACTTGTAAATTCCGCTTTCGTCTCCCTGATCCGGCGGATACTGGCTCCACGCCGGCCTGCGTGCCTGCCATAACGTGGCGTACACTACCGACGGGTCTGCCGGATCCCAGGCGAGATCGACTGCCCCGACATCGGGACCCTTGTAGAGGACTTTGGACCAAGTCTTGCCGCCATCGGTGGTACGGAAGACACCTCTTTCCGCATTCGCGTCGTAAGCGTGACCGAGCGCCGCGACGAGAACAATATCCGGATTATGCGGGTCGACGAGGATCTTGCCTATCTGCCTCGTATCACTCAACCCGATATGCTCCCAGTGTTTTCCCGAGTCGGTCGATTTGTAGACGCCGTCTCCGTAAGTCATGTCGGAACGCATGTCCGCCTCGCCCGTACCCGCGTAAATTGTGTTCGGGTCTGAGGGAGCCACCACAAGGGCACCGATGGACGGATTCACCTGTCCGTCGGAAATCACTTTCCACGTGAGTCCCGCGTTGGTCGTCTTCCAGACTCCGCCGTCAACCGAGCCGAAATAAAACTTGTAGGGATTCCCGGGCACACCTGTCGCGGCGAGCGCCCGCCCGGCCCGGAATGGACCGACCAGCCTCCAGTGCATAGCCGAGTAGGCGTTTTGCGGGATAGTTTGGGCAAACAAGGTGGCCGCCGACATCAACACAATCGCTGCGATTAATCCCGGGCGAAAGGCGGATGAAGTAAGAATAGATTCAGAACCGTGCGAACGAACATGCTCGCCCCAGAAGTTTCGAGGATTCATTTCCAATTCTATTTCCCTTTCGTGATAGTACTGTCTGCAACTCAACAAGGTCTATGTCTCCCGGCGGCCTGGAGTCGGCAAAGGAGATCCTCACGTTCCGTATCGACGGGGATCAAACGCCGTTAGAGACCTCTTAATTGAAGCTAGCCAACTCATTTGGAAAACACAATCAAAAGTGGTGACGTTCCATGCGGGCAGGTCGGGGTTACACGGACAGTCGCACCGTCGAACCGGGCCCGGACCTGGAGAGCGCCGGCGTGAATCGCTCTCCAGGTGAAATCTCCAGCAGCGTCATTGCGTGCCGGCAGGAGGAAGGATATCGGAGATGTGGTTCAAGGCCCTCTCGATCGTTTTCTTGTCTCCCGAAAGACTCGTGACGGCTTTGCGCAGTTGGGGGAGCTCGACCGAAAATTTTGCCAATCGGTTGTCCGCGGAGTCAGGATAGAGCGTCATGAAATCTCCGGTCTGGGCGGCGTCTATCAATACATCAGGAGACCAGTCGTCCGGCCATAGATGATTCAAAATGTTCATCGCGTCCTTAAGCCGCGCGATTTTGCCCCTTGTTCCGTCAAGCAAAGGCGACTCATAAGATTCCGGAAATTCGACCGTCAGCTGGACTCTTTGATTGACGCTGCGAGGCGCGATCCTTATCAGGGTTTCAAGTTTGTCCCCGTCATACGTCCAGCCTTCCTTCCCGAACCTGATTTCCTGGCCGTCGATCGCGACCCTGACCGGTGGGAAGACATTCATCAGCTGGACGATGTAGCTCCGGCTTTTATTCATTCCGGGATAAGTTCCCACCGCAGGGTCGATCATAATGTGCATGACGCGCTTATTCTCCGTATGATAGCTGACCTCAGTTCGGCTGCATTGACCGTCCTTGTAACCGTCCGAGTTTCCCTGGTCTTCGTAGAGGCTGGTGGATCCGTTTTGGGATGGAAATATCCTGAGGACAAGCGGATTGACGTTTTCGATATCGGCTTTCTGCTTCACGGACTGCATCGGGATCACGGCGCCGACCCGGACAAAAATCGGTATCTCATCAAGCCTGTAATGGCGCTGCACCACTACCGGCCCTTCGAGCCGCGCTCCGCTGTACCACTCTATCCAGGTTCCCGGCGGTATCCAGACATTCTCGGTCGCCAGGAGCGAGTCTTCGGACATCGGTTGAACGATGGGAGCTACGATCAGGTCATTGCCGTAGAAGTACTCGTCACCGAATTCGTAGGCTTCGTTCGCCTCCGGATAATTATAATACAGCGGATGGAGCATCGACACGCCCGTGTCGTAAGTGTTCCTGGAGGCGGTGTAGATGTAAGGGAGCAATTCATAGCGCAGCCGGAACGCGTCTCTCATCGCCTTCGCGTACGGATAAGGGTATGCCCATATCCTCCTCTCCGCATCCGCATTACGTGTTGTGTGAGTCCTGAGGATTGGGCTCATGGCTCCCCACTGCACCCAGCGCGTGTAGAGCTCCGGTGAAACTGTGCCGGGTATGTGGCCGCCGATATCGTGGCTCCAATATCCGAACCCGACATTCGCCGCGGTCGAAGTGAAATATGGCTGGAACGCGAGCGACGACCAATCGGTGATCACGTCGCCCGAGAAGCCGATCTGGTACCTGTGATCGCCGAGTCCGCCCCACCGGGCGAGAATAATCGGCCGGGCTTTGCCTTCGCGCTGCATGTCTGTATAAAACGTATAGTTGAGCCACCAGGTCGGATTCAAGTTCTTTATTTTCGTCGTGTCCCATTGCTGCCAGTCGATCCACCAGAAGTCGACGCCCTGTTTTTCAAGAGGATGGAGGACGAGATTGAAGTAGTTTTGCGCGAATTTCTTGTCGGTCGGGTCAAACGGAATGTATTTCCCGGTGGCCGGGTTGACTCCCATCGCGCGTGCCATCGTCGGGTAACTCTGCTCCCAGGGCTGAATTCCCGAGGCCGGATGAAGGTTCAGGACCACCTTGAGGTCTTTCATGTGACACCAATTGAGAAATTCTTTTGGGTCGGGAAAGAGAGTTTTGTCCCAGGTGTAACCGGTCCACCCTTTCATTTCGCCGGCCTGGTCGAGCACGCGCTTGGACCATCTTAGGTCAAAAGTCTGGTGCCAGTCCATATCGACGACGAGGACATCGAGCGGGACATCGTGAGTTGAGAACTGCTTCACCAGGCTTTTCAGCTCCTCGTCGGTGTAGGCCCAGTACCTCGACCACCACGCTCCGAGCGCGAACCGCGGAGGCATCGGGATCTTCCCCGCAACTTTAATGTAGTCACCCAGTTCTTTCTCATACTCGTGGCCGTATCCGAAAAAGTACAAATCCTGCGTCTCATCGGCGGGGCGATTGACCGCCCACTTCCAGTTCGAGTTATCGAAGAGCGGGCGATGGCTGTCATCCACAAGAGCCCAACCGGACCGCGAGAGGAGTCCCGGCGCGAGCGCGATCGGGCCCTTCACGCCGTCGAGTGTCCTGATCGTGCCGTACAGGTTCGCGGTGTCCTTCTCTCCCGGATACCAGACGACGGACTGCCCTCCAACAGTGAAGCTTATCAGGAGGTTTCCACTATTGAACTCTCCCGATCCCTTCTTGTAACGCAGCGTCAGCCTGTTGGTTTGAATTACCAGCCAGCCGCCGTCCGTGGCAGTCCTATACACCGGGACGGGCAGCCTGCGGTTAATGAAAACCAGCGAAGGCGAATCGATGAACTTCCCGTCCTTCGACCACTCCATCCTAACAAGCTCAGGTGTAAGAACGGTGAAGCGCGCACTCCCTTCAACTACAGTCGCTTTGGGGTCGGCAACCGGATTATCCTCTTGAGCCAACACGCGACTCCACCCGGCGGAAATGGTGAAGAGCGCAGCCAGAAGAAAACAGAAAAACAAACTCTCGATTCGTTTCATTTTGTCTCCATGAGTCTTGTGGAATTACTGTACCATGAAGTCGCTATTTGACACCGACAGTAATATTGTATTTCACAAAATCATCTTTGCCTGTTGACGGGACAATGAACTCCAGTGCTGAACCGCTCAGCTTCGCGCCCTCCACCCTCTCAACCAGCTGAGGGTTTGAGATACCGAGCGAATAACTTTTCCCCGCCAGTCCATCGACTTCGATGTGCAGCTCCCTGCCGGTTGAAGAGACCGAAACAATCTTCAACCCACGATCGGCGTCCCCTGTCTTCGTGTGGATGATGGGGGGAATGACCTCCACGGTGGGCTTGTACGTGAATTCGAATCTCATAGAACCTCCGGAAACTTTTTGGGTCACGCCCGGCTCAATCCCTTGCGAGAAAGTTCTTGTCGTGAAATGAACGGGCCTTCCGTCCACCGCGGCCGACACGATTTCCGTTCCGGGTGAGAAGACAGGCGTGACCGCCACGCTGTAACCAGCCGCATTTGAGGGAGTTACAACCACCGCAACCTTACCGCCCAACTTTGAATAGACGAAGGAAAACTCGGCGGTGTCGACTTCATAGTTCGACGCTGACGCCGATTGCCAGTCCGCAGGAAACTGCGGCGCGAACGTGACGGTCTCGCTTACCGCGTCGCCGTCGAGCCCGAAGAGTCCTCTCACCAACGGTAGGACAACTCCGGATGTCGAGAAGCCCTGGTGGGACACAGCCTCTGCGAGCCACACATTCGTCGCACCGGAAAACACTTCGGTCACATCCCCCGGCTCATTGTCGAATGTATGCCTGACGGATGCCATGAGCATTTCGTATCCCTGCGTGCTGAACCTGTGCTCGAACTCGGCGGCCGATGCCCAGCTCGTGATGAACGGCCAGACGGTCCCGTAATTGTAGTTGAGCGGGTCATAGTATTTGCTCTCATCGGATATGCTGCGGACACCCCAGTCGGTAGTCAGTGCGGACGAGGCAAGCTGCTTCAACGCCAGGTCGGCATGCGCCGGCTCACCGATGTTCCAGGCGAGCCCGACCGACATCCACGGGGTCAGCTCGCTTACCTGTTCTCCTTTTGAGTTGAACGCGTAAGAGTAGTATTTTTTGTCCGCGTTCCAGAACTTCGACTCGTAAGCTTTGCTCGCCTTCCCGAAATTCTCCGCGGCCTTCTTCTCGTAAGCGGCATCTCCGACTGCTTTCGCCAACTGTCCCATCGCCTGTGTCGCCCTGACCCAGATGGCAGAGAGATAAACATCGGATTCAATCCCGATCAGCGAGCCGAACTCGAGCGCGCCGAGGCCGGCTTTACTGTTATCCATCAGACCGTCACCATTCACATCGGTGGATAGACACCAGTCGTAAGCTTTCGTTAACGACTTCCAGCTATCCGTAACAAACTGTTTGTCTCCGGTCAATCTATAATAGTCGTAAACCGCATCGATGTAGAATGGCGTCGTGTCCGCGTGTATGTAGGCGTAGCCATACTTGTGGAACCAGTCGACGTATCCGGCGGCTTGCGAGAGCTCGTGTGCCATTTTGCCGTCGGCACGCTGCCACTTCTCCGTGAAGGCGAGTGCGTCTCTCACTGTATGGAACGCGCCGTAGCCGTTCAGGCTGAACGAGTTTATATACGCGTCGCCGCCGAAGAACCACCCGAAGCCGGGGCGGCCGCTCGTGCCCGACGTGCCGAGTCCCGCGACAAGACCTTTGCCGAGGTCCGGGTTGTCAACAACCAGATTGTCATATGCCACCTTCGCCCACTTGAACGCCAGGTTCAGCTTTTTCACCGGTGTTTCAATTTGAAGTGTGTTCTTTTCGAGGCCATCATAATGACTCACGCATTCGTCGTAATATTTCCGCGGATCCGAGCGCAGGCTGTCGTAAACCGCCTTCACCGAGTCCCACTTCCCTTTCCCCCCGGCGAGATAAATGGGGATATACGAGGCTTTAACGGACGCGGGGTCCTTTATTTCAATTGTAAATTCGTTCGGATAATCGGAGAGCATGTGGGCGGGCGTGTACGAAATGCCCGACGCCGTAGGGGAACCGACGATGCCGTGGTTCTCACCTGTCGGCTCCGATATGATATAAGCTTTCATGTCGTCATCCCAATAAGCGTATTGGCCGCCTATACCAGCCGGCCACATCGGCTGAAGCACCGGTAGGAAACCACACACTATTTTCAAAGGGACATCCGAGTCCACCGACAAGAGGATGATCGCGCCGGGCTCGTGGACGGGCGTTACGAATGATGCGTGCACAGTGAAGGACTGGTAAACATACGTTATTGTGGTGGCAGCCGGAGAAATATCGATATACCTGACGATATCCGCCGCCCTGATAGGTCTCGTTGAATTCTCCAGGAAAAATGAGAACTCAAAATTGCGAAGGAGCTTCAGTGGATAGGCCCAGGCCTCGAATGAACCGCTCTCGTATCCGAGTATCGCGAATTTTCTCCCGACTTTGTCGAATGGCGTGAATGGCTGTGCCAGCTTATGGATCGTCATGTCATCGTGCTTGATAGGGAACGCCGGGATCAAGCCGGGCATTGGCGTAGCGGTCGGTCCGGTCTGAGACCGGACTGATGAAGCTGAAATTAAGACGGCGAGAAAAGAAAAAAGCAATCCGGTACTCCGCATGGACGTGTCTCCGTTTTATTTTGCGGTTAGACACTCGACAAACCAAATCAGTGAACACGAATCGTATCATTCGTGCAATTGACGGCGCGGTTTTGTGAAATACATAATCGCGTTTTATTTTTCTTGAGTCGTTAAATCCATGAGCATCCTGCTGACAAGTCCTGCCCAGATGTAAGTCCGGTGATAACCCGCCCACTGCGCGTCGGGGTCGTAGAATTCCCAGAAATAGTGGTCTTTCTTCAGCTGCGCGATCACGTTAGCGGTGACCTTCCCCACAAGCCTCTTCGCCGCGTCCCGGTAACCGTATCGTAGAAGTCCGCGCTCGAGCAGATACTCCCATTCCACCCAGACAGGTCCGTTCCAATAGCCTTTCGGGTTGTAGTAAGGATCGTTGGCGGCAAGTGAGGGGACGCCGTACTTGCGCCAGAACTCAGTCGTGTCGGTCATAGTCTTCACCAGCCTCGCCGCTTGATATTTAGTGGCAATCCCGGCCCAGAGAGGAAGGAAACCGATTATTTCTCTGCGCTTCAGGTCATCAGAAGTCTTGAAGGTAAACGAGTGGTTCAATTTGTTGACATTATAATAAAATCCGGTCGAATCATCCCACATGTACTTATTGACGAGAGTCGAGACACTGTCCGCCTTTCGCTCCCACGCTTCGGATTCGTTCATCATCCCAAGTGTCTTAGCCATTTGGGAAAGCGATCTTGCCTCCATCACGAGCATACTGTTGAGATCGGGCCCCTCGAAGTTCGCGGGCCAACCGACCTGGTCCCACACGGCGACCTGGTCGTCGCGTACAGACTCGAGCACGGCGTGGCCGCCCCACTCGTAGAGACCATCGTGCTGTGTATCGCGGTTCTTCTCCCAGAAACCGAAGAGCTTCTTCCCCGATTGATATGCCTGACCGAGGAACCCGCGATCCTTCGTCACTTTATAGATTTCCCAGTTCTCCCAGCTGAACCAGGGCGCTGAAGTGGTCAGATGCCCATCGTAGGGTATGGTCTCATTGAGATAAGGACCCGTGCGGTAGTTGATATAGCCGTCGGGGTGCTGGCTTTCCACATAGACTCTTTGCGAGTTCATCGCGCTCTCAGGATCCATGAAGACATAAGCGAGCATCGACAGGCTTTCGTGGAACACCTGTCCGCCATGTCCCCATCCCCACACAGGCTCGCGCGAGAAGACATAATAGTTGTGGCGCAAGTTCCCCTCCGGCGGGAGCATACACTGTCTCATGAGCGAGAAGGCGCTCCAGTACATCATCTCATCGTCGAGGTTTGAAAAATGAAGGAGGGGGATTTTGCTATAAAGACTCTCATCGGCGCGAAGGAAAGAACCCGGATTCAGGCCGAAGGTTTTCTTCGCCGACAGAAGTAACTTTTTGAAACCGGACTCCGGCCGCCCGACCGCGCGGACGATACTGAACTTCGCGGTTCCATTGGGAGCGAGCTCGATACGTTTGAACAAAGCGATCGTGCCTGCCGAATCGGCAGAGCTCCCCCGGCCCGCCCAAGGAAGGCCTGAAAGCGCGGTTGAAACGGAATCGGGACGGAACCCTGATACAAACGCATTGGCAACGGTATCCACGTGGGGAATTTCGTGGTCGACCATCCATCCATCCGGCTGATCGATATATGTGAAGGCAACCGAGCTACCGTCTTCCCCTCGCCTGACCGAGTGGAATGTGCCGTGGTCCATGGTGAGGAATGGGACCGCTTCAATTTCCTGTCCACGACCCGACAAATTCCTGACTGTGAATTCCTGGATTGCAACATGGGAGCTGTAAACGAGGAACGTGACATCGACGCGGAGATCTTTGAACGGATAGTAGTAGTAACTGACGATGTCCGAGTATGAGGCTGTTATAACAGGCTGACGGTAGAGGTCTGGAAGCCCAAATGCATATCGAGGCGTCTGGCCATGCTTCAATTTCGCAAACGCAACCGACCAGCTTCCTCCCTTTTGATTCCGGAACTCGATCCCTCTTGAAGAATCGTAGAAGACCATGTGGTAGCCGACATCGAGAGTGAATTCCGAGCGCTGCATCGCGGCGGCGTAGGTGGTATAGATGGGAGAGTCTTTCGTAGCGTGGAGGTTTGAGAGGTAAGGGTGGGCGGCTTTCGCGGTAGAGGCGAGCAACACCACAGCGGCAGCAATTGCGACCCCCAACAGAGCGGCTTTCGTGGCGGTGGTCCTCACAGGTTTGGTTCGACTGAGAGACGGTGGAGATTGAGCGCACGGCCGGTTGCGGCGGCAATTTGTCAGCCGCTCCGGCCGAACCACGGAGAAATATAACCACCGGGGGCGTTAAGCTCAAAGGAAGACCGGACCGTGGACCTTTCGCGTCATCCTGAAGGTGACATGGAAGCCAAGGATCGATTACAACAACGAACAATGCCATTCTGAGGAGGGGCGCCATGCGGGCCGACGAAGTGGCGCCTTGTCGCCGATACCGCGCCACGCGGTGCGCCATCTCCCGCTCCGACATCATATCTTTTAAATGATGCGGGATGCCGCGTATCGCGGCACCGACATAAAAATATTATTGGGCGGGAAATCCATCTGGACGCCACGACGGGCGTCCCTCACCAATAGCCTCGGAATGGATTTTCGCCGGAGGCGAATCCGCCTGTGGCGTGACTTCAGTCGCCAGCCCGTAAAGCGGACGGACTCTTTCAGGATGACAAGTGAGTCATTTCGTGAGTGACTCCAAACGCATTTGAAAATTCAACGATCTACCGCAACAACACAAATTGTCATCCTGAGTCACGCATGGCGTGACGAAGGATCCATCCTGACGCCACGACGGGCGTTCCTCACCAATAGCCTCGGAAAGGATCTTCGCCGGAGGCGAATCCGCCCGTGGCATGACTTCAGTCGTCCGCCCGCAAAGCGGTCGGACTCTTTCAGAATGACAACCATGTGTTTTCCGCGTCGTTCCTGGGGCAACGAACAACTCAAGAGACAACCACAATGACTCAAATTGTCATTCTGAGGAGGCGCGCCTTACACGCCGACGAAGTGGCGCCTTGCCGCTGATACCGCGTCACGCGGTGCGCCATCTCCCGCTCCGACATCATATCTTTTAAATGATGCGGGATGCCGCGTATCGCGGCACCGACATAAGAATATTATTGGGCGGGGAATCCATCCTTCGGTCGGCGGGATAAGAGCTCTATTCATCACTCTCGGGATTGCTGTTGGCCAGAGGCGAATACGCCTCCTGCTGTGAACGAGTCGACGCGAGAATCACGAAGACCTTCACGTTCATGGACAGCCCCCTACAGCTCAACATAGACGTCACAAACATTCTCGACAGAAAGAATGTCTGGTCTTAACAGTACACCCACGACGCCCAGGGTAATCTAAAGCTCGAACCGATGCAGCTCCTTGGCATCGTCCCCGCAATCGGAATAAGCTATAAGTTCGGGTTTTGAACTGCTCAGGCGGCCGGCAAGAAGAGAAAAGGACTCTCAAACTATTTCCGTCTTGGCGCGAGGCGCCATACTTTCAACAAACAACTAGTTGGCTGCTATCGCTTCGTGCTCTGTCTTCATCGGCGTCTTCACCCATGCACTTCCGTTCCAATACCTGACACCGTTCTTCAAGTTCTCAAGGTACTTCTTGTCAAGGGTGCCGTGGAGCCTACCCTCTCGTTTCAGCTTCGCGTAAGTATCCTCAGCCGGGCTGATGAACTTGACTTCCCTAATGCTCATATTCCTTCTATCGATCACAAAATCAAATCCGAATGAATTGTGCTTGTCCATGTTAAAGTCTGTTTTGAGACCCACATAAAATACGCTATCGTTCATGTCATGCTCAATCATGCCGGCCAGCGATACACCCGCCGCTTTTTCCAAGTCTGTGCAAGGAAACCGCAGATAATACTCTTCCGCCCCCGATGCGGGATATCCGAAACCTCTTGTCGCTGAGGATTCTCCATCTCCAACGATTTTATAGGGGTCAATAATCGCAAGGAACTGGTGTCTGTCACCCGAAATATCTCCTATGTCGTTTGCCCCGACCAACGCTATCTGAGCGGGCCGACTTCCCCACATTGAGAGAAGATACGGCCTGAAGTTGCCAAAGTGCCAGTACTCCCCCACAATCTTGAGTTTGTTATCAAGCCGTGCCAACATACCAGGTGAACGGCCATTGGAAAGGCTCAAGAATATGTTCCATGATTTATCGGCCATCTGAAGCTTGAGCAGGTCTTGCGCACCGAATGGAGTGTCGTAATGAACCCCTCTGAAAGTTACCGGTACCATCGGAAATTCGAATGTATGACGCAATTCGCCGCTCTTGTTATAGACTCTCAGCCAGTCGTGACCTGAAGCCTGGGGTATTTGGGCGGTAGTTAATAACTCATCATGTTGATCATTATTCAGATCCACCAATAGAGTAGATGAAGTCCCCGTCAACTCACCTTCTGATTTTGCCTGGTCTAGATGCAGCGCGTTCACACCCCATAAAAACTTGTTGTTGGAACTGAACACTTCGATGCGGTGGTTTGTGTCGTCAAAATAGAAGTACCCTGGATTGTCGTCACTGCGGGAGAGGTGGTTAAAAAGTAGAGCCAGGCCTGCAACCATAAATATTGCGCCAACGGATGAAACCGCCGGATGTTGTCTTCCGAACTTTTCAACACGCCGCCATACCGATGGGACCTGAACTTCAGTGTACGAAACCACTTCGGTCTCGGGCGCGGCAAAGTACGGCTCCAATTCGTTCCGCTTCCTGACAAGAGACCTCTGGGCCATGGAGGGTAAAGGCGGGGATACATCGTTCCCCTCGAGCCGGACATTCTCATAATAGTCCCTGATCTCAGCATATAAATTGTCACACCCAACACATTCGGCGAGATGTTTCCTTATCTGCCTCTCGTGCTTCTTCGCCTTTATGTCGCCCAACACCAGGAGTTCCAGTGTCTGCTCATTTATATGCTTCACAATATATATTATCCTTCCATTTCGCTCACATTGCTGAAAACCTAGCTGGTCTTCAACCTTCTGGCAACCTCTTCACCCGTAAGCCTTGAAAGGTACTCCAGCCTGCTCCTGTGTCTTGTTCTATATTCGGTGTTCGTCATCTTGTCAAGCCGTTCTCTAAGGAGCTCGCGCAACCCCTTTTCGTTCCCGTCTCCCGAAAAAGTGAGGTTCAGCCTTTTCTCGATCACCAGGAAATACGTATCGAGAAGTGCCGGATTAATTCGTTTCTTTCTCAGATATTGACCGGCCATTTTCTCCCTGGTTTCTTTGACAGCGGACCGGATTATTTCCGCAAGCCCGTCGATCTCCATTCTCTCTTCGACAATTTCCGCCGGCTCTTCGTTCTCACTGTGCGACATGTAGATCGACCTGAATATCATCCCAACCAGAGAGAGCGGCACGACCCTTGAAACTTCTGGCCATTCCTGCAGGAACAGTGCCAGTTTACCTAACATAACGGGAATGTTTTCCGTGCCCCGAAGATAGCTTCTCAAGCCTGACTCGATTTCGTCAGGTTCCAGACTCCTGAATTGAAGCATGAGGTCCCCTTCCGAAGGCGCGAGATATGGGACACCGAAACGCTCGATTAAGATGAGAGCGTGAAACTGCTGAAGCGCCAGCTTGATGTTCCGGAGGACTTTTCCAAGCGATGGGTCGACCTCGTTGTACAGCCGGAAGATACCATGATTGACATGCGAGAAGACGAGCCTCCGAAGATGGGAGAGCGTCTCTTCCTCCGACAGCCGCTCGACGGGATAGGCGGCGAAGTACGCCTGGAAGTGTGGAAACTGCCCGGAGTCGGCATACGCGAAAAGGTCCGCGACACAATCAAAAGCAAAATCCCTGGTGTCGAGCTCAAGTGTCTTCTTTAATATCACGTCCCCGTTGAGCCGTTTTCTCAAATAGGGAATCGCGAGCGCATGACACACTCCGACCAGGTCGTTCACCTCGCCCTGCCCACATTTCCCGTTCAGGACGGCACGCAACGACCGGTCCGCGATCTCTCTCACAGACAGATCGCCGTTTGATTTTACAGATTTGTCCTTATCCACTCAGAAGGCCACTTCCTTCAATCGCTCTACCTTTAACCAGCAAGGACGCTCTTCGAAAAACTCTGGACAAAAATATTGGGTACGGGAGAGAATTGCAACTGTTCCGTACCATGATTCTCATTTTGGACGTGGTCTAATTAGGACACCCTGGCACACTGGTTCCCACAAATACGTTGTAAAGTTACAATTGGGCCCTCGACAACGCAGCTTAAACAAGCCCCCTCAACGTTCAAATGACATTTGAAGGATGGAATGAAACGGGCGGCCGGCCCGTCCCCCTCTCTTTCAGAAAGAGAGGGGGAGAGAGGGGGGAGTTAGTCGGAAATTTACCTGAACTTCAGACTGCCGTGCAGCCTGATGTCCCTGCTCGAGCTCCCGATCATGACTTCATACATTCCCGGATGCGTGATCCAATTGTCCTTCGCCGAGTCATAGTGGGCAAAGTCACCCTTTCGAAGCGTGAATTTGACAAACGCCGTCTCGCCGGGTTTCAACGAAATACGGCCGAATTTCTTCAGCTCTTTCACGGGCGAATCCGCTGCCGGATCGGGATCGTGCACGTAGAGCTGAGGAATCTCTACGCCGTTTACCTTCCCAACGTTCTGCACTTTGAATGTCACATCGTATTCATTCCCCAGCGACGTAATCCGGAGGCCGGTGTAGTTGAATTTAGTATAAGACAGTCCGTACCCGAACGGGAACAGCGGCTTGATATCATGTTTGTCAAACCACCTGTAACCGACGAATAAGCCGTCGCTGTAAACCGAGACGCTGTCCTGGTGTTTGTAGGAACTGTAGGCCGAGCAGTCTGACCACTTCACGGGGAATGTCATGGGGAGCCTTCCCGACGGATCATACTTTCCCAGAAGCACGTCGACTATCGCGTTCCCTGATTCATCACCGCCGAACCAGGCCTGGACCAGGCCGGGCACTTCATTTATCCAGCCGTTCATCAGCACGGGCGCGCCGGTTATCATGACGACTATCGTGTGCTTGTTGGCCTTGCAGACTTCATTTATGAGCTCGTCCTGTTTCTCGGGAAGGGCCAGGTCATCCCTGTCTCTCCCCTCCGTCTCGAACTCCGCGGATGTACCGACGAACAGGATGGCTACATCGGACTTCTTCGCCGCCGCGACCGCTATGCCAACGGCGTCCTTCTCTTCGCGCGTCAGGCCGAGCCTGATCATCGCCCCGCCGCCATCCTGATAATACTCTATCTTTACATCGTAGAATTTTCCCTTGTCGAGGTGGAGCCCGTAAGCACGCGTTTCAGGACCATGATTGGACCAGTTGTCTATCACAAGCTTTCCATCGACGTAAACGCGGACTCCGTCGTCGCTCACGACTTTCAGCGTGTAATCACCCGACACGGGCACCATCACTCTCGTCATCCACCTGGCCGAAAACCCGACGGCCGGTATGCCGTCCGCCGGCGACTTATCGTTCCAGATGAAATTGATGTTGTCGTCAACCCTCCTTACTTTCGGCTCCCCGGCGAGCTTCATGTTGTCGAAGTATTCCGCGGAAGCGCCGTGTTCAGTCGGCCCGGAGCCGGGGAGGTAAAGATACGAGCTGTCGATCGGCGTGACCATTCCGCTGAATGTGACTCCGGGGGCATAGTTTATCGCTACCTTGCCGCCGAGCTTGTTCCGGAGCGCTTCAAGGGGACTGACCGAGTAGATCGGGTCTACCATCGCGCTCCCGCCGCCCGTCGTCCGCGCCACTTCCGCGTTCGGCCCAATGACGGCAATGGACTTGATCTTCTTCAAATTGAGAGGAAGGATATTGTTCTCATTTTTCAGCAGGACTATTCCCTCGACGGCGGCGCGGTACGCGATCCGTTGGTGCTCAGGTGTGTTGACGAGCGTGGAATCGGGAGTCCGCGTGTGATCGAACAAGCCAAGCTTAAAAATTACTGTGAGAATCCTGCGGACCTTGTCGTCGAGAGTGCTCTCTTTTACCTCGCCGGATTTTATCGCGGGGATGAGAGTGCTGTCATTCAGGAACTGCCCGGTCGGCATTTCCAGGTCCATCCCCCCGTTCGCGACGGGAATCGAGCTGTGGACAGCGCCCCAGTCAGACATGACGAGCCCTTTGAATCCCCAGTCGTCCTTCAGCTTTTTGTTCAGGAGGTAATCGTTCTCGGTGCAGTAGTAGCCGTTCACTTTATTATATGCCGCCATCACGGCGAGCACGTGAGCTTCTTCAACGGAGGCCTTGAAAGCGGGGAGATAGATCTCGTTCAGCGCGCGCTTGCTTATCTTTTCGTCGACGAACATCCTCTCGTATTCCTGGTTGTTCGCGGCATAGTGTTTCACGGTTGCGGCAACTCCCTCGCTCTCCACGCCTTCTATGTAGCCCACCGCCATTCGCGAGGCCAGGTACGGATCTTCACCGTAGGCTTCAAACGTTCGACCGCCCATCGGGACACGCGCGATATTGACGCAGGGGCCGAGGATCTCGTCCCTCCCTTTCCCCTTCACTTCCTCCGCGATCGCTCTCCCGACCTGGTAAATCATCGCGGTGTCAAAGCTCGCGGCCATGCAAGTGCCGGCCGGGAAAGCGGTGGACTTTCCCCACCTTACTCCGAGCGGGCCATCGTCCATCTTGAGCGCCGGTATGCCCAGCCTCGCTATGGGCTGGGTGGTAAACCCGGTCCCGCCCAGCAAAGCTATCTTCTCCTCAAGAGTCATTCTCTTCAGGAGGTCCTCGACTCTCTGTTCAACCGGGAGCTTCGGGTTCTTATACGCCGGGAGTTCCGCCTGCGGTCCGGATAGAACCCCTCCGAAAGCGGCAAAAAGAAAAATGGAACAACCGAAAATCAACAGGTAACTAACGACATGTCTCATATGAACGTTTCTCCCCTTTCTTTTGATCTGTTCAGATTAAATCTTCCCCGCCACCCGGACTGTATTCGCCTGGCGCGCGGTTCACCCGGCAACCAAATCCGCCGGAGTTTCGGCGGGTAACGCTATCTTGAACGTAGTCCCATCGTCAGGCGACGTCCGGAAAGAAATTGTTCCGTGCATGTAACGTTCAGTGAGAAGTTTCATGCTGTAAGTACCGATGCCGCGGCCCTCCCCTTTTGTGGTGAAAGAGCGCTGGAATATCTGAAGTTGAACATCGCGCGGCATGAACGATGGATTGTGAACGGTGAACGCGACGCTCCTTCCCTCCCTCGCGCACGAAAGTGTCACGGTATCGCCCGGCCCGGAAGCCTCGAGGGCGTTCTTAGCCATATTGCCCAGCACCCGCAGGATCAATCTTCTGTCGGAAAGAAACTCAATCTTTTCAGCTGCGTGGTGGACGACCAGGTTTCTCGACCTGGCAGCGTCATGCATCTGGTAGGGTTCAACCACACGTTCAAGACACTTCATGGATTCGACCGGCTCCAGCCGCAACTGGAGTTCATTATGCTCCGCCAGTGCGAGGTCTCTCTGCGCCTGGATTTCCTCCAACACTTCTTCGCTCAATTTGACAATGGACTTCCTGAAATCACCGGACCTGTCTTCCGGCGCGGCATCGAGAAGTTTCGCGTAGGCACGCAGCCCACCGACAACGTTCAGGACATCGTGAAAGAATGTCCGCTGGAGGGCATACCTCCTCTTTTCATTGCTGATGTCCGCCATCGAGAAGACCGTGAACTGCCGGAGATCCAGCGGCAGCGGGATTGTCCAAACCCGAACGTCGAGCGGCTCCTGTTGATCGGTCCGTGTTATCCTGCACTCCTGCACATCAGACCTTCCCTTCTGTGCCGTGAGAATGGCCCTGACGGCGCCGCACGTGCTGCAGAATTCGGTTGTCCCGCAGCCGCCTTCGGTCTCCGTCGAATGCGCGCACCCGAGCGCCTCACCGGGCCGCATCCCCAGGGGAGACATCTCCGGCCCAACGAAACGACGAGTCGCTTCGTTGGCAAACACTATCTGTCTGCAACGGTTCAGGATTACAACCGGGTTGGGGACGCCGTCCACTATCGGGCGGAGCAGAGTACCTTCGGAGAATAACCTCGAGTCGATCTCGACATTTTCAAGCGGCTCGCGTTCCGCGGGCGCAAATCTGGTCGTGGGCATTCCAGCCTTCAATTCTCGTCTCCCTGACAATAATTTGAGATTGAACCGGCACAACAAAGTTGCATGACGAGAAGTTCGGAAACAAGCAGCGGAGGGTTCATAAGCTGAGCATGTCGGGGACATTTGTGAAGAAATCGTACCCGTTTTGTGTCGGAATCGTAACAAGGGAGTCCGGATTTGTCTCTGCTGCAGATCATTAGTACGAGAGGTAGACAGGAAACAGATTTCAGATTCCCTTCATGACCGCCGATGTGATTTACAAGACACGAGAAAAAATGGGGGTTGTGCTTGTATTCGCGCCGGTGTAACTTCTAAATGCGTCCGAAGCACATGGAGATTGAATATCGTGGATCCAGTGCGATTTGACATATTTTTGCAGACCGGCGTCGTCAAGGTAACAATTACCACCTCTTGGTAAATATTACAAATCGCCGGAAATTAGAATTGAGAAGTACCACCAGCGTACCGCTGAAAAAGCTCCGTAAGGCCGTTTGAGGCCGCCTCCGGAGAAGGTCCGGCCTGGAGCTAAAGACGGCACGCTGATTGTCCGATTACGGTAGGAGAGCCAATGGCAAAGATATACTATTTCTCGAAATCCCACATGATCTATGAGCCGATAAGGTGGTCCCGGCTCGCGTTGGTAACTCTCGCCATATTTGTTGTCTCCTCATTTGCGACGATGATATGCGGCTATTTCGGCATCGACCCGCTCGGGCTCCAGGCATTACGCGCCGACAGCATTGCAAAGGAGAACAGCGTCCTGAAGGCCCAGCTCGGCTCGCTCAATCGCAGGCTGGACAATTTTGCCATGGTCATGAAGGAACTCGGCACCAGCGACGATCAGTTGAGAACTTCCGTAAATCTTCCGCAGCTTTCGCCTGACGTGAAGAGAGTTTCTGTCGGAGGCGTTGCCGAGAACAGAGATTTCGGAGTATCTCCGGGCGCGAACAAACTTATAGCGGGGGCGACAAAGACTCTCGAGATTCTGGACAGGCAGGCAAAGCTTCAGGAAGAGAGCTATGCGGATATCCTCTCAAAGTATAAAAGGAATCAGCAGCTCTTCCGGCATATCCCCGCCATAGATCCCATACGCGGCGGCATCATTACGGACGGCTTTGGGATGAGGTTCCATCCGATTCTCCATATTCTCCTCATGCATGAAGGGATAGACCTTGAGGCCCAGGTCGGCACTTCCGTGCACGCGACCGGTGACGGCACTGTCATCTATGTCGGTCGGCGCGGAGGATACGGGAACGTCGTGGAGATCGATAATGGTTTCGGATATTCGACGCTCTTCGGACACTTGTCGAAGTTTCTGGTGAAAGAGGGACAGAAGGTCAAGCGTGGACAGGTCATCGCCCTCAGCGGAGACACCGGGCTTTCAACCGGACCGCATCTCCACTATGAGGTGAGAAAGAACGGCGTCCACCTGGATCCGACCGGCTTCTTCTTCAACGGACACCAGTATAATACTTCCCAGTTCTACGGACTACTGGCAAACAAGTAGTCCCGGGACGCGGGGCCGTCCGGTTTCAGGACGGAGGTCTTCTCTCTTCTAAATCGTAAAGTGATTCTCACCTGAAGACAGGCCGTACCTGATTCCTTTCCAGATGAGATAGCCTGATGTTTTTGCGGGCAATTCGATTCTTATTTCCCATATCCCTTTCTCTCGCCTATAGCTCACCGATATCTTCCCGTCCGGATGCGGGATCGTTCCTACCGCGCTTGTCAGAGACCCGAGGTGAGGGACAATCTTTATCTTTCTGAATCCCGGCGCGTAGCTGTCGATACCGAGAACTGTACGGTAGAACTCAATGTTCGGGCTCGCCCCCCATGCGTGACAATCTGAACGGGTGTACTTCAGGTCGGAAATTTCTCCCCACGTCGTCATCCCGTATTTCAGATTCTCTCTCCATACTCCGAGCCAATCGAGGTACCCGTCTCCAAGTCCCGCCTTGACTAACGCGCGGTACACGTAATACTTGAAATAGATGGTCGCCTGTGTCAACGAGGTATCGGCAATGATTCTCTTTCCCAGGGCGTCAGCCTCATTCGCGGAGACCACATCCGAAAGTATCGCCAGGGCGTTCGCATGCTGCGAGAAAGAGCTCTTACCCCGTGTATCCGCGAATTCCTGCCTGGAACCGTCCCAGTATTCTTCGCGAATTGTTTTCTTCAATTGTTCGGCACGTGCCCGATATATCCGGGCGTATTCTTCCATTCCCAACCTGCTTTCCATTTGGACGGCAAGTTCACACGCCCGCAGCAGCTGCATGTCCAAAATGGAAGAACTCCCGTCCCGCCCTACCGGCGGCATACCGTCGCTCCAACCCGCCCCTTCCACCCAATCGGTGAAGACCCAGTAAGGAGTATTCTTGAGCGACCCGTCTTTCTTCTGATAACGGTGAAAGAACTGAAGCACCTGTCTTTCTCCCGGGAGCATGCTCTTCACAAACTGACTGTCGGGCGTGTACATCCAGTAGTCATGCAGCATACCGATCCACCAAAGGGAGAAGGGAGGGATCAGCTGGGTTGTGACCGTCGGGTACCGGCTCTGAGTCAGTCCCGCGGGAATTCGCGAGTCGTCGAGGAGCTCAATAGCGTTCCGCGCGAGGCGACTGTCTCCGCTGTTGAAGTATGAGACGAGCGCCTGGATCCGCGTGTCACCCACGTATTGCAGCTGCTCGTAATATGGACAATCCATATATGTCTCGAACGCGCAAAGCCGCGCCGTTTGCCACCCCACTTTCAGAATCTCCTGCAGGCCAGGCTCGGAACTCTCGAACCGGGCGTTCAGCCGGAAAGGATAACCTGTGTATGTTCCGTATATATCGGCGATTGTAAGCGGCTCATCCCTGGTTTCCACATCCACCTGAATGTACCGGTACGCCCTCCACCAGAGCGAAGTGAAAGACTGGCCGACACTGCCGTCGGAGACGACGCTGTCTTCCAGTCCCACGAACACTTTGCCGGAGATATCGTTCCTGTTGCCTTTGTAAAAGCGGACCGGCGACGTCGAATCATTCCGCGTCTCGGAGTAGAGCGCCTCCGCGTACCTCAATGAAATTGCCGCACCCTTCCCACCGCTGAAGGCTGCCGTGACATAAGCATCCGTCAGATGAGTCTGATCGAGCAAAATCCTCGCCACGGTGTTGGCGGGGACGACAAGAGGAGACTTGCCGGCGGTAAACGAGTCCGGGACCTCCACGCCAACAGCCTCGCGCACTTTCGGTATGCGTTCCGTCTTCAACTCCATCGGCGGAATATCGGACGGCACCAGCATCCAGCCGGGGTCGTAGGTGAAAACACCCTTCGGCATTCCGTGGAACAATTCCACGGCGCTTTCCCACGAAGAATCGTCGTAGCCGACTTCTCTCCACCCGCGTTCATGCCCGTTCATGTCGAGGAATTCGCCGGGGCTCGCCGCGTAATAACCGATGACGTCGGGGGCAAGCTGGCGGTATCCTATATCCCTGATAGATTTCCACGAACTATTCGTGTTCACGATCTCCTCAGTGGAGGCGTCACCCTGCAGAATGAACCCGGTGCGGTACGAAATCTGGGCTTCGGGCCTCATTCCCCCGTCGTTCCAGACTATTGCGGCGATGACGTTCCTCCCTTCAGTCAGGTACCGTGCGATATCGACCGTTTCATATCTCCAGTGCAGGATGTCGCTGCGCGCCGGGCCGAGCGAGACAAGGTTCCCATTGACGAACAACTTGTAACGGTTATCTGCCGACACATGAACGAAAAACGAAGACGGAGGTCTCTGAAGATCAAAGCCCTTTCTGAAAAGATACACTCCGTAGGCGTCCTGGGATTCGTCCGGAACTTCTATCCAATAAGCCTTCCATGGTTTGTGTAGAATTGAATCCGGTATAGCCGGCCGGGCTTCCGATGCGCCGCATGCCAGTACCATCGCGAGGATAAATACCGGCTTGAGAGCCGCAACTCTGCTACTCATATGCCAATCCCTCCTATTTCATCCAGTCGTTGTCCCGCATCCAGCTGAACAGCGGCTGCATCCATTTCTCCGGCGGTATTCTGGCCGCGAATCCGTGTTCCCCTTTCGGAATTATCACAAGCTCCGAGGGCACGTTGTGGTGACGAAGCGCTTCGAAGAACTCAATGCTGTTGTCCGGGTCCACGGTCTTATCGTCTTCCGCCTGGATCAGGAAAGTCGGCGGCGTATTCTCGGTGACATTCATCTCCCCCGAAAAGAAATCTATGAGGGAATCGGAGGGATGCTCTCCGAGGAGGAGGTTTCTGGAACCCATATGAGCCAGCTTGTCCGTCATGCTGATCACGGGATAGACAAGCACCATGAAATCCGGCCGCAGGCTTATGCCTTCTTTGTCCGGGATGAACGCCTTCTCAAAATGCGTTCCGGTAGTCGACGCTAAATGTCCACCGGCGGAAAAGCCCATGACCCCGATCTTGCCCGGGTCGATTCCCCATGACCCGGCGTGCTCTCTCACAAGTTTTATCGCCTGCTGGGCGTCCTGCAGAGGACCGATGGTTTTGTCGACCATCGTGGAATCAGCCGGCAGCCTGTACCTTACCACAAACGCCGCTATCCCGTGTTTGACAAGAGCTTCGGCAATCTGCGTCCCTTCGATCTCGTAAGCTTCCGCGTAATAGCCTCCCCCGGGAAATATTATCACTCCAGAGCCGGCAGACTGTCCACGATCTGGAAGATAGACGGACATCGAAGGGTCGGTCACGTTCCTGACAGTGTTCACACCCCAGTTCTTTTCGATCACCTCATGCATGTTGACTTCCTTGGAATTCGGCACGCGCCCCGAATACAGAGGGATTACCTGCTGCTGGGCGTAACCGTCGGGGAGGAGAGAAAGCGTGCACATCATGAACGGGAAAAATAAGCTGTTGAAACACCTCATCTCAGGACCTTTCTATCATCGGATGAATCTTTATTGCTGCAGAAGTTTGTAGGTATAGAATTCGCCCTTCGCGTTCATGAGTTCATCATGAGTCCCCACTTCAACGCACACACCGTTTTTCAGCACCGCTATGCGGTCGGCATTTCTTATGGTCGACAACCTATGGGCGACGATAAATGTCGTCCTTCCCTTGATGAGCCGCTGGATCGCCTCCTGGATCAGAGATTCCGAAACTACATCCAGCGCCGATGTCGCTTCATCAAGCACTATCACCCGCGGATCCCTTATCAATGCTCTCGCGATGGCAATCCTCTGCCGTTGGCCTCCCGAGAGCCTCGTCCCGAGTTCTCCGAGAGGAGTATCCAACCTTTTGGGCAGCTTGCGGACGAATTCCGCCGCGTTCGCGGATTCGAGAATCTCCCAAAGACGGCTGTCGTCTACCTTGTTGAGTCCATAGGCGATATTCTCGCGGACCGACCCGCTGAAGAGAATAGTTGTCTGAGGCACGACAGCAAGGAACCTCCTGTATTGCCTCAGGTCCATGGCCTGCATATCCACGCCGTCGAGGAGAATCCGGCCTTCCGTCGGACGTCTGAAACCCATGACAAGACTCATAAGTGTCGACTTGCCAGAACCCGATTCTCCGACAAACGCCACAGATTCTCCGGATCGAATTTCAAGACTGATATCACTCAGAGCCCGGTGGGGAGCAGCTTCATCTGACCTGGCGGGATACGCGTAGCCAACATTCTCGAACACGAAATGGCCCGCCACGGAGGTTACTTTGCTCTTCCCTTCATTATGCTCTATGTCCGGAGATTCGAGTATCTCGCCTATCGATCTAATCGATTCGAATCCCCTCGCCAGGTCAGGGTAAGAGTTGAGTATGAGATTGACCGCGCCGACTATCATAGCGAAGAAACTCTGGAACAGCACAACATCACCGACGCTTATCACCTTCCTGAACGCGAGGATCGATGTAAACATAAGACAGCCGAGCATGAATATCTGAAAGGTTGTCCAGGAACTGCCGCCGAACAATGCCCCGATGACCTCCAGCCTGATTCCCTTTTCTTTCACCCTCTCGAGCCGCGAATCCATTTTCGACAATTCGGCATCTTCCACTCCGTGCGCGCGGGTAATGGGAATCATCTGGATCATCTCGACGACGCTCGCCGAAAGCGATTCCATTTCTGTGCGGTATTCTTTGTTACGGGCGGTCATCTTCTTTGAAAACAGGAATACCAGGCTCGAGGAAACAGGCACGGATATTATGTAGAATAGCGCCACCAACGGTTGCTTGAATACTGTAACTGAGAAAGCGACTATGATTGTCAGGATCGCCGGCACAACGGAGTTCATGATATTGCGCGAGAGAATCTCCAGTGTCTCGACATCACGGAGGACCTTCGACTGAAGTCTTCCCGATTGGAAATTATCGTGAAAGGAAATGGACAGTTCCTGTAAGCGCCGCGCGATGGAAGATCTCACGTTGAGCTGCATCGTATTCAGCGCGCTGCTGAACACCTTCACGTAAAGTGTGTGTGTCGGAATATTCTGGAGTATGATTACAAAGAAGACCGCTCCGACGACCCACAGGTCGTGTATGGAGTACTTTGTGGTATCGCTGATTATGTTTATCATCCGCGCGATGATTATCGGCAGGATCCAGACGGGCGAGTTCTTGATTGCGAAGAGTAGTACGGCCAATGCGAGCTTCCGCTGCTGCCCGTCGAATATCCGGAGAAAATTCTTCAGAGGGGTGGCACTGTGATAGCTGTATTCCAGCTGAGTGTGCTTTCGGTCGGACATGTGAGGCTTCAACCTCTTACCGGCCAGGTGTCAATGTAGAGTGGCATAAGCGACAGAATCGACTTAAAAATAAGCAAGGAATCCGTATTTCCGGTACTGGCTCAGTTTGAGGATTTTTTCTCTCGCAAAGCCGCAACGACCGCAAAGGGGAAACAATTTCATCCCTTTCTTTGCGAGCTTTGCGTCTTTGCGAGATATTTCTTACAAATTGAGCCACTACCGAATTTCCAAACATGTACGCCAGAGTGTGACTAGCCCGAAGCCCTGTCATATAAGGCCGGCTTCCGGGATGAAGGAGGTACTCATAACTATTTGGCCAAGACCTTCGCCAGATTCACAACGCACGGGTCGAGTTTCTTTTTATGAGAGTTCACTTGCTCGAGAGGCGTCCTGGCGATCTTGTCGCTTATCAGACCTATCAACACCCCCGTTTCTCCGTCGCTGAGAGCATGGACTGCCGCCTCACCGAACCGCGATGCCAATATCCGGTCAAAGGCGCTGGGAGTGCCACCCCGCTGCACGTGGCCGAGAATCGTGACTCTCAAATCAAAACCGAGCCGCTCCTGGTTCTCTTTGAAATAGGACTCCAGCTTCGTCGCATTGTACTTCGCCCCTTCGGCGACAACAACGAGAGCGTGGCTTTTTCCGCGCTCGTAGGCGGAACGGATTTCATCGGCCACGACTTCGGGATCGGTCTCCACTTCGGGAATAATAACCGCCTCCGCACCGCCGGCAATTCCGGCCATCAACGCGAGGTAGCCGCAGTCGCGCCCCATCACCTCGATGACGAACGCGCGTTCGTGAGACGACGCCGTCACCTTCAATCTATCGATCGCCTCGAGAATTACGTTGAGAGCCGTATCGACACCGATCGTGATTTCGGAGCCGTAGAGATCATTGTCGATTGTAGACGCGATGCCCACTACGGGAAATCCGCGCCTGGACAGAGCGTAAGAGCCGGTTTGAGAGCCATTGCCTCCTATAACCACGAGGCCCTCGACCCCGTTCTCACGAAGGACGTGAAGCGCCTTCATCTGCCCCTCTTCCGTTTTGAATTCGGCACACCGTGCGCTCTGAAGAAATGAGCCGCCCTTATCAAGTATCCCGCTCACATCGCGCGCGCGGAGCTGGACGAGACTCCCTCCCACAAGCCCGGCATATCCGTGCCTCACACCGAACACTTCCATCTCTGTTTCGATGCCGACACGGACCACCGAGCGAATTGCGGCATTCATCCCCGGGGCATCGCCCCCGCTTGTAAGTACGGCTATTCTCTTCATCAAAACTCCTGGCTGGGTGAGAATTCACAGAGAGGCATTTCCGCGCGGCCCTCCGTCATCGATCTGCACGGCGCCGGGACCATATTCAGTTCCAGTTGCGCTAAGCCCCGCCGCATACAGCCAAATATGAAGATTCTGCCCCTTCATATTCAACTCAGATATTTCCGATCGGACGGGAACCAATTGAGGCCCCAAATCATTATTGAGATTAACTGTAGAGGATAAAGAGATGCAACCGAAGGACTTTCGCCTGTTCTATTTCCTGATAATCGCTTCACTTGTTCTCCCCATGCGTGGGAAAGCCCAGAGTGTCCGCCGGGATAGCCTGTCCTTCGATAACATGCCGCGCGGGAATTTGATCGGCGGCGTCTATCAAACGCCCTTGCTAGCCGGGAATTACTCTCCGGTACAATTGGCGGCCCAGGATGATTCGCCGAAGCCCGCCGGCGGCCTCAACTTGTTCGGGAACATCGGTAATAATTTTCTCCACATCTTCAAAGGGCGCAATCTCTACCTCCAGTTAGGCGCCGTCGGGGCCACAGCGGTACTCGTTCCCACGGACGTCGACTACAATGTGGAACACTTCTTCAACACGCATCCGCAATACACCGGCTGGTCAAACGCCGTAAACTACACCGGACAAGATCTCCCTTTCATTGTCGGCGGAGGATTGCTCGCATATGCCGAGCTTGTCAGGAATAACGAAGTGCTGGGAGCATCGTTTGCCGTCATCCAGGCCAGTCTCATCGCCGTCGTCTACAATTCCGCGCTTAAAGCCTTCACGGGACGGCCGGGACCCAGATGGCAATATCACTCCAACATGGAAGCATTGAGCGAGACCTTTAGGTTCGGGTTTCTGAGGGGCGGAATATTTTGGGGCTGGCCTTCAGGCCATACGGTCGCGAGCATGGCCGTCGTTTCCGCGCTCACGAGTTACTACCCGCATAGCACATGGCTGAAGATAGCGGGATATGGAATCGTCGGTTACACGATGGCGGCAGTTTCGGCTCACAACCGTGGGGGTATGCATTGGTTCTCCGATGCAGTCGCGGGGGCGCTCATATCTTATACGATCGGCTCGTCAGTCGGTAGTTACTTCAGGAGCGTTTACACGGGCGTCGAAGCCCACCGGGAATCTTCATCCGGACTGAGTCTGTCCCCTACACTGTATCCTGCCGGCCTGAGTCTCTCATACCGGTTCTGAGCGGAATCACAGCAGACCGGCATTTCCGGAACGCCCCCTACTTTTTCTTCCTCTTCAGAAGCAGGTAAACTACGGTAACCGCGGCGAGAGCCACAATAGCGTAGTCCGCCTTCCTGAAGTAGTGCCCGATCGTGTCCCAGTTGCTCCCCAGGAAGAATCCAATATATGTCAGGAAGACCGACCAGATGAGCGATCCAAGGAGAGTCAGGTAAGTGAATTTCGCGACGTTCATTTTCCCGATCCCGGCGGGGAGCGATATGAAAGTCCTCACAACCGGGACTACCCTTCCGAAGAAAATCGAATAAGAGCCATATTTCACGAACCATTCGTTCGTCTTCTGAAGATGTTTCTCCGTAAGGATCACTCCGAGAAGTTTGTATTTCCCTCGTATCCGTAATATCCACTCCGCCAGGAAATATGACAGAAGCGAACCAGCTACATTGCCGAGAGTTCCTGCAGCCGCGACTGCCCAGAAGTTAAAAGTCCCCTGGAGCGCCAGGAATCCGGAGAATGGCATGATGACTTCCGAAGGGATTGGAATATTCACGCTCTCCAGCGTCATCAACAGAAAAACGCCGGGATAGCCGAGATACCTGATAATTTCAATCACAAGATTTGAGAGGAAGGTGGTCATGTGTCCTTACATAGGATAAGTTTGTGTCGGTTATTTCCCAGAATCAGATTTCAGTTCCCGGTGGATTGTGAAAAGGAGTGATTCTCGATGTGGAATATATAACCCCGCCGGTGTGAGTTTCAAGAAACAGGTTGTTCCCCCAGTGTTCACGCGCGGCTCACGTTGAAGTAAGCCGCGGGTCCCCATCTCAGATCGACAAACTCGCGATAAGCTATGAGCTATCAGCTATGAGCTAATTCTCCTCTTCCGCACTCCACGGCGTAAACATTCCGCTGTCCGCAAGCGACGACACTATATCGTTTGCCACAGCTCCGATCTTCCATTTATCGACATCATCCTGTGGAACGGTCTCCACAGAACTGTTCTCTCGCAGCACACTGATGCAGTCGGTCAGGCGCCCCTCCGGTATGAAAGCGTACTCTTCTTCCTTGCGCCTGGCGATCAGCGAATAGAGCTCGAAGGGAACGTCTTCGTTCTCCCAGAGTCCCGTGTCGAGGTCGTTCTCACTGTAAGCCCGAAACGTGACGCGGTACTCCCCGTCCCCGATCATCACTATGTTCTGTACTACTCCTTGATAGTTGTCCATCGTGCGTTTTCTCCTGTCGTTTGTGAGTCGCTTGTTCACTTGAATCGTTCGGTGGATTTCATGTCAGTTTTACCGTGCCGCGTTCAAGCAGGAGTTCGCGCAACTCCCGGCAGATACGGTCGGCGATTCTGCCGACCATCCACTCCTTCTCCAACCCTTCGGCGGGAGAACCTTGATCGCCCGAACGGAAGAACGTGTCCATGCATTTGTCCAGCTCTCGATCCGGAAACAGGATAGTCCGGTTGTCATCAATAACTATATCGGCTCTGTAGAGTAGAAGTTGACCCGCATCGGGGTAAATGGCCTCGGAATGCCTGTTTTCGCCATCTTCGCGGGGGTAAATACCGAGCGTGACCTGGTAGGCGTCAGTGCCGCGTCTGATAATGTCGTGGATGATTCCTGAATATCCTGTCATTCGTGTTCTCTCCTTTTTGCGATGTATATATAACCCCGCACCACAGGAGAAATCGTATCATCGAATGATAATATTCAGCGGCCATTGCCATGGATGCGGGAAAGACGAGATGGAATAATGGAACTGTGGAGTGGTTGGAAGACTTATGACGGAGTTACTTACGCGGCCTTGACAGGATTTTTTCTTTCGCGTTCCTTACTTCTGGTTTCTTATTTATTCTTTCTTATTTCTTACTTCTGATTTCTTCCTTCTTACTTCTTACTACCTACCGCTTCCCTCTTGTTCCTACCTGTCGTTCCTCTCAATAATTCCCTTCGCCTTCGCAACAACGTACTCGCGAAGCTTAGCTGGCTTTAGTACCTTAACTTCCCCGCCCCATGACAGCACCCAGCTTCCGACCTCTTCGATGGAGTTCACTTTCATCTTCAGTACCACGCTTCCATCATCGTTCTTCGTGAGTTCCTGCTCCTCGCTCCATGTGCGGTTGCCGATAACCTCCGCGACCTTCTTCCCGAATTCGAGCGCGACATCGAACACGTTGGTTCCGCTGAAGAAGCCGAAGCTCCGAGCGTAATAATCATCCGCCGAATATTCGGGCTTGCGCGCGAACCTCTCACCCGTTCTCTCGATCCCCTTTATTCCCCCGATGATGAACTGCTTGAAAATACCGTCCGACATCGCGATGAGCCGCCAGTCGCGGTTGCCGGGGATAATGTCGTACGGCTCAAGCGTGTATTTAAGAAGGCGTGAATCCTGGTTCCGAACGTAGCTGATCCGGATTTTGTCCCGCATCTCTATAGCACCGACCAGCACCGTGAACACTTCGAGCGTCTTTCCTTCCAGCTGCTTCACAGTCAGAGATATGTTTTTTGGAAAACTGATTATACCGCTGACAGATGTCAGGTAAACCGAAAGAAGCGTCCGGTAGTCTTTGTCGGACAAGCTCTTCAGGAGAGCGAGTTTGTTCTTCGAGCTGTGTATGTCGAAGCCCATCTCGCGCAGGTCGCGCAGATCACGATGGAGCGTCGCTGTCTCCACGTTGAACATCTCGCAGAGGTCGGCGGCAGCGTAAACAGCGGGCTCCTTCTCGACGAGAGACAGTATCTCAATTTGACGGGCCGTTTTTGTCCGGTTAGCCTGCACATCTCTCTTTGCCATGCGGATCCTTTCCTGATTGGACTTGCCAATATTACCGATTGGATCAAAGTTATCGAACCCCGCTTCATTTTTCAATTATTGCCGCTTGTGTGCGGCGGACTTCTCTGATCTCGCGGAGACACTGAGTGGGCAAAAATAAAGGATAATCTGTTTCATTCTTAGCGCGCTTTGCGACTTTGCGAGAGATTAGTTCTTTTTCCGGAGAAGGACATTCTAAACCGACATCGGGCATTCCAAAGTGTCCCATTATCCGCCCGAGATCACCATTCCGCGTGGACGAGCGTAAAAAAAGCCGGCCATCCGGCCGGCATTTTTCAGCTGATAATATTGAGAGGGAGTTGTCCTTACTTCACCGGGGCGACTTCGAGAACGACGAAGGAATTTTCCTTCATTGTCGGACGCGGGTGAGGGTTAGCCGCGGTCGGCTCGGGACGGGGATTGAACTCGGCCGTCGGAAGATAGAGCCGGTGAGTCTTTGTGTCCAAGGCAATGGTCCTTGCGCCCACCTGGGTCGGGAGGACCTCCAACACTTTGTAGGAATCCTTCCCTTCTCTCTGGACGATTGTCAGTGTCCCCTCGCCGTTAGAGCTGTATGCGCGCTGCAGCACCGGATCGTACGCCGCGCCGTCTACTCGTTCGTCGATTGGAAGCGTCGTGATCACCTTGCCGTCCAGGGCGTTCATCACCACCATCAATTTATTGTGGCAGACTGAGAAGAGGACGTGGTTCATGGGATCGATTGCCAGCCCGCTCGGATGTTCGCCGGGGGCAATCGGCCAGACGTTCTCGATCTTCATCGTTTTAGGATTGATTTCATCGATAAGGCTCTTGTCTTCGATGTTGATATAGATTCTGCCTTGTCCATCCGTGGCCGAAAACTCCGGCCTCCCCGACAACTCTATCGTGCCAATCACCTTGTCTGTCCTTGCATCGATCACCGTCGAGTTCGATGTCCCGCCGTTGCAGGTGAAGACACGGTGTGTGAACGGGTCATAGAGGATAGCGTCAGGTCCTCTGCCGGTAACCGGTATCTTCGTTATCACTTTCAATGTCTTCAGGTTAAAAACCGTAACGGACGAATCCGCACCGTCGCTGGTAAACCCTTTATTCAGCTCCTGGGCAATCGCGATCCCATGCACCCCTTCCGTATTAGGTATCGTTCCCACCAATTTGCCGTCCCTGACGTCCACGACCTGGACCATCGTACCGCGTGAAATAAACAGCCTCCCCGTCGAGGCATCGATCGACGGGTAGTCCCACCACGTCTCACCCGGCAGGTGGATCTTATTCACTACCTTATACTCCGGCTTCATGGACTGCGCGTTCGAAGGAACGCACATGCCGAAGAGGAACATGACACTCAGAGCTAGCGCAAGGTTCTTCATTTTACCTCTCCTAGGTTTTGGTTTTTGAGCGATATCAAGTAATAGACGAATCGTCACGGAATTGGGCACAAAAGCTCGCCGCGATTTCAGAACCGCCGTCAGTCTCCGGTTTCAACAATCCTCTTCCGTCCGGAGCTCAAATCGCATCATTTCCGCGCACATCATACCGCTTCTATTTGTTGAATCAATTCATACAGGTACGATGAAGATAGGATGAATTGGGGAGCGCCACCGACGGGGGAAGAAATGTGATCAACGCGGCAGAACCACCGCAGCTGGCTCAGGGGTAGAGGACTTGGTGAACTTTCTTCGCGAGCTCATAGGCGGTAAAGGGCTTCTGGAGAAATTCAATTCCGTTACCGAGGATTCCCTCCGGTGCCAGCGCGTTCGCACTGTACCCCGACATGAAGAGAGCCTTAATCCCGGGCCTCAGGCTCATCACCTTCTCGCTCAATTCCTTCCCGCTCATACCGGGCATGATCACATCCGTGACAAGGATGTCTATCTTCTCGGGATACGCCTCGCAGAAGACAAGGGCTTCTTCGGCTTCGAGAGCCGTCATAACTTTGTATCCGTATTCTTCCAGGTTTTCCTTCACCAGTTCGAGAAGGTCGGCCTGGTCTTCAACAAGGAGAACGGTCTCGTTCGACTGGAGAGTTTCCAGCGAAATCGCTTCTTCAGTTGGTTCGGGTTCCGCCTTGTCGAAACGCGGCAGGTAGATACAGAACGTCGTTCCCTCGCCCGGAGCGCTCCTGACGGTGATGGCACCGTTGTTCCGCTTGATTATTCCGTACACCGTCGCGAGGCCGAGCCCGGAGGCGTTGCCGTTCGGCTTCGTCGTGAAGAAGGGTTCGAAGATACGCTCCTGTGTCTTCCTGTCCATCCCCCTCCCCGTGTCGGAGAATGTTATCATTACATATTCACCCGGAGTGAAGCCGACATGCTTGCGCACGAAGGGTTCGTCCGCGACGACATTCGAAGTCTTGATTTCGATCATCCCGGTATCACCGGTTATCGCGTCCCTGGCGTTCGAAGCGAGATTCACGAGCATTTGGTCCAGATGAGTGGGATCAATCTTGACGTTCCAGAGCCCTTTCAAGGGGAAGATATCCAGTTTCAGGTGATCACCGACTATCCTATGGAGGACTCCTTCCATTCCCTCAATGGCTTTGTTGACGTCAACGACTCTGGGAGATATCAAACCCTTCTGCGCAAAGGCGAGGAGTTGTTTCGTGAGATCGGCGCCCCGCCGCGTGGCTGTGAGAATTGCCTCAACCGGCAGACGCGCGGGATCCTTGTCGTTCAGTTTCCGCTTGAGAAGTTCACCGTAGCCGAGGATCACACCGAGTATGTTGTTGTAATCATGCGCGACTCCACCCGCCAGCTGGGCGATTCCTTCCAGCTTCTGCGCCTGCAGGACCTTTCCCTCGAATGACTTCCGCATTGTCACATCCTGCATTATCGCGACGAAGTGTGTTACCGCTCCTCCATCATCCTTCACGGGCGCGATAGTCATGTCTGCCGTGTAGAGCGTGCCGTTCTTGCGACGGTTGACAACCTCGTCATGCCAGACGTTTCCGGATAGAATAGTTTTCCAGAGGTCCTTGAAGATGGCCTCGTCCTGCTTCCCTGACTTGCTGAGTTCGCTGATGTTCCGGCTAACGGCCTCTGACACGGAGTAACCCGTTAGCGTTTCAAATGCCGGATTAGCCCAGACAACGATCCCTTCCTTGTCCGTAAGCACAATGGCGTTTGCGGCGGTATTGAGCGCCGCGCTCTGCAGCCTGAGTTGCTCCCGAACGTTCAGGTGACTTGACATGTCCCTGGCAACAACCTGGACCGAAGGCATCCCCTCATACGTCACGGGCGCGGCGACCACATCGACAGCGTAGGTTGAACCGTCGGGGCGGATGAACTTCTCGTTCTCGAGTTCCATCGACCTGAGAGTCTTTCGTATATCGTTGATTGCATCGCCGAACCGTTTGCGCGAATCGGGATGGAATATTTCCACAAGCGGTTTGCCGAGTAATTTATCGGGGGATTCCGCCTGCAGCAGTTTCAACGCCGCGGGGTTCAGGTATGCGAGTTTCCCGTCGGTCACAACCATGATGGCATCCGGTGATTTATCGACCAGGAGCCGGTGCTGCTCTTCGCTTTCCTCTAACTTCGTGTTTGCGTTCTTCCGCTCCGTCACATCGTACACGGTTCCCAGGACCGCGAGTTCGCCCTGATACTTCGTTGTCGTTCCGGTGAAGTCGACCCATCGTCCTTCACCCGATTTGGTCCGGAGCTTGAGCTCAAAATGATTCGGGACCGGCTCACCCCTTTGGCGGGCCAACCCGAGCTCTTTCGCCAATTCCCGGAAGTCAGGATGAACGACTTCCCAGAAATCCATCTTGAGCAGTTCTTCGGGGTCGTAGCCCGTCAACGCGCTGCAAGCGGCATTCACGTAACATATCTTGTTTTTCTGATACATGAAGATAGAAGATGACGCGGACTCAGCCAGCACCCTAAATTTCTGCTCGCTTTCCCTGAGCGCGTTTTCCGCCATCTTGCGATCTGTGACATCGTAAAGCATGAACTGCGCCTGCCGGATTCCTCCGTCGGGATCCCGCCCGATCTTCCCCTCCACTGCGACCGTGACTCTCTGCCCCTTCTTGCCAACCACGTCGATCTCGACGTTGCCGAGAGTGCCTGTGGTCTTGAAGGCCTCGAGCCTCTCCATCAGGAAGGCGGCATGCTCGGGAGCTACGAACTCGGTAAAATCCTTTCCGACGGCCTCACCCTTCAGGTAACCGAGGAGCTCGACCCAGCTCGTGTTGACATCGATTATCTTCCAGGCGGGGTCCACCACGTGATAGGGGACCGGGGAGTTCTCGTACAATAGGCGATAACGCATTTCGCTCGCCCGCAGCGCGTCATCGGCCTTATCACGCTCCGTAATGTCTTCGAAAATTCCGATACCCCCAGCAGGTCGGCCTCCAGCCGGCGCGATCGCCGTGAAAGTCGTGCGTACGTGTATCGTCTTGTTCGCGGTGAACGAACGGTACTCACCCTCGTAAACACCCAGCTTGCCGTCGAGGACTTTCCTGACCGCGCCTACCAGTTCTTTGCTCGGCAACTCGAGGAGTTTGAGCCCCACCACCGATTTCCGCGAAGACCCCATGATCACTGCGAGGCTTTCGTTGCATTCGGTGACTACGCCGTTGACGTCGAATTGCAGAATCCCATATGGCGATTTCTCGAAGATCGACCTGTACTTTTCCTCGTTTAGCTTCAGCTCCATCTCGGCCCTACGCCGGCTTGAGGAATCCCGGCTGATGCTCACATAGACATCTTCACCGTCGATGGTAAGGCGCTGCAGCCTGGTTTCCACTGGGAAACTTGAACCGTCCTTGCGCAGGAGTGATGTCTCAAACTCGATTCCATCGGCCTCCGCCGCATTCACCTGCTGCCGCACAGTCTCCCATGCATCCGCGCCGCGCAGGTCGTAGACAGTCTTTCCGAGCAATTCATCGCGCGAGTAGCCGTGAGCGAGCTCCGCGGCCCTGTTCGCCTCCATGATTTTATGGTCAGATTTTCGGATGAAAACGATAATTTCAGACGAATCGCGGAAGAAGAGTTCGTATTTGTTCGCCGCCTCGACCGTCGGCGCTTGTTCCAGGACTTCGCGGCAGAAACCTTCGCGATAGGCGACTTTCCCGTCATTCTCGCCGACATACCTTGCGTGATCTTCAACCCGTATTTCTCCTCCGTCCTTTCTCCGCAAGCGGTAGACCTGCGTCAGGGGCATACCATCGGAGATACCTTTCGCTGCAGGCCATGGGGGGGCGTCGATATATAACGACCCGACGTTTTCTAACAAAAGCAACTCTTCGGATGTGTAACCGAGCAGGGCGGCGAATGCCGGATTGACTTCTATGAAAGCCCCGCCGGATGCAACGCGATAGTAACCGTCCGGCATAAACTCCACCAGGTTGCGGTTAATCCAGTCGCCGTGTGAGAACACTTTCTCCGCGGGCGGTTCAGCCATTATTCCGCTTACGATCAAATGAACCAACTTCTTTTCCCCGACCGTAACCTCGGTCCCCTGCACCTCGGCTTCACGAGTCGCGCCGTAAGCGAGACGGTGCATGGTCCTGATCCTGCTTCCGGGTTCTTTGGAAGTCGCCTCGGCGAGGGTCGATGACGAATGGTCGCCGGTAAGTTCGATGAGATCCCCGATGTGAAGCGAGCACAACTTCTCGCGCGTGTATCCATAGAACGAAGCCGCCGCTGGATTCACATCAGTTATCTTACCGCTTTCGGGTTCATACAGAATCATCGCGGCGTTGTTATCCTCGAACACGCGGCGGAACCGATCGTCACTTTCGGCCGGTACCTGCTGCAGCCGATCGCGTCCGTAAATACCGTTGACTATTACGAACGCCGCCCTGTGTCCTTCGTAGTTCAAGCCTTGAGTGGTGATATCAACTTCGATGATTGCGCCGCTCTTGAGCCGGTGACGCCATCCGTGCCATTCTCTGATTACGGCCCTTCCCTCAGCGGCTTTCTTTGCTATATCGCTATCTTCGAGCGGACGCAGATCGTTGATTGTCATGCTGACGAACTCGGGTTTGGAGTACCCGTATCTGCGGACCGCAGCCTCATTCACCGCCAGGAAATGAAGAGTCTCGAGGTCGTATATCCACATCGGGAGCGGATTGCTCTCGAACAGGGCTCGATAAAAGTTCCCTTCAGAAGGACCTGGTTGCCCGATGTAATTGTCTGCAGCTATCATTTTCCGCTTACCCGTTTACTCCGTAGACGTTACCCGTCATCGAACCAAATGAGTGGCGATAGAACGAAACCACCACCCACCGCCTTTCCACACACTGCGGGAGAAGGAATAGATGAAGGTAATTTCCCCTTTCACGGATCGACAATGGTTCCATATTATTCTCTAGCGCATCTCTGTTCGATAATGACAAATGTGCTTCTTGCATCCAAGCCCGGGATTCCAGCCGTGTAACCTTCCCGGATCGGATTTTCCATATTATAGCTCACGCAGGCCGAGACTTCAAGCAGGCATCTTGAAAAAATGCAAGCTTCCAGCCTGGTCTGCGACGACTTTTGTGGCACAAGATAAGTGGTTGGGGGAATGGAATGATGTGACTGAGGTCTCATATTTCGACCACTTTGCAGCCTTTTTTCGCACGTATGAGCCACCATAATAGAATAATCGGCTCTTTTTCGTGAATCTGAAGGGTTGCCGGGCCCCCGGGAAGGGCTATCAATCAAACGGCCTGGCGGTCAAAAATGCGGGGAAAAGGATGAGATAAGCCTGATCAAACCAGATAGGCGGAAAGTGAAAGTCCCGGATGTTCCCGAAATAGGAACCTCTGTCGGAGAATCCCATAATTCAATGCGCTCACTACGAACGGTGCGGAGTTTAGATCAGCGATCTTTCAACCCTTTCCCCCAGAACTCTTCCCAGCGCTCCTTCTCACCGGCCGCATTTATGTTTCTTATGATCTCCGGGTAATATTCTCCGAAAGTCATCTGTGTCCGCTCATAGCGCCGCAGGTCCTCATAGATCGAGGGACAAAGAATGAATCCAAACTTGTACTCCGTCGCGAGCGCTTCCGATACGCCGGAGCTGTCAAGGTTGTAAAGCTTCTCTTCGAGTCTTATGTCGAGCGCCTCCGCAATACAGTCCGTCACGAGTCCATTCCAGCTCCCACGTTTTACGTCTACCTTCGACCTGACAACGTCAAAAAGGCTCGAGAGCCGTCCCACGTCCACGGAGTATTTCCTCGTGAGCGGCCATGCGACACGCTGCAGCAAATCGTAATAGAATATAGACTTGTCGGGCTTGTCCTCCTGCGGGCCGACGATTATGTAAATCTCGCCGTTCACCCTCGCGGTTAACGACGTGAAGTACGGGAGGAGCGGCATGTATTGGAAATGGATCCGCCTCGTGCTCCTGGCAAAATAATTTGTATCCAGCCGGCAATAAGAAATGATATCTTCAAGAGCCCTGGCCGCAAAGGGTTTATATTTGTCGTTCTCCGCCTGTATAATCGGACGGTATTTTTCCCACAGCTCTGGAATGTCCGCCTTCGCGTAGAATTCGGCCAGGATTTCCGCGAAGCCGGAATCGGATTTCACACTCTCTTCGGAGAAACCCGTCGTCTTGGGGTTGTAACTCACGCGAAAAGCGGGCGGCCCGTTCGTAAGAAGTGTGTACTCGTACGCCTCCAGGATCCTGCCGTGGCTTTCGTTGAACTTTCTTATTTTGTTCCGAAACGTCGTGTCCAGCCGACCGGCCAGGTCGGCGCGAAGCTCGCTCCTGATGGAGTCCATCCCGGCGTGGCGCCACTCACCGGCGCCTCCGGTGGCATTCATCATAGCATAAGCCGTAAACAACCGCACGTCGGACGTGAAGTCAAAGAGGCTGTCTGCTCCCCCGGCGAAAACGACGCTCGGCGCCGAAACACAAATAAATAGAAAAACAAAGGCGGTCCACTTGCCGCTCGACTTAGGTTTCAGGTTCTGCGATGCCATGCCATCCTCCCCACTGATTTAATGAGATGTTTCCTTCCTGCAACGATGAATTATGCAGCCGGCTCCGAACTGCAACTCCTGCCTCACATATTCAATCCCCTAAGCCCCGTAGAATGCCCCTTTTCAATCTGAGGGGGCATTGGCTTAAGCCCGGGTGTCGATTGCATGAAAACAATCCTTAGACAGCAAGAGCAGGGGATAAGTTAAACCGGTCTTCCATATAATTGGCCCCTAAGGTGCGGTGAATTGCGCCCACCCTTGCTGTTGTGCCCGCGGTCCCGATGGTAGTCGCGGGGAAGCTCAGGCAATTCAGTGCCCGTGCCTTGTGAACTTCACTACATTCGGCAGGATGGTGGAGAAGATAATTCCATTCAAAGCGCCGAGAATCGTCACGGCCAATCCGACATACAACATTATTTGATTTTCCTGGAAGTACCCGTACGCCATCGACAATACACCAAGAAGAAGAATCACTCCGATCACCACCGACTTTGTCGGTACTCTTTCGAATCCGATTCGCCGAGTTGACATCCCTCTACTCCATATTTGTGATTATTAATTCCGGCCTTGTTACCTGAGCTGCGTGGCGGCTAACGTTCAAGTAAGCACGCCACCCTTAGTCGCCGATTGCAGATGACCAGTCTCTTCATCAGCCGCCGCGCAGGGTGGAGCGAGGACTTTCTGTAACGAAAGACTTTGACTTCACTTTGCCTTAACAGATGCGCGAGCGTCGTGCTTGTGTTTGTTATGCGTTTGTGCCCCGCCGCCGTAGAAAAAGAGATTTCGCATAAATGAGCTCCAGGACGGTCTCCGGATAGCTCGTCATCGACTTGTTGATATCGAAAGATCATGTCGGGTTCTTCGCTTGTTGAGATAACCGAGCACAGCTCCGAGCCCGAGGAAGCCAACCAATTGATACAGCATCCAGAAGATCTGATCTGGAACATTGATAGAACCATAGACTATGGGATGAGACAGATTCCATAACGACGTGAGAAACCAGAAACCCAATCCGTATCTCAAGCCGTGGATCGCTCCCGTGAATCTCATCCGCAAGGGAAGGAGTTCGTAAGCGGCTGTAAAGAGAATGCCAAACAACCAGCCGATCAGGAGTTTCGTCCAAATAAAGTAGAATGCGTTGATTTGCTCGGGTGCGAACTTGCCCGGCGGAGCAAATTGGGGTCCATAGATAATCCTTGACAAAATTGCACCACCGATGAACAGGGAGGCCCCCATCGCGAGCCCTGAAATCGTTCCGTCCGTAGCAATTTTCTTCAGTTGCATAATAGGCCTGCCTTCGAATATGTGACGTTCTAGATCTGCTTGTGCCGCCCGCTATATACCAACGATCTACTCATCTCATCGGGCGGCGGGGCATGACGCCTAACG
>CAWEBD010000059.1:0-20325 GCA_963806435.1 uncultured Bacteroidota bacterium
AAAGGAAAACGGAACATGGCGGATTCACCTTGACGAGGAGTAACGCGGATTTCGCCGAAAGGCGTAACAATACGGCGGCACGCCGTCGAGCGAATGAAGGCAGCCAATACGCGAGTTCCCATGTCAACCTCCGACGTGCGATACGCCGGATCTGCGGATGCAGGTTACCGCATTAGATAAGGGTAGGGGTGGGATAAGTGTAAAATGGCAATAACGGCATTTCCCTTACCGCAGACCCGTATACCGATAAAAACCGGGCCAACCGTGGCGTGACTGGGTATGAATAGCACGAAAGGCGCTTCCTTACATATATCAGTATAGAATGCGATGCAGGCAAAATGAAGAAAGTATTATTAAAATATTATTAAATAGATAAAAATCATAAACATATATAAAGTATATTAATTTTAACTGCATGGGGGAAGTAATGTGGAACCACTATCCCGGATAGTTGACGAGCCACCACCAATCATCTTCGAATAACCGTTTTTACTCTCCCGCACAGTTCCGAGAAGCGAGCCATCCATGGTACAATCGCTCGATCATGCCTGTCTTACCGAGGTGATCAAGTGGAAGAGCGGCTCGAATATCCGATGCTTGACGGTCAGACCTTATCATTTGCTGTGCCTGGTGTGCGCGCTGGGCGCGGGGGAGACGATGACGGACCCGCGGCTTCGCGCGCTGCGGGAGACGGTGGCAGAGCAGCCGGATCGGCCGGTGGCGCTGCGCTGTTACTCCGCGGATTCCTTTGCCTATCAGGACCCCGGCACAGCCGATGATTCACCGGAGAGTAAAGAATTCAATCAGCGGCGGGATTTCGAGGTGTTGCTGCGGCTGAACCTGGCGCCGGGCAGCATGTTGCCTGCGCGCCAATTGCTGGCCCGTGTGTGGCAGACCATCTCGACGGTCGATGGCATCTGTGCATTCGAGCCGGTATCATCGCCGGCCTGGCGCGGTTGCACGCACGCACACAGCGGATATTTTGCGCAAGGTTTGGCGCAAGGCCTGCAGGCGCTGATTCCGCCGCGCGATACGCGCGAGATGCAGGCAGAGAAGGTGCGCTCGTTGGCCGCGCTGGCGCAGGCGGAGGCGATCCCCATCCGCCCGCACATCCTGCTCTGCGCGGTGGCGCAGTATGGCAACGGCGTCCGCCCACCCTTCGTGGACGGATAACCTGCCGGAGCTGCTGGAGCACCTCTTCACCCACCCGGAGACGCCGATCACCCTGGTGGAAGGCGCGGACTGGATGATGTGCGCGCCGTGCCCAGCCTGGTGCCCGGCACCTGCGCCTGTGTCTGCGGCGGGATTGCCAATGGCGGATTGTATAATGAGCTGAAGGACTTGAATGTGCTACAGGCGCTGGGCACTACCTCGGCGCCACGCTGCCGGCACGTGAATTGTTCAAGCTGATCTTCGCGCGGATTCCTGCCACCGACGGCATCTGCGCATTAACGCGCGACATACCGGCCACTTCGGTGTGGCGCGATGGCTGCGGGCGGCAGGCCAATCCCTGTCCCGGTTATGCGAAGGGGCGGGGCGCTGCTGCAAAGGCGCTGGTAGCGCACTCGACCGTGCTCTTCCGGACTATCTTTTTTGCCAGAACTCCACCAGGTTCCCCGCCTGCAGTTTCAACGACACCTTACCGCCTTCATTCACCAGCCCGTAGCGCCAGGAGTCCATCGAGCCGTCGTTCCACATGACGAAGAGGGTGCCGTTGCCGGCGTTCCAGCGGCCTTGTTTCACGACGCGCTGCTCGCCGCTGTCGATCCACACGCCAGCGCCTGCTCTACCGCCTGGGGAGAATCGACGGCCTGTCCGCCAACGGTGAGCATCACCTCACCATGCACACAACCCGCCTTTGCCGCTGCGGAATCCGGCGTCACCTGTGCGATGAGGACACCCGCCCGTTTGCCGAATTGCGCCTCAATGATCTGCAGGTCTTCTTCATCGAGCGCCTGCAGTGTAAACCCCAGCGTTTTGGCGGGAGAATCGACAGCCCTCGCCGGCATAACACGGCCAGGGTCAATACGCCAAGCAAGAGAGCTATTATTCGCATCATGAGACACCTCACATTCTTCATGGAAACGATCTGGTGTGGTATCGGTTCATCAATTGCCAATTACTTACTAAATTCGATAACAAGGAGTAAGCGCCTCTTTGTCGGCCGTAACAACACGTCCTTTGGCAGGGAGTCGCCTTGCAGCGGCGAATGAGAGCGGATGAATGCCGGAAGGGGGGAATATGACGGACTGGTATCGCGTAAGGTTGCATATTCCCGGGGCCTGGTGCATCTGTTACGACCCGGACCGATTGCGATAAGATAAGGGGTGAAGCATGCATCCCCATCACAAAGACCTGCGGCTTGCACTGCGATTGACCATTGTCCTCACGGTAGGTTGCATGGCAGCAGCACTCGCATCGGCGGAAGGAACGCCCATGGAGATCATGCACCGATGGGTGGAGACACATCTGCCCCACGACAGAGGCGCGGCCGTTAAGGCGGAAATGCTGCCGTTTTCTTTTCGCTGCCAGGGACAATCTTCGCGCGGGGACTGCTGGCAACCTGGCCTTGCCGGACCACCGTCAGGAAGCTCGACAACCGCGCAGCGGAACCACCATCATCTGGACCGTATCCAAGACCGGGCTGGAGGTTCGTTGCATCTTCGTGGTCTACTCCGACTTCCCCGCGGTGGAGTGGACCGTATATCTGCGTAACACCGGCCGGGCCACTACGCCGATCTTGGAGAACATTCAGGGATTGGATACGGCGTTCCGCGCGAGGACGGCGGCGAATTCGTGTTCTACGGCAACAAGGGCGATTGGTCCGTCGCGGAAGGTTATCAACCGTATCGCATCACGCTGGGACCGATACGGTGAAACGCTTTGCGCCGTCAATGGGCAAATCGACCGACGGGCCGGATGGTTGGCCGTATTTCAATCTGGAGATGCCCGGCGGGCGGAGTATTGCTGGCCGTGGGTTGGCCGGGGCAATGGGCCAGCTCGTTCACGCGCGACGCTGCCGTGGTCTGCGCGTGGCCGGACAGGAGCTGACGCATCTCGTTTTGAAACCCGGCGAGGAAATCCGCACGCCGTTGATCGCCATGCTGTTCTGGCAGGGAACCGATGTCGTGTGCGGCGCAGAACCTCTGGCGGCGGTGGTACATCGCGCACAACATGCCGCGCGTGAACGGCCGGAAGCACCGGCAGCCGATCGCGCAGATCCAGGTGGCGCGGCGAACAAGACATCACGTGCAGCGCGAGCGTTCCTCACGCCGGCATCACGGCCGGACCTCTGCTGGCGCGACGCGGGCTGGTATCCGAGCGGCCGACCGGCCCCTACCAAGGCGGCGACGCTGGCTCAACACGGGCACCTGGGATGCCCGACCCAACGAAGTACCCCAAGGGCTTCAAGCCGTTCAGCGACTGGGTCCACGCCCGCGGCATGCAGTTCCTCCTGTGGTTCGAGCCGGAACGGGTGGGCGATCCCGAATTCGTGGCTGGGCAAGAATCATCCCGAATGGCTGCTGCCGGGCACCTCGCACGGTGCGCTGCTCAACGAGGGCAACCCGGCGGCCCGGAAGTGGCTGATCGATCACGTGGACGGCATGATCAAGTCGCAGGGCATCGACTGGTATCGCGAGGACATGAACGGCGGCGGCCGCCTCGCGCCTGGCGACGAAACGACGCGCCGGACCGCCAGGGGATCACGGAGAACCTCTACGTGCAGGGGCATCTGGCGTTCTGGGACGAACTGCGACGCCGCAATCCCGGCCTGCGCATCGATTCCTGCGCCTCCGGCGGACGTCGCAACGATCTGGAGACCATGCGCCGAGCCGTGCCGCTGCTGCGCAGCGATTTCCAGCCTCCCGCGAATTACCAGGCCCAGCACGGGCAGACCTACGGCATTTCCAGTT
Source organism: uncultured Bacteroidota bacterium (assembly GCA_963806435.1). Classification (GTDB taxonomy): domain Bacteria; phylum Bacteroidota; class Ignavibacteria; order Kryptoniales; family JAKASW01; genus JAKASW01. The sequence goes on from CAWEBD010000059.1 coordinate 3,915, forward strand.
GGCTACCCTTCTACGGGTCCGGCGTTTATGCCAGCGATACCTACGCGGCACGCAGTTTTTACATGCCGTCCTTCGGGGTCATACCGTCAGGAAAATGGGCAACCGACCCGGTAGAGACGGCAGCGGTCGAAAAAGGCCTATGACGAGTGCCGCAAAGTCGCCCCGCTCATGCTTGGCGATTATTACTTCGGGATATAGAGCATTTTCTTGTTCTCTTCCGAGAGCACGACGCCGAACCATTTGCCGAATGAGTCCGACTTTTTCCTCATGTCGACCGCGACGTCGAAAACTTCCCCACGGATGCATCTTACAAGCTTGGACTGTTCATGCGGGTCCACCTGGAAATGGAGTCCTCGGATCACGCCCTTTACGGACCTCGATTGGTTGTCCTGGATAAACTCTTCCTTGATGCCGACTTTCTCAAATTCATCGGCGCGGAAGGTCTCCATGAAAAAGCCGCGCTCGTCATTGAACACGTACGGCGTGATAACTTTCAGCCCTTCCGGGCTCTTAACCTGGGTAAATGTAAATGTCATGGTTTAAATAATTCTCAATTCTTGATTTTAAATTCTCAATTATGTTCAAAAGGGACTCTGCCGTGAGTCAGGCAGTTTTTCGATGGATATGGAATCCATGAGATATTTCCGTGCCAATTCAAAATTTAGAATTCACAATTAAAAATTCTGAATTAGTCTTTCATGTTCACGAACTGCAGCGGGATTCCCACGTTCTGCGACCTCAGCATCTTTATGACTTCCTGCAGGTCGTCTATTTTCTTTCCGCTCACGCGGACCTGCTCGTCCTGTATGGCCGCCTGCACCTTCAGCTTCTGGTCCTTTATCATCTTGACTATCTTCTTCGCGATTTCAGTCTCAATCCCTTCCTGGATCTCGACTTCCCGCTTCACATGTCCCTGAGAAGTCGGTTCGAGCGGCTTCATCTTAAGCACTTTCGGATCGACCTTTCGCTTTATGAGGTTCGTCATCAACATGTCCATGACCGCCTCCATTCTCATCTCGTGCTCGGCGACAACGTGAAGCTTCTTCTCTTTTTTGTCGAGACTCACTTCTGCGGGCGAGCCGCGGAAATCATAGCGCGTCGCGATTTCCTTCTTAGTGTTGTTGATCGCGTTGTCGACTTCCTGCAGGTCGACCTGATTGACAATATCAAACGATGGCACGGGGCCTCCATTGTTGTGTTTCCACGATCTTTAGATCGTGGCCTGCTGACTGCCGGGTTGAAACCCGGGAGAAAATTGCAGCTTCTCGAAACCCGATATAAATATCGGGGCTATTCCTGCAATCATTTTATTGATTTATAATTCTCTTCGAGTTTCGACAGGTTTAGTTTCATCGACTCGAGTTTCGTTTTTTCTTTCTCGATGACCTGTGCCGGCGCGCGCTGGACGAACTGCTCGTTGTTGAGCTTGGACTCTATCCCGGCCATAACGCCTTTCACGCGCGCGATCTCTTTCTCCAGCCGGTTCCGCTCTGCGTCGACGTTTATCAGCCCTTCGAGCGACACGAATATTTCGGTGCCGCGGACGACCGCGCTGGCGGATGTCGCCGGCTTGCTCAGGTCGTAACCGATACTGAACGACTCTACTTTCGCGAGACGCCTGACGTAAGCTTCGTTTGTCGACAGGCTCTCCAGCGTCGCTTCGTCCTTCGGTTTCACGACTATGTCTACCGGCACACCCGGCGGCACGTTGGCTTCCTTGCGCATCGCCCTGATCGAGGTTATGACCTCCTGGACCAAATCCATCTCCGACTCGACTTTCTCGTTGATGAAGCGCGGTTCGTGTTCCGGAAATTCGGCGACGGTAATGCTGTCGGCATGCCCAGGGTTCACTAGGCTGTACATCTCTTCGGTTATGAACGGCATGAACGGATGGAGCATTTTGAGAGCCGACTCGAAAGTCGCGATCGCGTTCGAGATAATTATCGCGCGAATCATTTCAACGCTCTTCCCGTGCGATCCATCCGGCTGGTTCAGCCGTTCCTTCACCATCTCCACGTACCAGTCGCAGTAGTCGTGCCAGAAAAAGTCATAAATGATCTTCGCGGCGTCGTTTATCCTGAAGTTATCGAGCGCCGAGTTGAGATCGCGGATCGTGTGATGAAGCCTGCTGACAATCCATCTGTCGGCGAAATCGAAGATGGTCGCGTCCTCCGCCGCAGTGACGTTCTGTTTGTCGCGGTTCATCAGGAGAAAGCGCCCCGCGTTCCAGATCTTGTTGGCGAAATTCCTTCCCATCTCGCACTTAGAGCTTTCGAACAGCACGTCCTGTCCGAGGGGAGCCATGTAGAGGATCGTGAAGCGAAGGGCATCGGCTCCGTATTCCGCGATCACGTCGAGCGGGTCGGGAGAATTGCCCAGCGACTTCGACATCTTTCTCCCCTGCATGTCGCGGATCACGCTTGTGAAATAAACGTCCCTGAACGGAACTTCCTTCATGAACTCCAGTCCCGACATGACCATCCTCGCGACCCAGAAGAAAATTATATCCGGAGCGGTGACGAGAGTGTCGGTCGGATAGAAATATTTCAAGTCTTCGGTCTCTTTCGGATATCCGAAGACGGAGAACGGCCAGAGCCACGACGAGAACCACGTGTCGAGTACATCGTCGTCCTGCCTGTAAGATTGTACCGCCGCACTTGCCGCAGGGTTTCGCCGGGCGCGTGGTGCTGACCGTCAGTTCGCCGCAGGTCTCGCAGTACCACACCGGAATCCTGTGCCCCCACCACAATTGGCGGCTGATGCACCAGTCGCGGATATTCTCCATCCAGTGCTCATATGTCTTCACCCAGCGTTCCGGATAGAAACGGATTTTGCCGTCCCGCACCGCCTGGAGGGCTGGTTCCGCGAGGGGCTTCATCCTGACAAACCACTGGTCCGAGAGATACGGCTCGATAACCGTGTGGCAGCGGTAACACTCGCCGATGCTCAGCTTGTAATCGTCTATCTTCTCCACCAAACCGAGAGCCTGGAGGTCCTCGATAACCTGCTTCCTCGCCTTGAACCGGTCGAGGCCGCGGTACTTCTCCGGCGCGTTCTCGTTTACTTTTCCTGAAATGTCCAGGACGATCACCTTCTCAAGCCCATGACGCTCGGCGACCCTGAAATCGTTCGGGTCGTGCGCAGGAGTTATCTTGACGGCGCCTGTGCCGAATTCCTTGTCGACGTAGTCGTCGGCGATAACCTTCATCTTTCTCCCGACCAGCGGGAGTACCAGGTTCTTTCCGACCATGTGCTTGTACCGCTCGTCGGCCGGGTTCACCGCGACAGCCACGTCGCCGAGCATTGTCTCGGGTCTCGTTGTCGCGACAACGACATGCCCGCTCCCGTCTTCAAGCGGATACTTCAGGTAGTAGAGTTTCCCGTTCTTCTCCTGGTACTCGACCTCATCGTCGCTTATCGCCGTGTGGTCTTTCGGGCACCAGTTGACTATGTACTTCCCCCGGTAGATCAGGCCCTTCTCGTAAAGCCTGACGAACACTTCCTGCACCGCATGCGACAGCCCTTCGTCCATCGTGAACCTCTCACGGGTCCAATCGCATGAAACGCCGAGTTTTTTCAATTGCCTGATTATTGTCCCGCCGTATTGTTCGCGCCACTGCCATACGAGCTCGACAAACTTCTCACGCCCGAGCGAGTGCCTGTCTTTCCCTTCCTTCGCGAGGCTCTTCTCGACGACGTTCTGCGTCGCGATTCCGGCGTGGTCCGTGCCCGGAACCCAGCACGCCTCGTATCCCTTCATTCTCCTCCAGCGGACAAAGACATCCTGGATCGAATTATTAAGGACATGTCCCATCGTCAGTATACCGGTTATGTTCGGGGGCGGAATAACGACAGTGTACGGCTTCTTCTCTTTGTTCGGTTTTGCCTCGAAGAGCCTGTTGTCGAGCCAGTACTTGTACCACTTCTCTTCGATCTCAGATGGGGAATATGCTTTCGGAATTTCTCTATTCATCGGATTATTCTCTGACCCTGCCAAAGCCCGCGCTTAAGGGAGGGGGTTATTTATCAAGAAAAAAAGTAAACGCCAATCGGTAATTTCAATGAAGTATGTGAAATAAGCCGGGAGCCCTTACCGTTCGAGCGCCAGGCCGAGCGCCGTGGTCACTTTAAGAAGATCGTTGTTCGTCCTGCTTAACCTGTCGCTGAGCACCCACGATATGTTCAGGAACGTCCTGTAGCCGATCTCGTGGTCGGATTCGGCGAGCTTCACGAACTCGGCGAGGTCGATGACTGCGAACTTACACGGCGTGATTGCCCGTACCGTCGCGGTTCGCACGCTTTCCTTGTCGAAGAGCGACATCTCGCCGAAAAAAGGGTAACTCTTCGAACTCAGTCTGATCAGCGATTTGTCGCGCGGATCCACCGTCGCACCGGACGACCGAAGCACCAGTGACTTGGATACTTCGACTTCTCCATCCAACAGAATATACAGGCTTCCGCCGGTTTCGCCTTCCTTCATAACAATGTAGTTCACCGGAAAATCCTTAAGCTTCACGATTGCCGAAATTTTGGCGAGCTTATTCTCGGGAATCCCGGCGAAGATAGCGGTCCTGCCGAGGTCGATGTCGGGGACGTTACTCTTCATCCTATCACGATCGCATCTTCTTTTTGCCGGATAACGTAGTCGAGCGGTGGATTCAGGTTCAACCGGAGCCCGCCTTTCTCAAGCATGTCGAGACCAGCCGCCTTGAATTTCCGTTCGATGAAGGAATCGATAGCGCTATAATCGGAGGAAAGAACATCGGAGAGCTTCACAGCGCTCTCCTCTTCGACCAGGCCGATCGCGATGCTGTTCCGCTGAGTCTTGAAATACTCCTGGAGCTCCGAAAACTTCTTGCCGACCAGCTCGCCGGGCACACTGACTCGCCGCAGGCTTGTTCCCTCGCCCGAGCTCAGAAGTGTGGAAACCGCCTGCGCGATGCCGGGAGAAGTAACCTCGGAAGCGAGGAGGTAACCCACGTGGTCGTCGCTGACGATGACGTCGTCCACGTTGGCACGCCTGAGATGAGTGAGGTTCTCCCGGTCTATGATGTGCGCGTAGACCTTTATGTCGCGCTTCAGGGACTTGACTGTCAGCGCGGCCGGAAGGGTCTTGTCGTCCCGCGGCGCGGGAGTCATCGACATATCGGGGAGTATGATTACAGCCCGGGCGTCCTTCAGGTTCGCCCGCGTCAGCGTCGGTTCCTTGGTGTAATCTCCGTAAACGTATTTCAAATTCAAATTAGAATAACCGGACAGGGTCTCTTCCATTCTTTCCGGAGGCATTTCATTTATAAGGACGACGCCTTCCCTGCGGTCCTTGGCCAGGTTGTCCAGTGTCCCGAGGAGGTTGTCGAGCTTCTGGTTCCAACCGCAGACGATCGTATGTCCCTTCAACTTAATTTCCCGCAAGCCCCTGTTCTCCATTAATTTCTGCTCGACGAATATTGATGAAATAGTGGCGGTAAGTAGCGAGATAACCGATATGCCGGCGATCATGACGAACATGCCGGCAATTCTCCCGAGGACGGTCCTCGGGACTATATCTCCGTATCCCACCGTCGTCATCGTGACCACCGAATACCAGACGGCGTCCCAGAATGAATTTATATTGTCGCGATGCCACTCGGCTAAGTAAACGAATACCGCGCCTAAGATCGCCACGGTCACGAGCGCCGCCAATATGGTTATCAGGCTCGCACTTATTCCGCTTCCGCGCCGCCCCGACTTTTTTTTCATCAGAATCTAAGCCTGGATATGACCGTTCTTTCGTTCCCGGCATTGTCACGCACGACAACTTCCACTTTCCTCTCGCGCCGCAGGAGATCAGCATCGACCCGGCAAATCGCCGCGTGCTTGTCAACGTCATATTCGCATAAGAAGTTTTGATTGCCAACTTTCAACTGAATATCGTCCGTATTGATATTCGACAGCTTGTCAAATACCCTGAAATATACGAAATCTCTCCTAAACTGCGTCGGGGCTACAGACCTGTAGAACGGATTTTTCCTGGAAACCCTGATTCTCTGCACAACCGGCGGTGTATTGTCCCGAATCAGCGCGAATTCGCCAATCTCGTAACCGATTTCGGATGTGAGCACCTTCCCGTCGTTTTCGCAAGGGACGTGGATCCAACTCCTCCGCCCTTTGCGAAAGAGCTGCAGTTTCGGGTCGTTGACCTTCCAGATGAGTAGAACTCTCCTCCTGAGTGATTCTCCCGATGCCCGGATCCTGAACGAGGTGCGGGAAAGCGACGTGACCTCAAGATCGACATCCTTCACGAACGCGTTCGCCGGGAACCGCAGGGTCAGCCCCGGCGACGGGTTCACGACCTTTTCCTTGAATGGAACCATAGTCATCGGATCGTCTCCGGGAGGGTCATCCGTGGAAGCATTGCCGCTCTTCATGTCCAAAACGAAATTCCCGGTGACCGATGCCGAGTCGCCGTCTTCATCCCTGACAGTGATCGTGTAAGTGTGCGTTCCGTCGGTCAGCACCTTTCGGTCCACGAGCCCGCTGAGCGGCGCCGACGGTGTGAAGACCGTGAACGGTATCGCGCGATCGACACACAGGATATAATAAGTCTTGTAGCTGCGGGAAAGCTTCAGATCGACAAGCGAGCTGACGTCAAGATAATCCCCCGGCTCGAAGCGGGTCAGGTTCAACGCAAGGAATTCCCGGTCGTCGATCCTGAGGTCGATGTATTTGGGGGGCCTCTTGAAGCGTCCGCGCCCGTAAGAGTCCGCGGCGTGGACAATGAAATAGAAAGGTTCACTCATACGAAACACGTCGTGCGCGCGATAGCCCCTCCGGAGCCTCACGACTCTGCTCACGCGTGCCTTCCCTGATAAAACGCCCCTGACCGCGACGTTAAAAATTCTCGGCGTCCTGTAACCTGAAACATCGAGTGTCTTGTATATCAGCGGGTCGACGAAGGAATAATCCTTGTCGTGAATCTCGAAATGGAGGTGCGGGCCGCCGACGCCGGTGGCGCCAGTCCGGGCTATGACTTCTCCCCGCTCAACCCTTATCTCGTTGGGCGCGAGTCGGAGATCCACATCGTATTTCCCCTCCGCCTGCTGGGCCGCTTTAACACGACGTTCTATCTCTTCGTTGAACGCCGATAGATGTCCGTAAAGAGTGAACGTCGAGTCGTCGTGTCGGAGAACGATTCTCTTCCCGTAACCGTACGGCGATACCGAAACGCGGTAGACATATCCTGATTTCGCCGCGTAGACCGGATAGCCTATCTTTCCATTTGTCGAGATATCCATTCCTCCGTGGAAATGCGAGGCGCGGTAATCCGCGAAGCCGGAGTTAATCCGGTGGGAAGCATCGGTGGGGAAGAGATAAGATTCTCCGCCCTGCCCGTCGGGGCTACTGTTTCCGGCGCGCGCCGGCGAAGAGGATAGAATCAGGGCGGCAATAAGAAAGGGGGTGAATCTCATCAAAGAAGATCGGGGCCGGTAGGGTTCTTGGTTCCGCCCGGTTCAGAGCCCGGCAGTTGCCCGTAGGACCCCGGCTCATGCCGGCTGATTTCACCAACATTCCCGGCAGCGGCGTCTCTCGCGAGAATCTCGGTTGCCAGCTCGAAGTAAGCCTGCGCTCCCTTGGAGTTTATGCTGTAAAGAAGGGCGGGCCTTCCATAAAAGGCTGCTTCCGCCAGCGTGGAATTCTTTGGGATGACTGTTTTGAAAAGGAACTTCGAGTATCGTGAACGCAGTTCGCGCCCCGTGATCTCGGCGATCTTCGTGTTCGGCTCAAACATCGTAAGCAGAATCCCTTCGACGTAAATCTGCGGGTTGGCTACTTCGCGTATCCATTTGAGATATCTCATCAGCCGCATCACGGCATCAAGGGAAAAGTGGCTCGCGCGCATCGGTATGATTACGGAATTCGAGGCGCAGAGGGCGTTCGTCGTAATGCCCCGAAGCGTGGGCGGGCAGTCTATTATCACATAGTCGTACTGATTCTCGATATCGCGAAGCGCGATCCTCATGACCGTCCGGTTCTCGCTGAGACGGAGGAGGCGTTCTTCCATCTGAACTGTTGAGATATTTGAGGGAATGAAATCGAGGTAAGTAAGCTCGGTTTTGTAAATGACACGGTTGAGCGAATGGGTGTAGTTGAAGACATCGTAGAGTCCGCTCTTCACCTGGTCGGCGGTGTACCCGAGCGATATTCCGCTCGCGCCCAGTGTGTCGGCGTCGATGAGAAGTGTTTTCTTCTCGGCCGCAGCGAGGCTTGCGGCAAGATTCACGGAAGTCGTCGTCTTGGCTTCCCCTCCTTTTGGAATGGCGACCGAGATGACGCGCATCGTCAGCCAATCTCTATATCGAGCTGAGACGCAACGTTTTGCTTCTCAAGGGTTTCAGTCTCAATGAGTTCAGCGTGCAGCTTATCCCCGTGGTTTAATTTCGCCACACCTTCCGGCGTTCCCGTAAAAATGAGATCGCCGCGTTCGAGCGTGAATAGCTGCGATATGAAGGCAATCACCTCTTCGATCTTGAATATCGTATTCTTGTAGCTCCCGTGCTGCCGGAGTTGGCCGTTCACGGTAAGCTTAAGCTCGAGAGAGTTGAAATCGACACCCTCCACGGGAACCGCGGCCGAAATCGGAGCCGAGCCGTCAAATCCTTTGGAGATCAGCCAGGGGTTCCCCGCGGTCTTGAGGTCGGTCTGGAGATCTCTGAGGGTCAAGTCCAGTCCTATGCCCATCGCCGTTATATATGAACGAGCGTCCCCTTTTCGGACATTCTTCCCTTCCTTACCGATAACGAAATAGATCTCCGTTTCATGATGAAAATCCTTCGTCATCGCGGGGATACCGACCTTCGCACCGCCATACACGATTGCACTGGAGGGTTTCATGAAAACCACAGGGCTTTGCGGAACATCCGACTTCATTTCCGCGGCATGTTTCGCGTAATTCTTGCCGAGACAGAATATTTTCGGGACAATAATGTCTTCGTTCGATTTGCTGAGATGCACGGTTTTCATGAAGTGAATATAAAGGGGGGTGGAGTTTTATTCAAGAAAAGGGGTATACAAACCCATTCCGCGCCTCGGTGTTACGCGCGCTCACTCCCTCGTGTTACATGCCGGGGTTGTCGGGTTGCACCGCTAATTCCTTCTTGTAGCATCTCCGTCTTTTATGCTGCCGCTTCTCGAAGAATTTCCATTGAGACTGGACTTTCACGTTGGCTTCCAGCTCCCTGTTCGTCTCAACTTTCTCGATTCTGTTGTTTACAAACACCTTGGCGACTTCGTTGATCAGGATCGCGTTGACGCCTTTGTTCTGCAGATCGGGACGAACCGCGGTGAGGTAAAGGTCTGCGTTTGGGTTGTTCTTCATCGCCCTGAGTACTGGGATGAACCCGAACGGAAAGAGCCGCCCCCTGTTCTTCTGGAACGCCTTCGACAAAGAGGGCATCGTAATTCCAAACGCCGCCACTCTGCCGTTGCTGTCCAGCACCACAGGCACATATTCCGGAAGGATGAAGCCGAAATACTGCTTCACGTACATATCAATCTGTTTATCGGACAATTCCACGAATCCATACAGGTCTTTGTAAGCTTGATTAAGGACATTAAAGATCTCTTTTGCATAAGGGAGGAGTTCTTTGGCTTTTTTCACTTTGAGTACTTTAAGGTTATATCTTCTCGCGGCTATTTCCGCCACTCTCTCCACTTCGTGGTTTAACTCTTTCGGCGCCGTGACCTGGTATTCAACCCAGTCCGCGTCCTTGACGTATCCCGCATTCTCGATGTGTTGCGGGTAATACGGATAATTATAGAGAGCCCCCAGCGTGCTGACTTCCTCGAAGCCCTCGACGAGGGCGCCTTCCCCGTCCATGTCCGTGAATCCCAAGGGGCCGTGCATAGATTCCATACCGTTTCGCGCCGCCCATTTTTCTACTTCCCTGAGAAGCGTGGACGATACTTCCCTGTCGTCGATGAAATCGAACCAGCCGAACCTGGCCGCCTTTTCGTTCCATCTCGCGTTGCATTTCTTGTTGATTATACCGGCGACCCGGCCGACAATCTTTCCGTTATCGTACGCCAGCCAATACGCGGCATCGCAGAAATCAAAAGCAGGATTCTTGTCCTTTCGCAGCGACTTCAGTTCGTCACCGCGCGGAGGTGGAACCCAGTACCTGTTGCCGTCGTACAATGAATATTGAAAAGACACAAACCGTTTCAGGTCACGGAGTGACTCAATTCTTTCTATTTGGATACTCGTAATGGTCCTTCCCTTCCAACTATTCATTATAAGACTTCGCGCACATCAGGTCAATCATCCGGAAGCCGTTGTGTTTGATCCCGAAAAACCGATTCCAGGTTCGGGGGGTTAACAAGAATTCTCCAGCTCTAGATGGCCGATTCACAATTGCGTTTCCAGTGTGGGCAGGCGTAGAATCCACTTATTCCTTCGCCCTCATCGAATCCCACACCGCGTAACTGCAAAGCAGTATGAACATTACCAGACCGGTGATTTCGCCGTTCGTCGAGCCGGCCCACGCGGCATTGAACCAGCCGCTGTAACCGAACGGCCACTGAAGATCGATGAATTTCAGGAACGCGTTGAACACGCCGAGAAGCGCGCCTCCGGCTATGAAGCCGGATGCGATAAGAGTTCCGCGATGGAATCGGGCGTTGTTGAGTTTCTCGTTTTTGCTTCTCGTCGAGACAAACCAGGCTATAGCGCCTCCCACGAGGAGAGGAGTGTTCAGTTCCTGTGGGATGTACATCCCGAGTGCGAACGCCAGCGGTGGGACTTTCAGAATCACAAGCAGCAAGGCGATGACCCCGCCCACTACGTAAAGCATCCACGGCGTCTGCGCGTTCGACATCAGAGGTTTGATAACCGCGGCCATCGCGTTGGCCTGCGGCGCCACAAGCCCCTGCGCCCCCGTGAAACCGTACGCCTTGTTGAGGACTAATATCACACCACCGACCGTCGCGGCCGACACGAGCACGCCGAGGAACTTCCATGTCTCCTGCTTCTTCGGGGTTGAACCCAGCCAGTAACCGATCTTCAGGTCGGTTATAAAAGACCCTGCAACGGAGAGTGCCGTGCAAACGACACCGCCTATTATCATTGCGCTCAGCATTCCGGATTTGCCTGTCAGCCCGATTTCCACGAGCACGAGGGAGGAGAGTATGAGCGTCATCAGGGTCATGCCGGAGACGGGGTTCGTCCCCACTATAGCGATTGCGTTCGCGGCGACCGTCGTGAAGAGGAACGAAATCACTACTACTACCAGCGTCGCCACGATTGCCTGGTACAGCGTAGGCACGACGCCGATGGCAAAGAAGGCGAAAACGGCGATCGCGGTCAGGAGAATCAGCATAACGATCCAAAGCATCTTAATATCTGTCTGGGTCCTGACCGCGTTGTCTCCCTCAGCCGATTTCCGATGTGCTATTTCGTTGAACGCGAGTTTGAATGCGCCCGCGATAATCTTCGACGACCGGACGACGCCTATGATACCGGCCATGGCAATTCCGCCGATGCCGATCTGCCTGACATAATTCTGAAAGATGTCCCCGGGACTCATCTGGGAGACCAACATAGTGACTCCTGCCCCCAGCGGTGTCGTGAGATGCTGCCCGATTTCGTGAACAAGAGGGACAAGAACAAACCACGACAGGAATGAACCGGCTGCAATGATCGCCGAGTATCGCAGACCTATGATATACCCCAGACCGAGTATCATGGCCGAGACATCTATTTTCAGAACCATCTTGAACTTGTCGGACAGGACTTCTCCCCATGAAAATATGCGGGAGGTGACCACTTCCGACCACAAACCGAACGCGCTGAAAATGAAGTCGAAGGCCCCGCCGATGATCCCGCTGATCACCAGCACCAGAGCTTCCTTCCCTCCTTTTTCACCCGTTACGAGGATCTCCGTGGTGGCGGTCCCTTCCGGGAAGGGGAGCTTGCCGTGCATGTCTTTCACGAAATATTTTCTGAACGGGATCAGGAAGAGTATGCCGATGAACCCGCCGAGGGCCGACGCGAGGAACATGCGGAAGTAACTGGCGGGGAGCGCGAGAATGTACAAGGCCGGAATCGTGAAGATCGCTCCCGCGACAACGCTGCCAGATGCCGAGCCGATCGACTGTATGATTACGTTCTGGCCGAGTCCGTTCGGTTTCTTCGCGAGCCCGGTCACGCCGACGGCGAGTATCGCGATCGGTATCGCCGCTTCAAAAACCTGTCCTATTTTCAAACCCGAGTATGCGGCTGCAGCCGAGAAAAGCACTGCCATGACGAGTCCCCATGTCACAGACCATGGAGTGACTTCCGGGTACACTTTCCCCGGCGACATTATCGGCTGGTATTCTTCGCCTTCTTTCAGCTCCTTGAACGCGTTTTCAGGTAAACCGCCGCCAACTTTTTCATCCCGCTCCATTCAATCTCCTTCTGCGTGAAACGATTTAGTTCACGATCTCATAACTGTTTTCTATATGAAAAGAAGAGATCAGTCGGGTGACAAAACCGGAGTCCCGGTAAGTCCGCATCTCTTTCGGGATTCAGAAGATCACTTGCTCTTTTCGACCCAGACCTGAAGTGTGTTCAGCGCAGTCTCGACCGCTTTTTCCATCCCCCACACGTTCACCCATTCCATGCGTCCATGGAAGTTCGCGCCGCCGGTGAAGATGTTGGGAGTCGGCAGCCCCGACTCGGTGAGCCTCGAGCCGTCCGTTCCTCCGCGGATCGGCTTCCATTCCGCCGGGAGTCCCGCCCGCTTCGCTCCCTCGAAGAGGTAGTCCGCCACGCGATTATCCTTCTCGACTCCTTCGCGCATGTTCCGGTATTGCTCGGTTACTTTGACACCGATCTTCGCCTTGGGAAACATTGCCTGCACTTCTGCCACAACTTTGTCGACGATCTGTTTCAGCTTGTCGAGTCCCGGAGTTTTGAAATCGCGGAAGAGGATTTTCACGGATGACTTGCCGACTCCACCCTCAAGGACGTACGGATGAATATACGGCTCGTAACCGTCAGTCGTCTCAGGCGAAATGTCTTTCGGGAGCCGGGTGATGATTTCAGCAATGACGCGAACGGAATTCACCATAACATTCTTCGCCGAGCCGGGGTGGATATCGCGGCCTTCAACGGTGATGAGGCAGGAGTTCGCGCTGAATGTCTCTTTGTTGAGCTCGCCGGGCGTATCGCCGTCGACGGTGTAGGCGAACTCCGCGCCAAACTTCTTGATGTCGAAATATTTCGTGCCTGCTCCGACCTCTTCATCGGGGGTGAAACCGATCTTGATCTCTCCGTGGAGTATATTTGGATTGTTGATCAGCTCCTGAACCGCGGTCATCACCGCGGCAACTCCCGCCTTGTCGTCAGCTCCGAGAAGAGTCGTCCCGTCCGTCGTGACGATGCTCTTTCCAAGCGCGAGCTTCAGCGACGGGTTTTCGGATTCCCTGATGACGATATTCGGGTCGCCGGGGAGGACGATGTCGCCGCCTTTATATTCCTTGATCACCTGCGGCTTCACGTTCGCGCCGGTCACCTCCGGCGAAGTGTCGACATGCGCGATGAGTCCGACGACGGGGACCGGTTTCTTCACATTTGACGGAATTGTCGCCATCACATATCCATATTCGTCCATTGCGACTTGCGGCACACCGAGATCTTTCAGCTCCTTCGCGAGGAGCCTGAGGAGATCGAGCTGTTTTGCCGTACTCGGGTACGACTCGGAATCTTCCTTTGACTGCGTGTCTATGACTACATAGCGTAGAAACCTCTGGAGAACAGTCTCGGCTGTCATATTAACCTCTCAATGCCGTGTTGATGGGACAGAATAGGGAAAAATCAAATGATGTTTGTAGGGTTGAGGTGCACTTATTGCTATAGGTCATACCACAACTTAGCCCTGATCGTTTGTCGAATGAAAAGATACCGAGGCCGGCCTACAAATTCAATGTGACAGGAATTTGGACGAAGACTATTTCAGAAGAAGCATCTTCCGCACCATACTCGCCCCGGGTGCTGTCAGCCGGTAGAAGTACACCCCGCTCGCGAATTTCGATCCGTCGAAGACAGCGGTGTGCGTTCCAACGCCCTCACGGCCGTTCACCAAAGTGGCGACCTCCCTGCCTAGAATATCGTATACTCTTCAGCGAGACGTAGCTGATAGCTGATAGCTCATAGCTAATCGCTGTTGACGGATTGAACGGGTTCGGATAGTTCTGAGAAAGCTTGAAGGTGAGAGGCGACGTCGCACCCGATGATTCAATACCAGTCAATTCCGATAGTGGTCTTCGCCACACACCGCTCGGGGTTGCGGCATAGAGATAAGGCTGCGCTATCAGAAGAGCGGTTACGTTTGTATCTGACAGCCCTGAGTTAACCGCTTCCCACGTCGCGCCACCATCGGACGAGCGGAAGACCCCACCGGGGTCGGCTCCCGCAAAGACTGTCTTGCTGTTAACCGCGAGCGAATAGACGTAATTCCCAATCAACGAGGAGTCGGAAACACTCCAGTTTCCCCCGGAAGATCGAAGCAGGTACACACCCCCCTTAATTGAGGTAGACAAATCGGAATTCAAATGATAATCACCCGTTCCTACGATCAGGTTTCCATTCACCGAAACAAGAGAACTTATGAACGAGCTGTCGGCAATTTGCGAATCAATCATGCTCCATGTTATGCCATCATCTGTCGAAACGAAAACATCGTTCACATACTTGAACTCAACAATTCTTCCGGTTACTTCCGGACAAAGGCTGCCCGATCCCGCGAAGAGATTCACGCCATCGCTTGCAAAGGCAGTGAAAATGGTGTCCGCAGTCCCAGAGTCCGAGGGGACCCATGAGGTTAATTCGTTCTCCGAACGGAAAATACCCCCTGCAGTTGCGGCAAGGACCGTGGCACCTTCCACCTGACGCAGGCTCGCCAGGAGGATGCACGCCAGTCCCAGCGGCGATTGCGGCGGCCTGCGCCGCGAGAGGGGCCGAGGTCCATTGCACCAGGAGCGATGAGAGCGGACGGGATGACCGCCGCGGCAGAGGACAGGATGCCCGCCGCAACGCCGAAGGCCAAGACCGGCAGGGCATTCTCGGCCACCACCATGGAAAGGATCCGCCTGTGCGGGAGACCAACGGCGCGCAGGATGGCAAGCTCGCCGCGGGATTCCTCGATGTTCCTGACCACCACAACACCGAGGCCGACGGCTCGCCGGAGCATTCCCAGCCAGCCCAGGAAGGAGAAAATCGCGAGATAGGCTATCTCCACCCGGTCAAAGCGGGCCAGCCGCTCCGCTGCAGGCTCCGTCCAGCCGCCAAGCGACCCAAGCGCGCCCTCCAGTCCAGTCCGGACCGCTGCCGCCTGACCGCGCGGCGACTCCACGACGAAGAGAAGATGGCCGGCGGTAAGCGGGAACCAGCGAGCCAGGGCCTCCTCCGAGACAACAAGGGAGCCCTGGAAGACGGAGCTGTCGAGCGCCGCCACCAGGCGAAGGCTTATGCTCGTGCCATCCTCCGCGGTGTACGGGAGCTCATCGCCCACCTTCAGGCCGAGGCTCCACGTCATGACGGTGGCATCCGCGATCGCCGGGACGATGCGGGTCCCGAGGTCCGCGTCCAGCAGCTTCCAGGGGTCTTCGGGCAGCCCGGTCCCGGAGAAAGGAAACCGGCCGGCAAAGGCGCCCGGCGTCACGCCAATAAGCCGCGGCTGCGCGGCGCGGTTGAGGTTGAGGCAGCTCGCGTCATCGCCGGCGCGGACGCGCATGCCGACAAGCAACGTGCCCGCGGGCAGGGCGGGGGCGAGTCGCTTCTCACGCTCGGCAGTCACCGGGAGCGAGGTTTCCGCCAGGAGGTCGAACCCGCCCGAGCCTGACGCTTGGCGGGATGGATCGGCCAGGGACGGCCGGTTCACGCCGACCGAGGTCACGATGAACAGGCCGCATGCCAGGAGAGCGGACACGGCGATGCTCCGTGTCCTGCGCCGCGCCGCCATGGCCGCGCCCAGCCCGGCGACGGTGGGATGTTTCCGGCCCGCGGCGGCCGCTCCCGGAGGAACGGGCAGAGGCCGCGCAACAGGTACAGCAGGAGGACACCAGCAGCAAAGAAAGACGTGGGCGACGGGAGAAGGGCAGCCGCGGCCGCAGCAGCAACGACGGAACACGCGGCCAACACAGCAGCTCCCCGGCACGACTGCGTGCGGCCCGGCCGTGGTGCTGCCCCTGAGAAGCCCAGCTGTCGGGAGGGCCAGGGCACGCCAGACAGCGACGACTATCACCACGGCTGAAACGGCCAGCGAACACCCGGCTCCCAGGACAAGCGACTCCGCCGAAATCACCGGTTGGAGCGCTGCCGCGGCGACGGCGTCTCTCCAAGCTCCACCAAGGCCGGCGACAATCCCGCGGAGACTGGCGAGGCCGAGGAGCA
>CAWEBD010000060.1:0-4449 GCA_963806435.1 uncultured Bacteroidota bacterium
TTCCTCGGCCAGCCTGCGCTCCGTGATATCTTGAACAGTACCGATCGAGCGCAAGTGTTTGCTCGCGTCGTCGTACAAAACACTGAATTGTTCGCGAACATACTTTACACGGCCGTCTTTCATCAGCAGCCGGTGCACACCGTCATAGGACATCTTATCCTTCACCGAGTCGGCATAGATTCGTGCTACGAAATCCCGGTCAGCGGGATGGACAGTATCCATGACAACATCGTACGAGGGAGTTACTTCCTCCGGGTCGACTTCACAAATACGATAAAGCTCTTCTGACCAACTGAGTGCACCCGTGGTCATATCAAGATTCCAACTGCCGATATGTGTGATTTTCTGCGCTTCTTTCAGACTTCGCTCACTTTTCTCCAGGGCTTCCAGAGTCCGCTTTCGTTCCGTGATGTCCTGTTTGACGGCGACAAAGTTGAGTATCTTTCCATCAATGCCGACAACCGGGGTAATCGTCAACTCTTCATTGTACAGGGTACCATTTTTTCTCCGATTGACGATTTCACCATGCCACGCGTCTCCGCCGAGAATAGTTCTCCACAAGATCTCGTAGAAATGTTCGTCCTGTACGCCTGACCTCAGGATTCTCGGGTTATTTCCGACAGCTTCCTCAGCACTGTACCCTGTCATCCTCGTAAATGCGGGATTGACCCATTTTATGGTCCCATGTAAGTCGGTGATGACAATGCTGTTTGCGGTGGCTTCTAATGCTGACACCTGCAACCGTGAGCTTTCTTCTGCCAGTTTACGCTCAGTGATGTCGCGCGCAATTGCCAACACAGCCTCGATGCCCTTGTATGAAATCATCCGTGCGTTTACCTCAACCGGGATGAGCGTGCCGTCGGAGCGCACATGGGCCGACTCGAAGACGGCAGACCCATTACTGTGAACCGACTTCATCCGCTCGATGGCGCGAGCGGCAAACTCCGGCGAGTCTATCTCCAAAATGCTCATCCGCAACAGTTCATCGCGGCTGCGCCCGAGTCGTTCACAGGCAATGGCGTTCGCTTCCAGAATTCGCCCCTGAGGGCCGACGACGAGGATTACGTCGTTAACACCGTTGAAGAGGTCCTTATACCGCTCCTCACTCTCGTGTAAGGCCTCTTCCGCCCGCCTGCGCTCGGTAATATCGTTCGATAATCCCAACACAGCGACTACTTGACCGTTTTCATCGAGTACCGGAGATAATCGAGCATCAACCCATTTACTACCTGAGGGGAATTCCTCGAGGATCTCCCGTTGGATTGCACTTTTCGTGGTGATTACGCCCTGGATGTCCTGGAGGTTCTGTTGAGCAACGACCGGGGGAAAGATCTCCGCAATATGTTTGCCGACAAGTCCTTGAGGAGTTGCGTTAAACTCTGATGCCGCGCGTCCGTTCACATAAGACAACCTTCCATCCGTTCCGACAAGGTAGATCATTTCCGGAGATGATTCGGCAAGAAGGCGATATTGTTTTTCACTCTTGAGAAGAGCTTCCTCTGCCCGCTTGCGCTCAGTGACATCTGTCGCGAATCCTACCATGCCGACGGGAATACCGTCCTTTATTATGGCGGTTCCGACGGAATACACGTATTTGTATTCGCCGCTCTTGGTTCTGATACGGAACTCACCGCCATTTGAGACCCCTTCTTCAAGCCCCCCCCGAAACCCTGCAGCCGCTTCATTTGCATCATCGGGATGCAACAACGACGCGTAAGGCGTTCCAATTAGCTCTTCGGGTTTGTCACCGGTAATTTTTTCGAACCAGGGGCTTGCCGAGGTTATGACGCCGTTGAGGTCCACGCCGACTATGGCGATGGGTGCTGAATTCACAAGCGTTCTGTATCGCTCCTCGCTTGCACGGAGTTCCTCCTCCGCCTCCTCGGACTTGACCCTAAGCTGCATATCGCGCAGTTCTCTCTCGATGGACGGGATAAGCCGTATCAAATGATCTTTCAGCACATAATCGTTGGCACCGTTTCTCATAGCCTCAACGGCTCTGTCCTCTCCGATCGTGCCGGAGACGAAAATGAAGGGAAGGTACCTGGATTTCTTCCGGACTATCTCGAGGGCCTCTTTCCCCGAAAAGTGCGGCATACTGAAGTCGCTAAGAACGATATCCCATTCCTGTTCGGCCAGTGCGGCATCGAGCCCTTCCGCCGTCTCCACGCGGAGATAATCGACCTTGTATCCCTCCCGCTCGAGTTGCTTGAGCTCAAGCAAGGTGTCGTTTTCAGAATCTTCGACAATAAGTATTTTCAGCTTCTTCTTCATCGCTTTCCTCCTACGAAGTGGGTGCCTCGTTCAAAAGCAGCCAGTACATGCCGACGTGTTTCACCACTTCGACGAATTCCTCAAAGTCCACCGGCTTCCTTATGTAACTGTTCGTCCCGTTTTCATATCCTTTGATCACGTCGCTTTCTTCCCCGGACGAAGTCAGAATGACGACAGGCATGAACCTCGTTCGTTCGTTCGAGCGGATCTTTTTGAGAACCTCAATGCCATCGACCTTCGGGAGTTTCAGATCAAGGAGGACGAGCGCCGGGACATCGGGCAGGCGTCCACCTTCCGTTCCGAACAGGAAGTTGAGCGCTTCTTGCCCATCATGAGCGATTATAACCTCATTCGCTATTTTGTTCTTCTTGAGAGCGCGAAGCGTGAGTAACTCGTCATCGGCAATGTCTTCGACAAGAAGTATCGTTCTGCCTTTCACCGATTCTCCTTCTCCTTTAGTGTGAAAAAGAATGTAGCACCTTCATCTACCCCTCCCTCAGCCCAGACGCGCCCGCCGTGTCTTCTGATTATCCGTTGAACGGTGGCGAGGCCGATCCCGGTGCCCGGAAATTCGGAAGTACTGTGCAGGCGCTGGAATGGGACAAAGAGTTTGTCGGCTTGATTCGGATCGAATCCTGCGCCGTTGTCGTGCACGAAGAAGACCGTCTCCCCCGCTTTTTGAATTCTGCCGAATTCAATCGCGGCACCCGGTTTGCGGCTTGTGAATTTCCACGCGTTGCCGATCAGATTAACGAGCATTATTCTCAGGAGATGAGAGTCGCCGCCGATCACCAGATCGGGCATAACGGTGAATTCTACGGCACGATCTGGTTCCCCCTGCCTCAACTCGCCCGCGATCTGCTCCGCGACGACGCTCATGTCTACTTTGTCGATATGCAATTCGCGGCGGCTCACACGCGAAAGTCCTAAAAGGTCATCTATAAGAACCCCCATGGATTGTGTTGCTTTTCTCAAACGCCCGACATAATCTCTCGCCTGGTCGTCAAGCTTTGGCCCGTAATCTTCGAGCAGCGCAAGGCTGAATCCGTCAATTGACCTCAAAGGGGCTCTCAGGTCATGCGATACGGAATAGGAAAAAGCTTCGAGCTCTTTGTTCGAGGCGGTGAGCTCTACGGTCCGTTCTTCGACCAGCTCCTCCAGGTGCTCCCGGTACTTCTCTGCCACTTCCGCCAGCCGCCTCTTTTCGGTTATATCCTCGGAAAGGATAAAAACACCTTCTGGAACAGGATCAATTCCCAGGCTGAACCAGCTTTTCGATCCGTCCTGATATACGAATTCATTCTCGAAACTCGAAGGCAACTTTTCGGACATGCAGCGCTTCACGGCTGCAAACAGTTCCGTAGACTGGATCCCCGGATACACTTCGATCATCGTTTTTCCCAAAAGACGTTCTCTCGAACTGTGACTTTGTTGCACGGCCACATCGTTCAGATAAAGGTAAGTGAAGTCACGTCCGATGATCTGGCATCCCTCCATCATTCGGTCCAGCGTTGTCCTGTAGCGCTCCTCGGTCTGGCGCAGTACATCTGCCGAGTGCTTGTGTTCGGCGATTTCCTCGACCAATGCCGCGGTTCGCTCCCCAACGAGCTGCTCCAGGTGTTCCTGCATCCGCAGCCGCTCTATGGCTATCCCTATTTGAGAGCCGATGCCGTTGAGTGTCTCCATGTCATCTTCACTCAGCGGCACATTACGGCTTGTGACCAGGTTCAGGACTCCCAGGGGACGGTCGCCGGCCCGCAGAGGGACGGATACGTGTCCGTCGAATTCAATATTCTTTCCATTCTTCCCGACCAGTCGTTCACACCTGGGGATGAGTGTAGCGCGCTGTAGCTCGCCTGAAAGGAGCTTGCGCCGGCAAAGGCAGTCCCCTTCCAGCGCCCCGGGCCTGGTAAGAGGCTCCGGCAGGTCGCGCGCAGCCGCGACGCGAAAATTCGCGCCCCCATCAAGAAGGTGAATCCAGTTTGCCTTCAGCTCGGGCAGGGCGACAGGCCGTGTCAATATTTCATTGAGAATCTCCTCTTCACTCGCCGCTTTGTTGAGCTGCTTGGCGGTCTGGTAGAGTCCCCTGAGTATCTCGTTCGCCCTGGCGACTTGTTTCTCCCGTAATTTGAGTTCCTCGTTTAGATGGACCGCTTGCTCGTAAGTGGAAATAAG
>CAWEBD010000061.1:0-22108 GCA_963806435.1 uncultured Bacteroidota bacterium
ATGTTGATATTCTTTCTCGGAGTGGTCTACTTTGCTTCGAACGGATTCGACGTCGTGGACGCGATAATACGGTCCTTCATGGTCGCCTTCGGCGTCGCTCTTGTTATCCTTCTCGTCACGATGTTGCTGATGTTCTTCTATACTCTCCAGAAGAACCGATCCGAAAATGTGAAAATCTCCGCGGCCGATGAACACGGCAAACGCGTCGCCGCAGGAGAAGAAAGTTGAGATCAGGCATGACTAACCAGGAGCTCTGGGAAAAATATTCCAGGCGCAAGACAGCGGCGATCAAGAAAGAACTCGTCCTTTCTTACATGAACCTTGTCAAGTTCGCGGCCCGCGCGATAAATCTTCCGTCAAGGTGCGTGTTCAACGGCGACGACCTGATGAGCATCGGAATAATCGGGCTCGTCGAGGCCATCGAGAGGTTCGATCCCTCCAGGGGCGTGAAATTCGAGACGTTCGCCTCCCAGAGGATTCGCGGCATCATGCTGGACGAGATCAGGAAGATCGACTGGCTCCCCCGCTCAGTGCGCGACAAATACAAGAAAGCCTCGAAGTCCCTGAGCGAGCTGGACATGGACAGCGTCAACGGCGAGAAATACGCCCGCGCGATCAACATGAGCATAAGTGAGTTCGAACGGATCAAAGGGTATCTCGCCAACGCGGAGGCAGTGTCCCTAAGCCGGGCGATCGGTGATGATATGACACTAGAAGATGTCATCGGTCGACGACTCGACTCGTCGAGCAGCGACAGCGAAGTTATCGAGCAATACGAAGACGAAGAGCTGAAAGAACAGCTTGTGAAGATACTGAGAGACCTTCCCGAAAGAGACCGAATGGTCATCACTCTCTACTACTATGAAGACATTACGTTCAAGGAGATCGGGAAAGCTCTCGGTATCAGCGAGTCCAGGGTATCCCAGATACATTCCGAAGTGATATCCAGGCTTAAGGAATCATTCAAAAAGGTTGTTGAACTATGATAGGGGTCGGACAATTGACTGACAGGCTGTTATCGATAAAAGACTTGCCGACATTTCCGACCACCGCACTCGAGGTAATGCGTCTGGCGAGCGATTCAGACAGCAGTGCGGCGGAGCTGGCAAAGATAATTTCGAAGGACCCGCCTCTGGCGACCAAAATACTCCGTGTGGCGAACTCGCCTTACTACGGATTCGCGAAAAAGATTTCCACGATCGAATGGGCGATAGTCGCACTCGGATTCGAGACGCTGCGCGAGTCCATACTCTCGCTGACGCTGATAGATCTTTTCAGGGGAAGCGCGATGAAGAACTTCGATCCCAGGAAGTTCTGGAAACACTCGATCGACACGGCGTCGGCGGGGCGCGCCCTTGCCAGGGAGATCAGGTACAGGATCCCGGGCGAGGCTTACGCTGCCGGCCTCCTGCACGACATTGGAACTCTTGTCCTTTACAGGTATTTCCAGGAGGACTTCGAAGAAATAAACAGGCTGGTCAGCGAAGAGAGTATGCAGACTTCTCAGGCGGAGCTTGTGGTCACCGGCACGACGCACGGGGAGATCGGTGCCTGGCTCGCGTCCAAGTGGAGCTTCCCGGGCTATCTCGTCGAGGCGATCCAGTTCCATCATACGCCCGCTTATGCGGAAGTCAATCCCGAACTGACGGCGATCACCCATGTCGCAAGCCTGATAGCCTCGCAGTCGGGATACTCGTGTGCGGACGAGCCCATTAAGTTCGATATGACAGCCGTGCAGCTGATCGGAATGGACAAGCTCGGCGTCTCAATGAGAGCACTGGCGGAGAAATACATCAGCGACGACGCCTCGACGCTCGTTAAGGTCAAAGTCCCCGCGACCGACTTCATCCCCGGCGCGGAACCTGAGGGCACAAGCGGTGAATCCGAGGCAGAGCCGGAAGAGGAAGTCGACGACGCTACCCTCAAGAGGTTTTTCAAGGACGCTATCAAGCTCCTCCCGTCGACGGAAAGACTAGTGATCACGCTTAAGCTTTACGAAGGCCTGGAGTTGAGGCAGGTAGCCACCGTCCTCGGTTACGAAGAGGCGAGGGTCGCGGAATATTACAAAAACGCCGTCTCGGTACTCCAGCAAATGGCGGAACGCGCAATAATAACCAATAGGTTGGACCAATGGAAAATGAGATACTAAAAGAGAAAGTACAAAATATAATTCAGCTGCCGGCTCTGCCGACGATCGCGGTCGAGGTGGCTTCGCTGATAGACAATCCGAACACGAGCGTCTCGAAGCTGACGCAGGTCATTTCCGCGGATCAGGTCCTGACCGCGAAAGTGCTCAAGATCGCGAACTCGCCCTTCTACGGTTTCCAGAGGAGAATTTCGACGCTGGATTTCGCGATCATGGTGCTGGGATTCGATTCGCTGAAGGAAATACTCATCAGCGTTTCCCTCATAAGCGCGTTCAAGAAGAAACAGGACAAGTATTTCAATTCGAAGGAATTCTGGGAGCATTCGCTGGCGACGGGAATCGCCGCGCGCACTCTCGCGAGGCAGCTCGGCTACAGGATCAGCGGAGAATCGTTTGTCGCCGGACTCATACACGACATCGGGATCCTGGTGACGCACCAGTATTTCCATGACGATTACAAACAGATAGTCGACGCGGTCACGGACGGTAAATCGACCTTCCAGGATATGGAACAGAGGGTCCTGTACGCAACGCACGGTGATATCGGTGCATGGCTCGCCGAACGGTGGAATCTCCCCGACCAGCTCATCGAGGCGATAAAATATCATCACAAGCCCGGGCTTGCGGAAAGAAACCCGCAGCTCACCGCGTTGATCCATTTTGTCGATTACCTTTGCCACAAACTCGGCATAGGCGCCCTTTCGTACGAGAAGGTCGAATCGTTCGATCCGGAAGCGCTGAAGATCCTCAACATCTCTGAAGCGGAGATTACGCAGGCGTTCTATGACTCCTTCGGCTCTAAACTGCGCGAAGACCTTGAGCGAACATTTGTAAATATAATCTAATTTGTTTTTTCGGAGAGCTAAATGAAAAAGGACGAGATGCTCGGACAAGAGATAAAGAAGGACATCGACCAGTCGCCGGGTCAGAATGCCGCCACTGTCATCGAGCGATTCATGGAGACGCGCGAAAGTTATATCCGCGCGCTTGAAACGACGATCCAAATGCTCAATACAAAGATAGACCTGCATGAGAAGACAGAGACCAATATAAAACAGTCGCTGGACGAGATGGTCGCGATGCAGAGGCTCGCTAACGCGATAAGCACGGCCACCGATGCGGTTTCGGTCTTCGATTCGCTTTTCGAGCTTACAAGACAGGTCGTCCCGGTAAAGGAGAGTATGGTGTTCGAAGTCGGCGAATCGAGGTCCCAGGCAAGGCCGTTCCTGCCAGCCTGTTCCGATTATATGCTTGCCGCATCACAGCATCTTCTGGAGGAGGGTATTCTGGATTGGGTGATAGAACAGAAGAAGACAACGGTTGTCCCCGACCTGAACACTTCAGTCGGAGAGGCCGGCGAAAGGAATTTTGTGGTGGTTCCCCTGGTGCTCCGCAACGAAGCGATCGGAGTCTACATCATTCATACGGAGAAAGTCCGCGGGGCCTTCTCGGACCACGAACTTATGCTGCTCGGCATCCTGGCTAACCAGGCGGCTGTAGCGATGGAAAACATCCGCAACATCGGGAAGCTGATCAACGCCGCTGAGGAGCTGAAGAAATCGCAGGCGCAGATGCTCCAGGCCGCAAAACTCGCCTCGCTCGGCGAGCTCGCGGGCGGCATTGCTCACGAGATCAACAACCCCCTGCAGATCCTTCTCGGCCACATCGCTCTCCTCCAGCAGGGAAGGGACATCGAGCACAGGATCGATATCATCCGCAACCAGGTCCAGCGGATTGCGCAGATCACACGCCAGCTCGTCTCTTTCTCGCGAAGCGTCCCTGAGGACCTGGAACACGAACTCGTGAACGTAAACTGGGCGGTGAACGAAATTATCGCGCTCGTCGATTACCAGTTCAAAAACCGCGGTATAGAATTCGACCTCAGGTTCTCCGACGACATTCCCCCGCTGGATTCGAACAAGAACTACCTGCAACAGGCTTTCCTGAACCTGCTGATCAACGCGAAAGATGCCATGCCCGACGGCGGCAAAATGGTCATCGCGACCGAATACGCGGGCGGGAAGATACAAATCAGGTTCTCAGACTCCGGTGTCGGAATAAAGAGAGAAATCCTTCCGAAAATTTTCGAGCCCTTTTTCACGACGAAGGAAGCAGGGAAAGGAACGGGGCTGGGGCTCCCGATAACGAGAGGCATTGTAAGAAAATTCGGCGGCGATATAAAGGTGGACAGCGTCGAAGGGCGAGGCACGACTTTCACGCTCACACTTCCGGTCAAGGGAAGCGCCGACCCGATAAATGGAGGGATAAGATAATGTTAGGTATGCTGTTAATCCTGTTGTCCGATACTACCGCCGTGGACATAAGAGCGCTGGTGTCGCAGGACATCGACCGCGCCACACTGAAGGTCGCCGCCGCGAACCCGGGTTTCGCCGAAAGTGTCTTCGGAGTGTCCGATTTCGTCCTTATCCTCGAACTCGCAATGATCCTGGCTATGGCCGGGCTTCTTATCGCGCTCATCGTGCGCGCGAGGAGAATGCTGAAAGAGCAGAAGGAGAAGATCGCTTTGGCGCAGCGCATGAGCATGAAGCGCCCGCCCTCGATCTCGAGAACGGAAATCGAAAGGATCCTGAACCAGATCGCAACCGAAAAAGTGAAAGCAGCCGAGTCGGCCGCGGGAAGCTACTACGTCGACTACAATGGCAGGCTCGATTCCGGCGCCGCGGTCCACGAGATGGCCAGGACACGTGGGATGGAATCGGAACGCCTCAACTTCGCGATAAATTACGCGTCGCAATCGGCCAGGCAATCCGGGGCGAAATTCAAGGAGGCGTTCGCGCTGGTGAGCGAGGAGTCCGACCTGAACATACTCGCGCGCCAGCTCAATATGGGAAAGGGTGAACTCGAACTCATCCTCGCCCTGAAAAGGAGCAAGATTGCAAATTCCAGGACTGCCCCGGGTAGCGGAGGAGGGCGGCGATGATCAAAGGTATTTATACTAGCGCGCTGGGTCTGATACCGCTCCAAAAAAGGCTGGAGGTGATTGCCAACAACCTTGCGAACGTGGACACAACAGCTTTCAAACGAGACGACTCGTTTACGAACGAGCTTATTTCGGCAAACACGCTTCTGCGCGACGGTACGGTCGATCCCACCCAGAAAGACGTGAAGGACATGACTTACACCGACTTCTCGCAGGGCACACTCCAGCAGACCAATAATCCGCTCGATGTCGCCATCGACGGCCAGGGTTTTTTCACGGTGCAGACGCAGGACGGTCTCCGTCTGACCCGCGACGGCTCGTTCACACTCTCCACCGACGGGACGCTGCAGACCCGAGATGGCGCGACCGTGATGGGAACTGGCGGCCCGATACGGATCGACAATATTGAACAGACGCAGGCCGGCAAGCTCGTCATAGACCGCAACGGAGAAGTGAAGTCGGGAAACGAAGTATACGGGCAGATCAGAGTAGTTGTGCCGGCTACTTACAGCCAGATTTCAAAAGCAGGCGCAAACCTTTATTCTCTCAACGACGGCGCGGTTCTGCATGACGCCGATCCTGCCAACGTCAGCGTACGGCAGGGCTACCTGGAAGGTTCGAACGTCAACCCGATAGACGAAATGGTGGCGATGATCCAGCTCCAGCAGAATTTCGAGGCGGGACAGAAAGCAATACAGAGCCAGGACGCCTCGCTCGGCGATGCGAACCAGGTAGGACAGGTATGACACTCGTTTCTCTGACAGCCTCGGGAAACAAGCTTCACTGCACACTGAACAGGGCCGGGATCACTGCCGAAGGCGACTCCAGGACGATCCTCGGTGCACTGACGAAAGCATACATCAGACTACTGACGAGAAATTTCAAAACGAGAACATTCAAGTGGAGGAAAATATGGACAGAGCGTTGAAGACAGCCGCGACCGGAATGTACGCGCAGCAGCTTAACGTGGACGCGATTGCGAACAACCTGGCGAACGTGAATACGACGTCTTTCAAGTCGACGAGGGTGGAGTTCCAGGACCTCATGTACGAGACACTCCGGGCAACCGGAATCCCTGACCAGCAGGGCGGCACTCCGCCCGCCGAGCTCCAGGTTGGTGACGGAACGGTGCCCTCCTCGACCACGCGAAATTTCGGGCAGGGAGATCTCACCCCGACGCAGAACCAGCTCGATTTCGCGATCCAGGGAGACGGATTCTTCAAGGTGAGGATGCCGGACGGATCGGAAGCGTACACGCGTGACGGATCGTTCAAGATTTCCGCCAACGGTAACCTGGTTACTTCCGACGGCAACCTGATCGAGCCCGGCTTCACGATACCGCAGGACACCACGGGAATTCAGGTCGGCGTCGACGGGACGGTGCAGGCTACCCTGTCCGGGCAGACCAACCCCGTTACTCTCGGTCAACTTGAGCTCGCGAAGTTCATTAACCCCGCCGGGCTGCACGCAATCGGGAGCAACTTATACCAGGAGACTGTCGCCTCGGGGACGCCTATCCTCGGGAACGCGAACTCGACCGGTTTCGGCACCGTCCAGCAGGGTTACCTGGAGTCGTCGAATGTCTCGATAGTGAACGAGATGGTGAAGATGATCGAAGCCGAACGGGCTTACGAGCTGAACTCAAAAGCGGTTCAGACCGCCAATACCATGATGCAGCTCGCGAATAACCTCAAGACATCATAAGCAGGCGAGGTAGAAAGATGAAAAGCGTTGGTTTGGGAATGACGGCTCTCCTTTTCCTGCTCGCTGTTGCAGCGTCCACCTCTTCCGCGCAGACCGTGAGCGGCAACGCGGTCAGGGACGCGGTGGCATCGTACATAAGGCAATCGGCTTCCCCGTCCATGGAGACCTCCTTAGAGTTCGAGGATCTGAAGAAGGACTACCCCGTGGGCTATAAGAAATGCGAACTGGCAGTGTCTTCCGCGAATTCCGTCACCATGAAAGGGCTGGTGACATTCCTGGTCAAAGCCCATCCCTTTCGGAGTGAAAAAGGTTTCACGCAAATCATCCCCGTCACCGTCAAGATCAGGACTTTCCAGAATGTCCTCGTCGCCGCTCAAACCATAAACCCGCACGGAGAGATCGAGCAGGATGAAGTCTCCTCCGTCAGGACGGAGACCACCGAGCTTCAGAACCCGGTGTCCAACCTCAGTCAACTGAAGGGGAAGTGGTCCACCCGATGGATCCAGAGCGGCAAGCCCCTGACTTTCGACATGTTTACAGATGAGCCGATAGTCAAAAGGGGCCAGGACATAACTATAATTTTCAGAACGAAGAACGTTACCGTCCGCGATCAGGGCAGTGCCCTGCAGGACGGAAGAATGGACGATATCATCAGGGTCGCAAACGAGTACAGGGACAATCTTCGCGCGAAGGTTGTGGGCAGAGGCGAAGTCGTCCTGGTGAATTGAAAATGAGAAAGGCACGCAGGGACAAGGATGCAAATGGACAAATGGGCAGGACATCCCGCCGTCTCGCAGCGTGTTTCGATCGCGCCTCGGCGGCGGAGTCGCTTTGTGCCCTTCTTGAAAGAATGGAGCTGAGATGAAGAAGACAATTGTATTGGCGCTTTTTATTGCCGGGACATCGTACGGCCAGGTCATGCAGAATACGACCAACTCGTTGTTCTCGGATTACAAGGCGGCGAGGGTCGGGGACGCGGTAACGGTCCTCGTGACCGAAGAAAATTCCGCCTCGAAGGACGCGTCGACGAACACGACCAGGCAAAGCACGATCGGCGCGAACGGCGCGGCGAGCTACGGCACCGCCAACCTGCCGTCGGGCGGCGTGCAGATCGGGACGGACAATGAATTCAAAGGAACCGGGTCGACGAGCGAGAAGGGGAGTGTACAGGCCACCGTCAGCGCGCAGGTGGTGAAAGTCGACCAGTACGGCAACCTGCAAATACAGGGGAGCAGGCTTATCTCAATTAACGGGCAGGACCAGGTAATCAAGGTGAGCGGCATCATCCGTCCTTCCGACATCCAGCCGGACAATACGATCTACTCCTCCCAGATTTCCGATGCCAGGATAATCTTCGAGGGATCCGGCTCGATTAACCAGTCTCAAAGTCCGGGTTGGCTGACGAAATTATTCCACTGGCTTTTCTGAGGTGCATGATGAAGAAGATTTTGATCGTACTCATGGTGATTACATCCGCCGCCCACGCGACGCGCATAAAAGACATAGCCTACGTGAAGGGGGTGAACGACTATCAGGTGATCGGCTACGGACTCGTCGTCGGGCTCAACGGCACCGGCGATTCGCAGATGTCGATATTTACGCAGCAGTCCGTCGCCAGCATGCTGAAGAGGTTTGGGATCACCGTCAACCAGTCGCAGATACGTATGAGAAACGTGGCCGCCGTCATGGTGGTAGCGTCGATTCCGCCGTTCTCCAGCAGGGGCGCTTCGATTGACGTCACGGTTTCCTCGATGGGAGATGCCACCAGCCTTCAGGGCGGCGCGCTCCTCCTCACCGATCTTATCGGGCAGGACGGGAAGATCTACGCCACCGCGCAGGGCCCGCTCTCCGTCGGCGGATTCGATATCCGCGCGGCCGGCACCGAGATACGGAGAAACTTCACGACTACGGGAAGAATTCCGAACGGCGGCCTGGTCCAGGAGACACCCCCTGTCGATTTCATGAGCAACTGGACCCTGTCTATCATTCTTTCACAGGAGGATTTCACGACCGCAACGCGCGTCGCGGAAACAATCAACAAGAGCGTGGGCGATACGGTGGCTAACGCCATCGACGGCGGCACGATAAATGTCCAGGTCCCTCAGCCATTCCAGTCAAAGGATAAGCTAGTGCAATTCATATCCCAGATAGAGTTGCTGCAGGTAGTGCCGGACGTCGTCGCACGCGTTGTGATAAACGAGAGAACGGGCACGGTTGTAGTCGGCCAGAATGTCACTGTGCTCCCGGTCGCCATTTCTCACGGCAATCTCAACATCGAGATCCAGGCGTACCCCGTTATTTCGCAGCCCGCCCCGTTTTCGCAGGGACAAACCGTCGTGACGCAGGCGGCGACCGCGCAGGTAACACAGGAGGACAATTCGATGGTCGCGATTAACGGCGCGGCTACGGTGCAGGACATAGCAACCGCGCTCAACTCGCTCAAAGTCAGGCCGCGCGACATCATCGCCATTTTCCAGGCGCTGAAAGCCGCGGGCGCGTTGAAGGCAGAACTGGTAATCATGTAATCAAGATGGACAAGGTTCAGCAAAGCCCGTCGGCGGGCCACGTTCAGTTCACCGAACAGCAGAAGGCAAAACTAAAAGCTGCCGTCAAGGATTTTGAGGCCGTGTTCATGCAGTACATGCTGAAGTCGATGCAGCAAACCGAGAAGATCGACGGGAGCGACAGCCAGGAGGGATACGGCAACGATATAATGACAAGCCTGTTCAACACGAAGCTCTCGCAGTACATTACGGACAATTCCAATCTCGGTATCGGTAACATGCTCTACAAGCAGTTCACCGGCGAAGATATGGATTCACAGGCCCACGGTATATCGGCCTCTGACCCGGTTATACCGTTGCAGGGACTTACCAGCGCACAGGCGATGGCGCTCCAAAAAATAAAGGCTTACAGCTCCGGTTCCGTGCTGGAGAACGTCGGTAAATATTCCGATATAATAAATGAAGCGGCGAGCACTTACGATCTTCAGCCCAACTTGATAAGGGCCGTTATTGCGGCTGAATCGGCAGGTAAGGCGGATTCGGTGTCTACGAAGAATGCAAAAGGCCTCATGCAGCTTACCGACCCCACCGCGAAGGAGATGGGGGTCTCCAACTCCTTCGATCCGAGGGAAAATATCATGGGTGGCGCGAAGTATCTCAAGAGTCTGATAGAGAAGTATTCAGGTGATCTCAACATGGCGTTGGCGTCTTATAATGCGGGACCCGGGACCGTGGAACAATATAACGGCATGCCCCCTTTCCAGGAGACGCAAAACTACGTCAAGAGAGTTACGAGTTATCTCAACATGTTTGACGCAAGCGAGGTGAGCAATGGCGGACGGTGACGGCAACAATTTAATCGAAGCGACGAAACACGAGGCCGCGGAATTTGAAAAGATGCTCGGCATCCTGAGGAGAAAACAGGCGGCGATCGGGAAGCTTGATACCGAAGAAATTCAGAAGATCGTAGGCGAAGAACTGGACGAGCTCAATAACATCCGCCTCGCTGAAGAGAAGAGGGCGGCGATCCTCAAAAGGCTTGCCCTCTCAGGTGGTGACGTGAACGACCCGCGTATGCTGTCCGCGAAGCTCGGACGTGAAGGCTCTGAGGACTACCTGAAGCTACAGGCCGGTTTCAAGCAAGTTTACGAACAGGTCGTGCAGCTGAACAACATCACGAATGTCGTCCTTCTCCATTCGATCGCGTTCATCAGACAGAACATCCGGATCCTGACGGACAACGGAAACAGAAAACTCGTGGACAAGAAAGCCTGACGGGGAAACTATGGGAGGCATTAGCAGTATACTGAACATGGCACGTGATGCTCTGCTCACGTCCCAGGCTGAGCTCGAGACGACCGGTCATAACATCGCCAACGCAAACACCGCCGGCTATACAAGGCAGCGGGTCGTTACACAGGCTTCGACCCCGCTGCAAACCACATACGGCTACATCGGAACAGGTGTGGAGATAAACCGCATTGAAGGGGTGAGGAGCGAATACGTTAATTCACAGGTTACCAGCATCAATTCGGATTTGAATCAGGCTAACATAAATCAGCAGACTCTCACCAGTGTCCAGGGGATTTTCAACGAGACTTCCACCTCGACCAGCGGACTGACATCGCAACTCAACGCGTTATTCAGTTCTTTCCAAACATTGGCCCAGACCCCCGAAGACGCAGGCATACGCCAGACTGTGCTGCAAAACGGTGTCAACGTCGCGACGACCTTCAACACTCTGAACGAACAGCTTCAGAACCTGAAGTACCAGGTTAGCCAGCAGGCACAATCCGACGTGACCCAGATAAATCAGCTGGCTTCACAAATCGCCGGTATAAACCAGCAGCTGCAGGCTAACGCGGGGACATCCAGGAACTCGTCCGACCTTCAGGACCAGCTGAACAGTGCGGTCAGCAAATTGAGCAATCTCGTCAACGTGAAAGTCGTCACCGACGCGAATGGGATGACGAACGTGACCGCGGGAGGCGTTGTATTGGTCGCGGCCGGGACTGCGTACCAGTTCAAGATGACTCAAACCGCGAGCGGGATAACAATCGGGAGGTCGGATTCCTCAATTCCCGCAACAGTGAACTCCGGAGAGTTGGCCGGTCTCATCAATTCATTCGACACTCAGATACCGACGTATTCGGCTCAACTCGACAGCATCGCCAACACGCTCGTCAAGACGATTAATACTTTCAACTCAACGGGATACACGCTTTCGACAAACGGCAATCCGGCGCAGACGGGAAAGACATTCTTTCAGGGGACTTCGGCAGGGAGCATTCAGATTTCCCCGGACATACTTCAGAGCCTGAACAATATTGCCGCCTCCTCGTCGGGCGATCCGGGTGACGGGCAGAATGCCGCTGCAATGGCAAACGTTCTCAATACCGCCGTCACAGCCAACGGACAATCCATCATGGGGGCATACCAGGCTCTCGTGAACCAGGTCGGCACCGATACTCAGCAGGCAAACAACACCGTCCAGACTCTGCAGACGGAGCAGAACCAAATGACATCTTACCAGACGTCGATTTCCGGTGTCTCAACGGACGAGGAGCTGACAAACATGATACAGTATCAGAATTCTTTTGAAGCCGCGGCAAAGGTGGCATCGACCGCAAGCGCGATGTACCAAACCCTGATCGGAATGGTGAGCTAATATGAGAGTAAACGAACAACAGGTAGTTAACGACCTGCTCTACTCCCTGGGGCAGGATCGTCAGTCGATCGACCAGCTGCAGGAGCAGATATCTTCCGGCAAAGTGGTCAACACGCCGTCCGACAATCCGACGCTGAACCAGCGTCTTATGACTCTGCAGAATCAGATCAATCAGAACAGCACATATACCGACAACACGCAATACGCGGCAAGTTTTCTCGGAATGCAGGAGAGCTCGCTCGGGAGCGCGGTCACTACCCTGACGAACATCAAGAC
Source organism: uncultured Bacteroidota bacterium (assembly GCA_963806435.1). Lineage (GTDB taxonomy): Bacteria > Bacteroidota > Ignavibacteria > Kryptoniales > JAKASW01 > JAKASW01. The sequence goes on from CAWEBD010000061.1 coordinate 12,240, forward strand.
GATGCTGCTTTCCGCCGCGAACGATTCGAATTCACAGGACCAGCAAAACTACGGAACGCAGCTCGGAGAGTATATAACCCAGCTCCTGGGTCTCGCGAACACGAAATTCGGTGACAAGTATATATTTGGTGGGACCCAGACCACGAGCCAGCCGTTCTTCATGAATTCCAACGGGACCAGCGTGTCAGCCAACCCGAACGGCGTCGGCGGAGCTCTCAAAGTCGATGTCGGTTTCCAGATTTCGGAACAGTACAATGTGACCGGCCAGGAAGCGTTCAGCGGCGGACAGATGTTCAACAATCTGATCGCGATCCAGAACAAACTTGCCGGCGGAACTCCTCCGAGCCAGGCCGATCTGACTACGGTAAACGATTACCTGAACTCCATGATCGGTTCGAATGCGAAGGCGGGGGCGATGCTCAACAGGGTTCAACTGATCCAGTCCCAGCTCTCCTCGCAGACGCAGTCATTGCAGACGACGATGTCCAACATCGGCGACACCGATGTCGCCACGGCGGTCATCCAAATGCAGCAGCAACAGACCACGCTCAACGCCGCCCTGCAGACGGGCGCGAAGATTGTCCAACTATCACTCGTGAACTTCCTGTAAGATGAAGAAGACAATTGAAATCGGCACCGTCGCCGGCCTGTTGTTCGGCCTATTTGCGATTTTCGGCTCCTTCCTGATGGAAGGGGGGAAGATCGGTGCTCTTATAATGATTCCGGCGATGACGATCGTGTTCGGGGGCACCTTCGCGACGGCGATGATCGGCACGTCGTTCAAACAGTTCAGCAAGATTTGGAAATACGCGCTCGTCGCATTCATGCCCCCCAAACACGATGTGGAAAAACTCATTGAGACCATAGTCCGTTACGCCACGATCGCACGCAAGGAAGGCCTGCTCGCTCTCGAGAAGGAACTCAACGGCATCGATCACAATTTCCTGAAGAAGATGCTCAGGTTCGCGATCGACGGAACCGATCCCCAGACGATCCGGGCGGTCGCCGACGCGGAGATGGGGTTCCTCAATGAGCGCCACAGCTCAAACGCGCTTGTGTTCCAGAAAATGGGAGGCTACGCCCCGACGATGGGAATCATCGGAACTGTCATGGGCCTTATCGTGACGCTTGCCAACGCCGGCGGCGACCCAAACGACCTGATCCATCATATCGCGAGCGCTTTCATCGCTACCCTGTGGGGCATCTTCACCGCGAATATCATGTGGCTCCCGCTGGCGGACAAGTTGAAGACCATTCACGGTGAGGAGAATCTGATTATGGAAGTGGCGCTTGAGGGAGTACTATCCCTTCAGGCGGGAGAAATACCGGCGATAGTAAAAGCCAAATTGAGGGCGATGCTTCCAAGCAACGAGCAGGGTGAGATCTGATGCGGAGGAAGCATGCAGGTGAGCACGACAATCTCGAAAGATGGCTCCTCACTTACGCGGACCTTATAACTCTGCTTCTCGGTTTGTTCGTCATACTGTACGCAAGCTCGCAGGTGGACATGAAGAAGTACAAGGCAGTGATGTCGGCATTTGAGAACGTGTTCGGGGGCGGACCGAGCCAGGGCACGCTTCCCGGTGATAGAGGTCTTATGTCGAGCCCCGCGGTGTCGTCCCCGATGGCTGCCTCCCAGAAGATGGAGCGAAAGGTGAAGGCGGCGATAGGTGAAGCGCTGAAGGAGGGCGGAGCCCTGGTCACTGCCGACGAGCGCGGCGTTACGGTGCATTTCCTTGAGAAGTTCATGTTCGACCCCGGGGAAGCCGCCATAAAACTGCAGGCTCTCCCGGTTTTGGACACGCTTGGATTTCTACTGGCGTCGATACCGAACCGGATTCGAGTCGAGGGGCATACAGACGACACCCCCATCCACAACGCGCAGTTCCCGTCCAACTGGCACCTGTCGGTTGCTCGTGCGCTTAATGTGGGTTATTATTTACTGCAACGTTACCCAATCAGGCCGGAGAAGGTGGCCATTGTCGGCTACGGAGAATATCACCCTCTTGTCCCGAACGACACTCCGGTCCACAAAGCGGAAAACAGGAGAGTGGATATTGTCATACTCAACAGCATCACGTCCGAATGATCCCGAATTTCGGGGAAAGACCGAGGAGAATACAGTAGTGAAAGCAAAACTCGTGACGAGACAGTTCGGCGAGTTGGAATTTGATGAGAGTATTGTCTATCATTTTCCCAACGGCCTGCCGGGTTTTGAAGAACTCCATAACTTCATTATTATTGATGACAAAGATACAGAGCCGTTGAGATGGTTGTTATCGACGGACGACACCAACATGGTCCTGCCGATTCTTGAGGCATCGCTGGTAGCGCCCGGCATTTACGGGGAGATTTCTCCCGAAGAGCGATCCTCCACGGCCTTTGTGGTTGTGGTGCTCCACCGCGACCCGGAACCGATTACGGCAAACCTGAAGGCGCCCATCGTCCTCAACGATGCCGCGAGATCGGGGAGACAAATAGTTCTTAATTCAGACAGATATTCAACCGAATACAAAATTAACTGACCATGGAAGGCAATTATGTTAGTCTTAACAAGGAAGTTGGGCGAAGTAATCAAGATTGGCGACAAGATCAAGGTCGTCGTGGTTTCGGTCGAAGGCGGAAGCGTCAAGCTGGGGATAGAGGCACCTGACGAAATTCCCGTCCACAGGGAAGAGGTATACGAGAAGATAGCCTCGGAGAACAGGGTGGCTTCCGCTCAGATCGACAAGGAGAAGGCCAGAGCCTTGAAGAAAATTCTCCCCGGAAAGACCGGGCAGACCAAACCGGGCTCCGAAGGCATCGGGAGAAAGAATGGCTGATGCGCCTCAGAAAGCCGTCCTTGTCATTGACGACACGAAAATTGTCCAGCGGTTTGCCGAAGACTTTTTCAGGAGACTGAAACTAAAAGTCTTTGTGGCATCGGACGGCTATGAAGGCCTCCAGGTCGCGATATCATCGAAGCCGGACCTTGTTCTCCTCGACCTGATGATGCCCCGGCTGGATGGGTTCAAGACCCTCCAGGTAATGAAGTCGAACGAGTTGACGAAGAACATACCGGTTGTCGTAATGACGGCGTACTCCGACAGGATAAACGTCGTCTCCGCAAGCAAACTTGGGGCTGAGGCGGTGATAACGAAGCCTCTGACCGAGGAGGTACTTCTCCACAAACTCAGGCAGGTCTTTGGCGAGAAATTCGTCAGGTCCGTTATCCAGACGGATCCGAAGGCGAAGGAAAACCCATTCGGCGTGAATGAAGATGAGTACAGTGATGTGGTGCGTAATATGGTCGCGGAGTTCGTCAGGTATTTCGGAGAACAGGTGGACGAACTCGAAATAGCGATACACAAAGAGGATGTGGATACCATCAGAAAGATAACCCACAATATCAGCGGAACCGGAGGATCATTCGGTTACGATGAGGCGACCACGCTCGCGACGCGGCTAAATGAAACCGTCCACGCTTCCCCGGTCAACTGGCGGGAAGCGGAGGATATTCTCGTCCAGTTGAAGAATAGGCTTAAAAGATGAAGGCACTCGTTGCGGATGATGTTCCGATGATCAGGAAACTTGTTGAGTTCCACCTGAAGCAGATCGGTTTTGATATTTCCAATGCGGCAGACGGCGCAGAAGCGCTTATGCTCGCGAGCAATTCGAAATTCGACCTGATACTGCTCGATATCATGATGCCGGAGATGGACGGCCTTGAGGTCCTCCGCAAAGTGCGCGGGGGGAGCGTCAATAAGGATACGCCCGTAATCATAATGACCGCGTACGGCGACTCCGCAAACGTCAGGAAGGCCGTGGAGTACGGCGCGAACGATTTCATAGTGAAGCCTGTCGAGCAGGTTTCTTTTCGCAAGAAAGTCCTCGATGCGTTGAAATCCCGGAAAGCTGAAAGCGGAAAATGAAGCTCTCACTTTCAATGATAGTGAAGAACGAGGAACGCTTCCTGCGGGGCTGCCTCGAAAGCGTCAGTAGGCTGGTCGATGAGATCATTATAGTCGATACCGGTTCCACCGACAGCACGCGGGAGATAGCCGATAGCTTCGGCGCCCGTGTCTTCGAATTCCCGTGGTGCGACGATTTCTCCGCCGCCAGAAATGAATCCCTGAAACACACAACCGGCGACTGGATACTTTACCTCGACGCGGACGAGAGAATCTCCCCGGCGTACCACGCGAAAATCCGCAAGCTGATCTCGGGAGGAAAGGCGGAAGCGTTCCTTCTCAACCTGAACAGCAAAATCGGTAACAAGGATGATGCACAGTACCACCTGGTCGCGTATCCGCGGTTGTTCAGAAAACTCAAGGGGGTGCGCTTCACCGGGAAAGTCCATGAACAAATCACGAGCTCGTTGAACGAGCTGCGTGCGAGGATCGTGCAATCCGACGTTATCGTCGATCACCTCGGTTACGCGCAGGACGAGGAAGTCATATTCGAAAAGGCCCGGCGGAACCACAGGCTCCTGCTTGAGCAGGTAGAACGGCGACAAAACTACGGCTACGCCCTTTACCAATTGGGCCAGACGGAAATTATACTGGGTGAGATCGACAAAGGTCTCGCTCATCTGCACGAGGCGCTTGCCGCGGGTGGATTCGGAAAATCAGTCGAAGCCTCCGTCTACGGTATAATAGCCGAGAACATGTCCAAAAAGGGTGACGATGATGCTGCCCTCATCGCGTGCGACAAGTCGCTTGCCGCCGCGCCCGAGCAGGCTTTCGCCCGGCTTCTGAAGGGCGATATATATATGAAGCTGGGCAAATACCAGGAATCAAAGAGTGCTTTCGCCGACGCCATTAAGCATTACGAGGGTGGAAATCTCGCCGGTAAAACGACAACCGCGATCGAACCCGTGTTTGCACCCGATGTGCTCTTCACGAAACTCGGCAGAGCCGCCTCTCTTGCGGGTGATGAAGAGACGGCGAGGCTGTACCTCGGTAAGGCCGCGAGAGAGAAGCGGAGGCCCCCGAAGGTCGCCGCATATTTGGAGGTACTGCTGAGACAGAAGTTGTACGGTGAAGTCATTGATGCCGCCCGCGAGTTCCGGGAGTTCGAGAACGAGGACTGGTATCTCAGGCTGGTGTCATCGGCATACATAGACACGGGCGACTTCGCTGAGGCGTCGAAATTGCTCGCAAGGATCTCCGGCCACGACATGGTGTCATTATCGAGTCTCGCCAATTGCAGGATGAAGACCGGGGACCTCGAAGGGTGCGAGTCTGCTTTCAAGGAATCCATCGGTCTCGGTTACAACGATCTTGAGGGGCTTGAACTCCTCGGGCTGGTACAGTTCAAGCTTCTTAAATTCCGGGAGGCGGCCGCAACTCTGTCCGGAGTCTTCCATGCTGACCCGACGAACCAGCGGGTTATGAAATTTATCCAAGCTGCTAAGGCGCAAGCCGGGGTACAAGCGGTCGCCAAATAGCAGGTTCGGGCACCGACCGGACTCTCTCCTGAACATTGCGGTACTTGATTTAAGCGCAATTAACGCGTTTTCTTGATTCACAGGGCTGTTTATTCTAACTTAAATGAGCATTATGGCACGAGAAGAAAACATTGCAGACATTTTCAATATTAGTCATTCTGAATCGGATAGAGCAGGCTACATAGCTATTGTCGGGGGCGGACTGATGGGCAGAGGAATCGCCGAGACCGCCGCGACCGTCGGAATTAACGTGCTCATCATCGAGCGCGACGATACTTCCGCGGAGCTGTGCAGGCAAAGGCTCTCCGAAACCCTCGACTCCGAAATCCAGCGCTGGGCGCTCACGAAAAGCGAGAAGAAGGCAATCCTGGCAAGGCTGAAGTTTTCCACCGAACTGGCAGACGTCGCCGAGTGCGACCTTGTCATCGAGGCGGTGGATGAGGAATTCGCCTCGAAGAAAGCCGTGTTCAAAGAGCTCGACAAGATTTGCGATCCCAATACGGTCTTCGTCTCCAATACGGCGACCCTCAGCCTCACCAAGCTTGCGGATGCAACTATGCGTCCCGACAAGATCATCGGAATGCACTTCCTGAACCCCGTTCCGAAAGTCCCGCTTGTCGAGGTGGTTCGCGCCCTGAAAACGAGCGACGTTACTTTCATGCGCATAAAGAAGTTTGCGGAAGATATAGGAAAGACCGTCGTTGAAGTTTTCGAGTATCCCGGATTCGTGACGACGAGGGTCATCCTCCCGCTTTTGAACGAGGCGATGCAGGTCCTGCTCGAAGGAATCGCGACAGCCGAAGGTATAGACACGGCTATCAGGCTGGGATACGGTCTGAATGTAGGACCTCTTGAAATGGCTGACTCGATGGGGCTCGACGAAGTGTTAACGTGGCTCGATACGATGTATCATGAGCTGGGAACCGCCCAGTACCGGGCAAGCCCGATCCTCAGGAGGAAGGTGCGCGAGGGCCACCTGGGGAAAAAGACGGGCCAGGGTTTCTTCAAGTATGATGAATCAGGAAAGAGAATAGAAGTCAATCAATAGTCTTCTTTGATGGAGAAGAAAGCTGAAATGAAAGTCCTTGTTTTAAATTCCGGAAGTTCGTCTGTAAAATATCAGTTTATCGATCTGAAGAACCAGTCTGTATTAGCGAAGGGGCTAATCGACCGCGTTGGAATGAGCGATTCAGTCGTCACGCACGAACGATATGATGGCGATAAGGTTAAAATCAGCGCGGAAGTTCTCGACCACCAAACCGCGATAGAATACGTGCTTGCCGTTCTGCTAAGCAAGAACCACGGCGTCATACAGGATAAGTCCGAAATCGACGCCGTCGGACATAGGGTGGTGCACGGCGGAGAGAGTTTCTCCGAGAGCGTGCTAGTGGATGCGAAGGTGATGGATGAAGTGCGCGAGAATATCGAACTGGCGCCGCTGCACAACCCGCACAACCTTCGCGGGATCCAGGCGGTTCTCAAACATCTTCCCGGTACGCCTCAGGTTGCGGTTTTCGACACCGCCTTTCACCAGAAGATGCCGCCGTACGCTTTTCTCTATGGCATACCGTATTTGCTTTACCGGCGCTATAAGATCCGCCGCTACGGCTTTCACGGCACATCGCACTTCTACGTGTCGCACAGGGCCGCCGAGATACTTGGGAAACCCATCGAGAAGCTGAAGCTCATCACGATACATCTCGGGAACGGCTGCAGCATGGCGGCAGTCAACGGCGGCGTATCGGTCGATACGTCGATGGGATTCACGCCTCTTGAGGGACTCCTGATGGGCACGCGTAGCGGCGACCTCGATCCGCAAATCATACTGCATATCGTCGGAAGGGAAGGGCTCTCGCTCGCCGAAGCCAACACGCTTCTGAACAAGCACAGCGGGCTTCTCGGGATTTCGGGGCTCACGAGCGATATGCGTGAGATCGTCGCCGAGAAAAATGCGGGGAACAAGCAGGCCGAGCTCGCGTTTGAGGTCTTCACTTACAGGATAAAAAAATACATCGGATCCTAGCCGCGGTCATGGGCGGCGTGGACGCTATCGTCTTCACCGGCGGAATCGGAGAGAACAGCCCCGACGTCCGCGCTGAGAGCTGTAAAGGGCTCGAGTTTCTCGGCGTGAGCATTGACGCAGAGAGAAACAATTCCGCCGAAAAGGAGAAAATGATCAGCGCGGATTCTGCGAAAGTCAAAGTATTCGCCCTGCCAACAAACGAGGAGCTGGTCATCGCGCTCGATACTATGAGATCGTCGAGGCGTCCAGGCACTCCCCGTCACGTCCCGATCGGCCAGGGGACGGCATTTCTTCCGGAAAGGTGGAGCATGAAAAAGTTAATTCTAATCGTTAGCGCCGTCGCGATCGCGGCTGGTGTCGCTTACATCGTCGTGAAAACGGCGGAAGAACTCCGGTTTGAACAGGAAGAGGATCTGACCCCGGAAGACGTCGAATCCCAGCTGCTCCAGCACGAATAGAGAAGAAATTGATTCCCAGGATAATAGGCGTAGTACATCTTCTTCCTCTTCCAGGTTCCCCGGGTTTTAAGGGTGCGTTCGACGAAGTCGTCGACCGTGCAGTCCAGGACTGTAAGACTTACGGTGATGGCGGTGTTGAGGGTCTCATCGTGGAGAATTTCGGCGATGTCCCTTTCTCTGCCGGCCCTGTTCATCCGGTCACTGTCTTCCAGGCGATGACCCGGGCGGCCGCGGAATTGAAAAAAGAGTTCCCGGGGATTCACTTCGGTATTAACGTCCTGCGAACGACGCCGAGTCAGCGCTAAGCATTGCGTATGTCACCGGCGCGGAGTTCATCCGGGTCAACGTTCATGTGGGAGCTGTTGTAGCAGACCAGGGCATAATCCAGGGCAGAGCGTACGAGACGCTTCGCCTGAGGAAAAGCCTCGATTCGGATGTCGAGATCCTTACCGATATAGATGTGAAACACTCGGCGCAGATCGGAAGCTACGATATCAAAGTCCAGGCTGCGGACGCGCTTGAGAGGGGACTCGCGGACGCCATAGTCATCAGCGGTTCGCGGACGGGACAGGCGGTCGACATGAAGCAGCTTCGCGAACTAGGGCGGAAGTTGCCACGCGAAGATCGTAATTGGGAGCGGCGCGAACAGCCGCAACGTGAAGGAACTCCTCAAATACGCCGATAGCATAATCGTGGGAACGTCGGTGAAAACCGGCGGGAAGACTTCAAACCCGGTCGATCTAAAACGTCTCAAGGACTTCATGCGGGCGGCGAGAACGTAATCCCGCACTGAAGATGGTACCGGTTACTCCCTCTCAAGAAGCACAAAACTAGCCTTCATCTTTCCGAACATTTCTTTCCTCTTCCATATTCATCCCCGACTGGTTCGTTATTCCATATTGAGCTTCGTTCAGCATTACGCCTGTCAACTTTGAAAAAAAGCCTTGGCGCCTCGCCGTTTCTTTTGTGGTCCGTAGTCGATCGAACTGCGCTATCTCGGAGCGCCGAAAGTGCACAAAGAATCAAGCTGGGTTCTTAAAGCTATGCGGCCTCTGCGAGATGAAAATAAGCCGCTGCCGAATCTTCGGTGACGTCTCAGTTTGTTTTCGCGCAGAGTGCGCTAAGAAATAATCGCAGAGAACGCAAAGAAGTATAAGAATTATGCGAGCTTTGTGATTACTCTTCGTCCTTTGCGTGAAATTTACTTAAACCGAGACAATACCGAATCTTCGGTAGTGTCTCAGTTTGTTCACGCAGAGTGCGCTAAGAAATAATCGCAGAGAACGCAAAGAAGTATCAATTTCCTTGCGAGCTTTGTGATTACTCTTCGTCCTTTGCGTGAAATTTACTTAAACCGAGAATACCGAATCTTCTTGTCTCTGCATATCAATCTGTTTATTTTGACAGGAGATGGGAGCTATTCTGTTGCCTTTAATGCATCCGTTTGAGTTCAATGAAGCCGCGATGGTTGCCGGGCCCGACCCGCTGATAAAAGTCCTCATATATCTGATCGTGATCCTCGTGGCAGCCAAGCTGGGCGCCGAGTTGCTTGAAAGGATCGGCCAACCGGCCGTACTCGGTGAACTGATAGCGGGCGTCATACTTGGGAATGTCATCCTTGTTAACGGCGGCTGGAATTTCTTCGAACCGCTGCGAGCCTCCGTTCTCACCGACCACGCGGCGATCGGTATCGACTTACTCGCCAAGATAGGCATAATCATTCTGCTTTTTGAAGTCGGCCTGGAGTCGAGCGTCAAGGAGATGAGACGAGTTGGGATCTCGTCGTTTCTTGTGGCAACGATGGAGACCATCCCCTTTGTGCTCGGCTACTTCGTCTCGGCGATGTTCATAACGAAGGTGCCGAAGGAAATCCTGGCGATCTCTCCCAATTTCAACATCAATAACATCCACATGTTTATCGGCGCGACACTCTGCGCCACGAGCGTCGGCATTACGGCCC
>CAWEBD010000062.1:0-15885 GCA_963806435.1 uncultured Bacteroidota bacterium
CGGAAATTATACTGGGTGAGATCGACAAAGGTCTCGCTCATCTGCACGAGGCGCTTGCCGCGGGTGGATTCGGAAAATCAGTCGAAGCCTCCGTCTACGGTATAATAGCCGAGAACATGTCCAAAAAGGCTGACGATGATGCTGCCCTCATCGCGTGCAACAAGTCGCTTGCCGCCGCGCCCGAGCAGGCTTTCGCCCGGCTTCTGAAGGGCGATATATATATGAAGCTGGGCAAATACCAGGAATCAAAGAGTGCTTTCGCCGACGCCATTAAGCATTACGAGGGTGGAAATCTCGCCGGTAAAACGACAACCGCGATCGAACCCGTGTTTGCACCCGATGTACTCTTCACGAAACTCGGCAGAGCCGCCTCGCTTGCGGGTGATGCAGAGACGGCGAGGTTGTACCTCGGTAAGGCCGCGAGAGAGAAGCGGACGCCCCCGAAGGTCGCCGCATATTTGGAGGTACTGCTGAGACAGAAGTTGTACGGTGAAGTCATTGATGCCGCCCGCGAATTCCGGGAGTTCGAGAACGAGGACTGGTATCTCAGGCTGGTGTCATCGGCATACATAGACACGGGCGACTTCGCTGAGGCGTCGAAATTGCTCGCAAGGATCTCCGGCCACGACATGGTGTCATTATCGAGTCTCGCCAATTGCAGGATGAAGACCGGGGACCTCGAAGGGTGCGAGTCTGCTTTCAAGGAATCCATCGGTCTCGGTTACAACGATCTTGAGGGGCTTGAACTCCTCGGGCTGGTACAGTTCAAGCTTCTTAAATTCCGGGAGGCGGCCGCAACCCTGTCCGGAGTCTTCCATGCTGACCCGACGAACCAGCGGGTTATGAAATTTATTCAAGCTGCTAAGGCGCAAGCCGGGGTACAAGCGGTCGCCAAATAGCAGGTTCGGGCACCGACCGGACTCTCTCCTGAACATTGCGGTACTTGATTTAAGCGCAATTAACGCGTTTTCTTGATTCACAGGGCTGTTTATTCTAACTTAAATGAGCATTATGGCACAAGAAGAAAACATTGCAGACATTTTCAATATTAGTCATTCTGAATCGGATAGAGCAGGCTACATAGCTATTGTCGGGGGCGGACTGATGGGCAGAGGAATCGCCGAGACCGCCGCGACCGTCGGAATTAACGTGCTCATCATCGAGCGCGACGATACTTCCGCAGAGCTGTGCAGGCAAAGGCTCTCCGAAACCCTCGACTCCGAAATCCAGCGCTGGGCGCTCACGAAAAGCGAGAAGAAGGCAATCCTGGCAAGGCTGAAGTTTTCCACCGAACTGGCAGACGTCGCCGAGTGCGACCTTGTCATCGAAGCGGTGGATGAGGAATTCGCCTCGAAGAAAGCCGTGTTCAAAGAGCTCGACAAGATATGCGATCCCAATACGGTCTTCGTCTCCAATACGGCGACCCTCAGCCTCACCAAGCTTGCCGAAGCAACTATGCGTCCCGACAAGATCATCGGAATGCACTTCCTGAACCCCGTTCCGAAAGTCCCCCTTGTCGAGGTGGTTCGCGCCCTGAAGACGAGCGACGTTACTTTCATGCGCATAAAGAAGTTTGCGGAAGATATAGGAAAGACCGTCGTTGAAGTTTTCGAGTATCCCGGGTTCGTGACAACGAGGGTCATCCTCCCGCTTTTGAACGAGGCGATGCAGGTCCTGCTCGAAGGAATCGCGACAGCCGAAGGTATAGACACGGCTATCAGGCTGGGATACGGTCTGAATGTCGGACCTCTTGAAATGGCCGACTCGATGGGACTCGACGAAGTGTTGACGTGGCTCGATACGATGTATCATGAGCTGGGAACCGCCCAGTACCGGGCAAGCCCGATCCTCAGGAGGAAGGTGCGCGAGGGCCACCTGGGGAAGAAGACGGGCCAGGGTTTCTTCAAGTACGATGAATCAGGAAAGAGAATAGAAGTCAATCAATAGTCTTCTTTGATGGAGAAGAAAGCTGAAATGAAAGTCCTTGTTTTAAATTCCGGAAGTTCGTCCGTAAAATATCAGTTTATCGATCTGAAGAACCAGTCTGTATTAGCGAAGGGGCTAATCGACCGCGTTGGAATGAGCGATTCAGTCGTCACGCACGAACGATATGATGGCGATAAGGTTAAAATCAGCGCGGAAGTTCTCGACCACCAAACCGCGATAGAATACGTTCTTGCCGTTCTGCTAAGCAAGAACCACGGCGTCATACAGGATAAGTCCGAAATCGACGCCGTCGGACACAGGGTGGTGCACGGCGGAGAGAGTTTCTCCGAGAGCGTGCTAGTGGATGCGAAGGTGATGGATGAAGTGCGCGAGAATATCGAACTGGCGCCGCTGCACAACCCGCACAACCTTCGCGGGATTCAGGCGGTCCTCAAACATCTTCCCGGTACGCCTCAGGTCGCGGTTTTCGACACCGCCTTTCACCAGAAGATGCCGCCGTACGCTTTTCTCTATGGTATACCGTATTTGCTTTACCGGCGCTATAAGATCCGCCGCTACGGCTTTCACGGCACATCGCACTTCTACGTGTCGCACAGGGCCGCCGAGATACTTGGGAAACCCATCGAGAACCTGAAGCTCATCACGATACATCTCGGGAACGGCTGCAGCATGGCGGCAGTCAACGGCGGCGTATCGGTCGATACGTCGATGGGATTCACGCCTCTTGAGGGACTCCTGATGGGCACGCGCAGCGGCGACCTCGATCCGCAAATCATACTGCATATCGTCGGAAGGGAAGGGCTCTCGCTCGCCGAAGCCAACACGCTTCTGAACAAGCACAGCGGGCTTCTCGGGATTTCGGGGCTCACGAGCGATATGCGTGAGATCGTCGCCGAGAAAAATGCGGGGAACAAGCAGGCCGAGCTCGCGTTTGAGGTCTTCACTTACAGGATAAAAAAATACATCGGATCCTACGCCGCGGTCATGGGCGGCGTGGACGCTATCGTCTTCACCGGCGGAATCGGAGAGAACAGCCCCGACGTCCGCGCTGAGAGCTGTAAAGGGCTCGAGTTTCTCGGCGTGAGCATTGACGCAGAGAGAAACAATTCCGCCGAAAAGGAGAAAATGATCAGCGCGGATTCTGCGAAAGTCAAAGTATTCGCCCTGCCAACAAACGAGGAGCTGGTCATCGCGCTCGATACCATGAGAATAGTCGAGGCGTCCAGGCACTCCCCGTCACGTCCCGATCGGCCAGGGGACGGCATTTCTTCCGGAAAGGTGGAGCATGAAAAAGTTAATTCTAATCGTTAGCGCCGTCGCGATCGCGGCTGGTGTCGCTTACATCGTCGTGAAAACGGCGGAAGAACTCCGGTTTGAACAGGAAGAGGATTTGACCCCGGAAGACGTCGAATCCCAGCTGCTCCAGCACGAATAGAGAAGAAATTGATTCCCAGGATAATAGGCGTAGTACATCTTCTTCCTCTTCCAGGTTCCCCGGGTTTTAAGGGTGCGTTCGACGAAGTCGTCGACCGTGCAGTCCAGGACTGTAAGACTTACGGTGATGGCGGTGTTGAGGGTCTCATCGTGGAGAATTTCGGCGATGTCCCTTTCTCTGCCGGCCCTGTTCATCCGGTCACTGTCTCGGCGATGACCCGGGCGGCCGCGGAATTGAAAAAAGAGTTCCCGGGGATTCACTTCGGTATTAACGTCCTGCGCAACGACGCCGAGTCAGCGCTAAGCATTGCGTATGTCACCGGCGCGGAGTTCATCCGGGTCAACGTTCATGTGGGAGCTGTTGTAGCAGACCAGGGCATAATCCAGGGCAGAGCGTACGAGACGCTTCGCCTGAGGAAAAGCCTCGATTCGGATGTCGAGATCCTTACCGATATAGATGTGAAACACTCGGCGCAGATCGGAAGCTACGATATCAAAGTCCAGGCTGCGGACGCGCTTGAGAGGGGACTCGCGGACGCCATAGTCATCAGCGGTTCGCGGACGGGACAGGCGGTCGACATGAAGCAGCTTCGCGAACTCAGGCGGGAATTTGCCAACGCGAAGATCGTAATTGGGAGCGGCGCGAACAGCCGCAACGTGAAGGAACTCCTCAAATACGCCGATAGCATAATCGTGGGAACGTCGGTGAAAACCGGCGGGAAGACTTCAAACCCGGTCGATCTAAAACGTCTCAAGGACTTCATGCGGGCGGCGAGAACGTAATCCCGCACTGAAGATGGTACCGGTTACTCCCTCTCAAGAAGCACAAAACTAGCCTTCATCTTTCCGAACATTTCTTTCCTCTTCCATATTCATCCCCGACTGGTTCGTTATTCCATATTGAGCTTCGTTCAGCATTACGCCTGTCAACTTTGAAAAAAAGCCTTGGCGCCTCGCCGTTTCCTTTTGTGGTCCGTAGTCGATCGAACTGCGCTATCTCGGAGCGCCGAAAGTGCACAAAGAATCAAGCTGGGTTCTTAAAGCTATGCGGCCTCTGCGAGATGAAAATAAGCCGCTGCCGAATCTTCGGTAGTGTCTCAGTTTGTTTTCGCGCAGAGTGCGCTAAGAAATAATCGCAGAGAACGCAAAGAAGTATCAATTTCCTCTGCGAGCTTTGTGATTACTCTTCGTCCTTTGCGTGAAATTTACTTAAACCGAGACAATACCGAATCTTCGGTAGTGTCTCAGTTTGTTTTCACGCAGAGTGCGCTAAGAAATAATCGCAGAGAACGCAAAGAAGTATCAATTTCCTTTGCGAGCTTTGTGATTACTCTTCGTCCTTTGCGTGAAATTTACTTAAACCGAGACAATACCGAATCTTCTTGTCTCTGCATATCAATCTGTTTATTTTGACAGGAGATGGGAGCTATTCTGTTGCCTTTAATGCATCCGTTTGAGTTCAATGAAGCCGCGATGGTTGCCGGGCCCGACCCGCTGATAAAAGTCCTCATATATCTGATCGTGATCCTCGTGGCAGCCAAGCTGGGCGCCGAGTTGTTTGAAAGGATCGGCCAACCGGCCGTACTCGGTGAACTGATAGCGGGCGTCATACTTGGGAATGTCATCCTTGTTAACGGCGGCTGGAATTTCTTCGAACCGCTGCGAGCCTCCGTTCTCACCGACCACGCGGCGATCGGTATCGACTTACTCGCCAAGATAGGCATAATCATTCTGCTTTTTGAAGTCGGCCTGGAGTCGAGCGTCAAGGAGATGAGACGAGTTGGGATCTCGTCGTTTCTTGTGGCAACGATAGGAGTTGTCATTCCCTTTGTGCTCGGCTACTTCGTCTCGGCGATGTTCATAACGAAGGTGCCGAAGGAAATCCTGGCGATCTCTCCCAATTTCAACATCAATAACATCCACATGTTTATCGGCGCGACACTCTGCGCCACGAGCGTCGGCATTACGGCCCGTGTGTTCAAGGATATGGCGAGGATCCAGACACCCGAAGCCCGGATCGTCCTCGGTGCCGCCGTCATCGACGATGTTCTCGGCCTGATTATACTCGCCACAGTCTCCGCTGTGGTCTCTTCAGCCGAAACAGGAACAGAGCTGTCGCTCTTTCAAATAGTGAAACTGACGATGATAGCTGTCGGATTCCTGGTCGGCGCTTTGATCATCGGGACATACTTCGTACCGAGAGTGATGAAGGTCGCGGCAAGGTTCAGGACGCAGGGACTCATGCTGATCACCGCTATACTTATATGCTTCGTGCTCTCCGTTCTGGCAAGCGAGGCTGGGCTTGCCTCGATAGTCGGGGCGTTCGCCGCCGGGCTGATACTGGAAGAAGTTCACTTCAGGGAATTCGACACCAACATCGGTATCGAGAATCTCATTCAGCCGATCGCCACAGTATTCGTCCCGGTCTTTTTCGTGCTCATGGGAATACAGGTTCATCTGGAAAGCTTCTTCATCCCGTCGATTCTCGGTGTCTCGGGTGGGCTCATCATTGCCGCGATGCTTGGGAAGCAGGCATGCGGGCTTGTCGTCCGGGAGAAAAATATCGACCGCGTGACTGTCGGTATAGGCATGATTCCGAGAGGCGAGGTGGGATTGATCTTCGCCAGTATCGGCAAAGGACTGGGAGTCATCGACAACGAAATATTCTCAGCGGTCGTCATCATGGTGATTGTGACTACACTCGTGACGCCACCGCTCCTGAAATGGTCGATCGCACGCGCCGAAAGAAGAACACAGCCGGAGTAGGCGAATACGCTTGGTCTCCGCTTGGCGCGAAGCCGGGATTATTCTAGCCGTCACTTAAAAGCACGCATCCGAACGGACAATTATGAATAAAAACAGAGTAGCACCAGTTGTCTTCGCCCTGGCGATTGGAGTTCTCATCCTCCATGTCGCTGTCAATATCTGGGGCCCCTACGGATTCCACCGGGACGAGTTCCTGTATATAGCCATGGGCGAACATTTCAGGCTATTCGGCATGGATTTCCCGCCTCTAATCGGCATTTTGGCCAATCTTGAACGGGCCGTCCTCGGGAGCTCACTCGCCGCAATCAGGTTTTTCCCCGCTGTTGCCGCGGCAATCCTGGTCTGGCTGTCTGCCGACATGGCCCGCCGTCTCGGAGGCGGCACTTTTGCTCAGATCCTCGCTGCGCTCCTCATGTTTTTCAGCCCGATCTTCCTTCGCCCAGGCTCACTGTTCCAGCCGGTTGTCTTCGACCAGCTCTGGTGGACGCTCGGCTGCTGGGCAATCGTTCGTTGGAAGGAGAGCGACAATCCGCGATGGTGGATAGCGCTCGGGATTGTCATGGGTATCGGCTTATTCACGAAGTTCAGCATTTTTCTCTTCGGCTTCGGAGTTTTCGTCGGTCTTGTCGCGACACAGGACCGACGCCTGCTGTCGACCCGCTGGCCGTGGATTGCTCTGGCACTGACGCTCCTCATCGGGAGTCCGGCACTGATCGGGCAGGTAACGCTCGGCTTCCCATTCTTCGGAGTGATGCACGATCTGCAGAGACAACAGTTCACGCATGTGTCATGGCTCGATTTTGTGACTGGTCAGATACTCATGCTCGGGGTTATCTCTTTTATCGTATCCGTAACCGGTATCGTCGCCCTCTTCGGATCCGGGCGTTTTAAGAATTTCAGGATAATCGCCTGGGTGTATGTCGGCGCGTTCGCCGTTTTGTTCATCATGCATGGAAAGGCATACTATCTCGGACCGGTTTATCCGGCGATGATAGCGGCAGGGGCGGTGATGACTGAGCAAGTCGGAAAAGCAAGATGGAGAGTGGCTTTTCGTGCGGTGCTCCTTCTGCTCCTTATTGCCGGAGGTATTGTTGGGCTCCCGCTTGGCGTACCGATACTTCCGCCGCAAAAGATGGCGGCTTACGGCGAGGCTCTCGGAATGTCTTCCGCGAATACGACAAACTCCGGAAGAGTCCTGAGGCTTCCGCAGGATTATGCCGATATGCTTGGTTGGAACGAGAGAGTCGAGGCAGTCGCCCGCGTGTATCATTCGCTTAATCCCGATCAACAGGAGCAAGCCGTTATTCTCGCCTCCAATTACGGCGAGGCAGGCTCGATTGATTTCCTCGGCCCGAAATACGGCCTGCCCCATTCGATATGTTTCGAGGGAACATATTGGTTCTACGGCCCGGGAAAGAAACCGGGTGCGGTTACTATCGCGATAGGATTCGATTCGACGGACCTTGTCAAAAACTGGAGGCAAGTTACCCCCGTGGCTCATATTGAAAACAAGTGGACGGTTCCCGAAGAACAGGATTTGACCATCTATCTCTGCGAAGATGAGATCAAGACTGCGCAGGAGCTGTGGCCGTCACTTGCGGGAGAGTACTAACGGGAAGCCGGTCATAACATGCCGGCAAGCCGCGTTACTTATCTCCAGAAAAGAGGAGCAGGAGATAAGCTTCCGTGAAAGAAACGGCTGAATCCGGCGGTGGGCTACCTTCGATGGAAACAGATCGGCCTGCATGGTATGCGGTTGGATCTAGCGTCCAATACTTGCACGCGGATTACACGGAAAAGAGCACGGATTCTCGCGGATTATTCGTTAATAATAATCCGATCCGTGGTAATCTTGTTTTGCTCTGTGTTATCTCCCGCACATTAATACGAAAATCGGATAAGCGGGATGCCGAAAGTCGGCACGTGTTCTGTTTTTCAAGTTCAAGATAGCCCACTACCCTGAATCCACCAAAACAACCGAATCCTGCGCACTACCGGAGACTCTTACCCCCTTCCCTTATCGCTTCATCCATTTTCCGCTTCTCCTCCCCGAAAAGGTGCATATCCGGGGCCAGGTTCCCCGCCTGCTCACCGATCATCCTGGTCTGGGTCAAGAAACGCCTGCAAAACACGCAAACGAGGAGGTGCATCAACAGCCTGATTCTTTCACGGAAGCTTATCTCCTGCTCCTCTTTTCTGGAGATAAGTAACGCGGCTTGCCGGCATGTTATGACCGGCTTCCCGTTAGTACTCTCCCGCAAGTGACGGCCACAGCTCCTGCGCAGTCTTGATCTCATCTTCGCAGAGATAGATGGTCAAATCCTGTTCTTCGGGAACCGTCCACTTGTTTTCAATATGAGCCACGGGGGTAACTTGCCTCCAGTTTTTGACAAGGTCCGTCGAATCGAATCCTATCGCGATAGTAACCGCACCCGGTTTCTTTCCCGGGCCGTAGAACCAATATGTTCCCTCGAAACATATCGAATGGGGCAGGCCGTATTTCGGGCCGAGGAAATCAATCGAGCCTGCCTCGCCGTAATTGGAGGCGAGAATAACGGCTTGCTCCTGTTGATCGGGATTAAGCGAATGATACACGCGGGCGACTGCCTCGACTCTCTCGTTCCAACCAAGCATATCGGCATAATCCTGCGGAAGCCTCAGGACTCTTCCGGAGTTTGTCGTATTCGCGGAAGACATTCCGAGAGCCTCGCCGTAAGCCGCCATCTTTTGCGGCGGAAGTATCGGTACGCCAAGCGGGAGCCCAACAATACCTCCGGCAATAAGGAGCAGAAGGAGCACCGCACGAAAAGCCACTCTCCATCTTGCTTTTCCGACTTGCTCAGTCATCACCGCCCCTGCCGCTATCATCGCCGGATAAACCGGTCCGAGATAGTATGCCTTTCCATGCATGATGAACAAAACGGCGAACGCGCCGACATACACCCAGGCGATTATCCTGAAATTCTTAAAACGCCCGGATCCGAAGAGGGCGACGATACCGGTTACGGATACGATAAAAGAGATAACCCCGAGCATGAGTATCTGACCAGTCACAAAATCGAGCCATGACACATGCGTGAACTGTTGTCTCTGCAGATCGTGCATCACTCCGAAGAATGGGAAGCCGAGCGTTACCTGCCCGATCAGTGCCGGACTCCCGATGAGGAGCGTCAGTGCCAGAGCAATCCACGGCCAGCGGGTCGACAGCAGGCGTCGGTCCTGTGTCGCGACAAGACCGACGAAAACTCCGAAGCCGAAGAGAAAAATGCTGAACTTCGTGAATAAGCCGATACCCATGACAATCCCGAGCGCTATCCACCATCGCGGATTCTCGCTCTCCTTCCACCGAACGATTGCCCAGCAGCCGAGCGTCCACCAGAGCTGGTCGAAGACAACCGGCTGGGAAAGTGAACCTGGGCGAAGGAAGATCGGGCTGAAAAACATGAGGAGCGCAGCCAGGATCTGAGCAAACGTGTCGCCTCCGAGACGGCGGGCCATGTCGGCGGAAAGCCAGACCAGGACAGCAGCGGCAACCGCGGGAAAAAGCCTGATTGATGCGAGCGAGTTTCCAAGAACTGCGCGTTCAAGATTCGCCAAAAGAGCGATTAATGGCGGAAAATCCATGCCGAAGAGTCTGAAATGTTCGCCCATCGCTATATATAGGAACTCGTCCCGATGGAATCCGTAGGGACCCCAGATATTGACAGCGACATGGAGGATGAGAACTCCAATCGCCAGGGCGAAGACAACTGGTGCTACTCTGTTTTTATTCATAATTGTGCTTTCGGAAGTGTGCTTTTAAGTAACAGCTGGAATAATCCGGGCTTCATGCCAGGCGGAGACCAGGCGTATTCGCCTACTCCGCCTGTTTTCTTCTTTCGGCGCGCGCAATCGACCACTTAAGAAGCGGCGGCGTCACGAGTGTAGTCACAATCACCATGATGACGACCGCTGAGAATATTTCGTTGTCGATGACTCCCAGTCCTTTGCCGATACTGGCGAAGATCAATCCCACCTCGCCTCTCGGAATCATGCCTATACCGACAGTCACGCGGTCGATATTTTTCTCCCGGACGACAAGCCCGCATGCCTGCTTCCCAAGCATCGCGGCAATGATGAGCCCACCCGAGACACCGAGAATCGACGGGATGAAGAAGCTTTCCAGATGAACCTGTATTCCCATGAGCACGAAAAAGACCGGGACGAATACTGTGGCGATCGGCTGAATGAGATTCTCGATACCGATGTTGGTGTCGAATTCCCTGAAGTGAACTTCTTCCAGTATCAGCCCGGCGGCGAACGCCCCGACTATCGAGGCAAGCCCAGCCTCGCTTGCCAGAACGGAGAGCACGAAGCATATAAGTATAGCGGTGATCAGCATAAGTCCCTGCGTCCTGAACCTTGCCGCGACCTTCATCACTCTCGGTACGAAGTATGTCCCGATGATCAAAGCGCCGACCAGGAATCCGACAGCTATCATCGTCAGTTTCACTATTTGAAAGAGCGACAGCTCTGTTCCTGTTTCGGCTGAAGAGACCACAGCGGAGACTGTGGCGAGTATAATCAGGCCGAGAACATCGTCGATGACGGCGGCACCGAGGACGATCCGGGCTTCGGGGGTCTGGATCCTCGCCATATCCTTGAACACACGGGCCGTAATGCCGACGCTCGTGGCGCAGAGTGTCGCGCCGATAAACATGTGGATGTTATTGATGTTGAAATTGGGAGAGATCGCCAGGATTTCTTTCGGCACCCTCGTTATGAACATCGCCGAGACGAAATAGCCGAGCACAAAGGGAATGACAACTCCTATCGTCGCCACAAGAAACGACGAGATCCCGACTCGTCTCATCTCCTTGACACTCGACTCAAGGCCGACTTCAAAAAGCAGAATAATTATGCCTATCTTGGCGAGTATGTCGATACCAATCGCCGCGTGGTCGGTGAGAACGGAGGCTCGCAGCGGTTCGAAGAAATTCCAGCCGCCGTTAACAAGGATGACATTCCCAAGTATGACGCCCGCTATCAGTTCACCGAGTACGGCCGGTTGGCCGATCCTTTCAAACAACTCGGCGCCCAGCTTGGCCGCCACGAGGATTACGATCAGATATATGAGGACTTTTATCAGCGGGTCGGGCACGCCAACCATCGCGGCTTCATTGAACTCAAACGGATGCATTAAAGGCAACAGAATAGCTCCCATCTGCTGTCAAAATAAACAGATTGATACGCAGAGACAAGAAGATTCGGTATTGGGTAGTGGCTCAATTTGTAAGAAGTATCTCGCAAAGACGCAAAGCTCGCAAAGAAAGGGATGAAATTGTTTCCCCTTTGCGGTCGTTGCGGCTTTGCGAGAGAAAAAATCCTCAAACTGAGCCAGTACCCGAAATTGATATTTCTTTGCGTTCTCTGCGATTGTTCCTTTCAAAGTTGACAGACGTAATGCTGAACGAAGCTCAATATGGAAAAACGAACCAGTCGGGGATGAATATTGAAGAGGAAAGAAATGTTCGGAAAGATGAAGGTTAGTTTTGTGCTTCTTGAGAGGGAGTAACCGATATCATCTTCAGTGCGGGATTACGTTCTCGCCGCCCGCATGAAGTCCTTGAGACGTTTTAGATCGACCGGGTTTGAAGTCTTCCCGCCGGTTTTCACCGACGTTCCCACGATTATGCTATCGGCGTATTTGAGGAGTTCCTTCACGTTGCGGCTGTTCGCGCCGCTCCCAATTACGATCTTCGCGTTGGCAAATTCCCGCCTGAGTTCGCGAAGCTGCTTCATGTCGACCGCCTGTCCCGTCCGCGAACCGCTGATGACTATGGCGTCCGCGAGTCCCCGCTCAAGCGCGTCCGCAGCCTGGACTTTGATATCGTAGCTTCCGATCTGCGCCGAGTGTTTCACATCTATATCGGCAAGGATCTCGACATCCGAATCGAGGCTTTTCCTCAGGCGAAGCGTCTCGTACGCTCTGCCCTGGATTATCCCCTGGTCTGCTACAACGGCTCCCACATGAACGTTGACCCGGATGAACTCCGCGCCGGTGACATACGCGATGCTTAGCGCTGACTCGGCGTCGTTGCGAAGGACGTTAATACCGAAGTGAATCCCCGGGAACTCTTTTTTCAATTCCGCGGCCGCCCGGGTCATTGCCGAGACAGTGACCGGATGAACCGGGCCGGCAGAGAAAGGGACATCGCCGAAATTCTCCACGATGATACCCTCAACACCGCCATCACCGTAAGACTTACAGTCCTGGACTGCACGGTCGACGACTTCGTCGAACGCACCCTTAAAACCCGGGGAACCTGGAAGAGGAAGCAGATGTACTACGCCTATTATCCTGGGAATCAATTTCTACTCTATTCGTGCTGGAGCAGCTGGGATTCGACGTCTTCCGGGGTCAAATCCTCTTCCTGTTCAAACTGGAGTTCTTCCGCCGTTTTCACGACGATGTAAGCGACACCAGCCGCGATTGCCACGGCGCTAACGATTAGAATTAACTTTTTCATGCTCCACCTTTCCGGAAGAAATGCCGTCCCCTGGCCGATCGGGACGTGACGGGGAGTGCCTGGACGCCTCGACTATTCTCATAGTGTCGAGCGCGATAACCAGCTCCTCGTTTGTTGGCAGGGCGAATACTTTGACTTTCGCAGAATCCGCGCTGATCATTTTCTCCTTTTCGGCGGAATTGTTTCTCTCTGCGTCAATGCTCACGCCGAGAAACTCGAGCCCTTTACAGCTCTCAGCGCGGACGTCGGGGCTGTTCTCTCCGATTCCGCCGGTGAAGACGATAGCGTCCACGCCGCCCATGACCGCGGCGTAGGATCCGATATATTTTTTAATCCTGTAAGTGAAGACCTCAAACGCGAGCTCGGCCTGCTTGTTCCCCGCATTTTTCTCCGTGACGATCTCACGCATATCGCTCGTGAGCCCCGAAATCCCGAGAAGCCCGCTGTGCTTGTTCAGAAGCGTGTTGGCTTCGGCGAGCGAGAGACCTTCCCTTCCGACGATATGAAGTATGATCTGCGGATCGAGGTCGCCGCTGCGCGTGCCCATCAGGAGTCCCTCAGAGGCGTGAATCCCATCGACGTATCGACCGATATGCCGCCGTTGACTGCCGCCATGCTGCAGCCGTTCCCGAGATGTATGGTGATAAGCTTCAGCTGCTCGATGGGTTTCCCAAGTATCTCGGCGGCCCTGTGCGACACGTAGGAGTGCGATGTGCCGTGAAATCCATAGCGGCGGATCTTATAGCGCCGGTAAAGCAAATACGGTATACCATAGAGAAATGCGTACGGCGGCATCTTCTGGTGAAAGGCAGTGTCGAAAACCGCAACCTGAGGGGTACCGGGAAGATGTTTGAGAACTGCCTGAATCCCGCGCAGGTTGTGCGGGTTGTGCAGCGGCGCCAATTCGATATTCTCTCGCACTTCATCCATCACCTTCTCATCAACCAGCACGCTCTCGGAGAAACACTCTCCGCCGTGCACCACCCTGTGTCCGACAGCGTCGATCTCGGACTTATCCTGTATGACGCCGTGGTTCTTGCTTAGCAGAACGGCAAGTACGTATTCTATCGCGGTTTGGTGGTCGAGCACTTCCGCGCTGATTTTAACCTTATCGCCATCATATCGTTCGTGCGTGACGACTGAATCGCTCATTCCAACGCGGTCGATTAGACCCTTCGCTAATACAGACTGGTTCTTCAGATCGATAAACTGATATTTTACAGACGAACTTCCGGAATTTAAAACAAGGACTTTCATTTCAGCTTTCTTCTCCATCAAAGAAGACTATTGATTGACTTCTATTCTCTTTCCTGATTCATCGTACTTGAAGAAACCCTGGCCCGTCTTCTTCCCGAGGTGGCCCTCGCGCACCTTCCTCCTGAGGATCGGGCTTGCCCGGTACTGGGCGGTTCCCAGCTCATGATACATCGTATCGAGCCACGTCAACACTTCGTCGAGCCCCATCGAGTCGGCCATTTCCAGAGGTCCGACATTCAGACCGTATCCCAGCCTGATAGCCGTGTCTATACCTTCGGCTGTCGCGATTCCTTCGAGCAGGACCTGCATCGCCTCGTTCAAAAGCGGCAGGATGACCCTCGTTGTCACGAATCCGGGATACTCGAAAACTTCAACGACGGTCTTTCCTATATCTTCCGCAAACTTCTTTATGCGCATGAAAGTAACGTCGCTCGTCTTCAGGGCGCGAACCACCTCGACAGCGGGACTTTCGGAACGGGGTTCAGGAAGTGCATTCCGATGATCTTGTCGGGACGCATAGTTGCATCCGCAAGCTTGGTGAGGCTGAGGGTCGCCGTATTGGAGACGAAGACCGTATTGGGATCGCAAATCTTGTCGAGCTCTTTGAACACGGCTTTCTTCGAGGCGAATTCCTCATCCACCGCTTCGATGACAAGGTCGCACTCGGCAACATCTGCCAGTTCGGTGGAAAACTTCAGCCTTGCCAGGATCGCCTTCTTCTCGCTTTTCGTGAGGGCCCAGCGCTGGATTTCGGAGTCGAGGGTTTCGGAGAGTCTTTGCCTGCAAAGCTCCGCGGGAAGTATCGTCGCGCTCGATGATGAGCACGTTAATTCCGACGGTCGCGGCGGTCTCGGCAATTCCTCTGCCCATCAGTCCGCCCCCGACAATAGCTATGTAGCCTGCTCTATCCGATTCAGAATGACTAATATTAAAAATGTCTGCAATGTTTTCTTCTCGTGCCATAATACTGATTTAAGTTAGAATAAACAGCCCTGTGAATCAAGAAAACGCGTTAATTGCGCTTAAATCAAGTACCGCGATGTTCAGGAGAGAGTCCGGTCGGTGCCTGAACCTGCTATTTGGCGACCGCTTGTACCCCGGCTTGCGCCTTAGCAGCTTGAATAAATTTCACAACCCGCTGGTTCGTCGGGTCAGCATGGGAGACCTCTGAAAGTGTTTCGACCGCCTCCCGGAATTTAAGAAGCTTGAATTGTACCAGCCCGAGGAGTTCAAGCCCCTCAAGATCGTTGTAACCGAGACCGATGGATTCCTTGAAAGCAGACTCGCACCCTTCGAGGTCCCCGGTCTTCATCCTGCAATTGGCGAGACTCGATAATGACACCATGTCGTGGCCGGAGATCCTTGCGAGCAATTTGGACGCCTCAGCGAAGTCGCCCGTGTCTATGTATGCCGATGACACCAGCCTGAGATACCAGTCCTCATTCTCGAACTCCCGAAACTCGCGGGCGGCATCAATGACTTCACCGTACAACTTCTGTCTCAGCAGTACCTCCAAATATGCGGCGACCTTCGGGGGCGTCCGCTTCTCTCTCGCGGCCTTACCGAGGTACAACATCGCCGTCTCTGCATCACCCGCAAGCGAGGCGGCTCTGCCGAGTTTCGTGAAGAGCACATCGGGTGCAAACACGGGTTGGATCGCGGTTGTCGTTTTGCCCGCGAGATTTCCACCCTCGTAATGCTTAATGGCGTCGGCGAAAGCACTCTTTGATTCCTGGTATTTCCCCAGCTTCATATATATATCGCCCTTCAGAAGCCGGGCGAAAGCCTGCCCGGGCGCAGCGGCAAGCGACTTATCGCACGCGATGAGGGCGGCATCATCGTCACCCTTTTTGGACATGTTCTCGGCTATTATACCGTAAACGGAGGTTTCAGACTGTTCCCGAATCCACCCGCTGCAAGCGCCTCGTGCAGATGAGCGAGGCCTTTGTCGATCTCGCCAAGTATAATCTCC
>CAWEBD010000063.1:0-17082 GCA_963806435.1 uncultured Bacteroidota bacterium
ATCTCCATAGGCATCCCTGAACAGGGGGACCCGCTGCGGTGAAAGACTGAAGTACGACATCCCTTCGCCATGGAAATTGCCGTCCTCCGGCACCCGGATATGGTGTAAAAGTGCCGAGAAAAGTTCCGAGGTCATGCCGTCTACGCGCCAAAGATCCTCTTGACTCCGGATCGATCCGTTCCTCTTTCTGTACGCGATTATTGAAGCGGCACAAGCTTCGTCCATTCCGGTAATCGAGAGCAAATCCTCGGTCGTCGCCCGGTTGATGTCAATCGGAGTCAGTATGTCGGCTACATCGTCCGAGTTTGTCAACACCGATTCGAGCAGGTTCTCTTCTCTGACATCTTCTTCGGCCGATTGTGCGGAGGAATACTCCGCCTCGGATACGGATAGCATGACCATTATCGTCACCGCTACTCTCTCCAACCTGCTGATTCCCCCGGACAATGATTCCATACCCCGCCCGCCTATCTTCTCCTCAACGACTCCCTGTACCGCTGGATACTCTCAAATTCAGATTCCCCCGTGCGGGCAAATTTGACGGAAACACCGAAGGAATGCGTAACGCCCAGCACCTGGTGGAACATAGCACCGTACTCGACCGTGAAAGGCGCCAGCCTGAGCGAGAGGCCCGCATTGAATGAACCGGATCCGCTCGCCGTTCCGGTGCGGACCGTAATGAACCTGGCCGGTGAATATTCCGCGGCAACACGGACGGCGGACGGAAATCCCAGTTCTTTGAAATACTCGATGCCGAGGTTCAGTGCGTCGGAGAGGTACGCGATGCCTCCGGCAAGGGATTGGGGAAGCATGTCGTCCGATTGGGTCATCGATGCGGAATTCAGGTTGGTCATGCTGAGGCCGACGGAGAACCGATCGGACAGGAATATCCTGCTGCCGACGTCCAGGCTCGCCGCCAGACCTGTTCCGTAGTCCTTGATGAATAGGTGATTCAGATTAACATTCGAACCGACAAAGAGAAAATCGAAGAGAGGAATTGACACATTCGCGCTTATGACCGTCTCGCGATATATCTCATAACCGAAAGACTGAAGGGCGCCCGAGAAATCGACCCCAAAGAGATTGTCGCGGTATGAGATGCCTGTGGATTTGACTTCCTGCAGGCCGAGTGTGGACGGGACATAGAAGAGGCCCGCTTCGGATATGTCAGCGGCGTGCGCAGGATTCGAGTAGAAGGACCATGCATCTTCACCGAACGAGCTTAACGCGCCGGCTGTGCCAAGTGAGCGAGTGCCCGCGCACCTCCGCTCGAACCCGGCGAAGGATTCCTCGAATGCCAGCACGAGAAGCAGCGGCAATGTGGAAAGAGACAGAACACGACCCGCGATATTCATACACCATATCCCTTTGACAGAACATAAAGAGAGCACCCGCTCCGGTACGGGTCCGGGAATGCAACCGAAAATCCCGGCAGACTATCGCTTAGTTCATGTACTTGGAATAAGTCGATTGGTGCGACTGGTCGACGATCGACAACTTCTGCAGGATTCCCTTGTCGGGATATCCGTTCAAAGCGTCAGCGATTTCGCTGTACTTCGCATCGAAGAAAACCCTCACCAACGCGCTGCGCGATCCCGACTGCAAAACGATGTCCGCAATTTTGTTTAACGCGTTTGCGATCACGACCTGAGCGGAGTCGCGCTGCGTACTGAGCATATCTATTCCGTTATACTCATAATTATAAAAAGCCGTTCTGAAGACGTCATACTTACCGGACATCACGTCATTGACCAGGGCATACCTGGAATAACTCCCGGAGGTGCTGGGCTGCCAACCCTGCGGAAAATCTCCGTTCTGCCCCTGTGCCACTATGTTGGCGGCTTTCTGAAAGTACTTCGTCCCGCCGAGCGGATCGTAAGAATCAAAATCGAATCCGAGGACTACATACATGTAGTAGTCTATGAAACCGGTAAACGAATTGAAATGAAACTCGTCGTGCAGCAGAGGCTGATCCTTCGTGTAAGAGAATTGCCAGGAATTATCCAGCACGCGGACCATTGGGGACACGTTGCCCGACTTATAGATGGGACGCTGGCTTCCAATGAAAGCCTGAGCGGAGTAGACCCCGTTCGCGCCGGATAGAAGATAGATATTCAGCGTAACTTGGATCTTCGGCCCTTTGAAATCCTGACCGGTCCATCTGTAGCTGTTGATGTAGTTTTGGATGGCCGGAGCCAGGTTAATGACATTTTCCCTGTCTGTGCCGCCGAGCGCGTCGTAATTAAGCGTTACGGTGGCGTTGATCTCCTGGGCTGTAGCCGTTGAGATCGACACGAACGTAATCAGCAGAACGAGCCATTTCATAGATTTTTTCCTCCGCGTGCAATTTAGCGTTCATCTCTATGGAAGGCAATACAATGGAGGCGGATGAGAGTCAGATGAAGATATAATAATGTGACGAAAATCGCTTGCCAATGAGGCATTTAGTCTTTACCTTTTACCAAAATTTGTGGCAAGAGATAATGAAGCTAACTAATAGTAACAATAGGAGGAAAGAACAATGTTGAACTTCTTAAAGAGTGCCGGTGTCCTGGTTGCCATGGCACTGCTGCTCGCGAGTTGCTCAAAGAGCAGCAGCACAAGCTCAGGTGGGACTGCGCCGAAACTGGCCGCCCCCGTTTTCTCGGGTCCGAGCAGCACTTCCGCGACTTCTGACACGAGCACCGGGGCAATGTATGCCAAACAGGTCGCCGGCCTTTTCAACGCGACGTCTGCGACGTACATGGGATTCTTTACCGGTAATGGGACACAGAACGGGAACACATGGAGCTGGGCTTACAGCTATGGCGGTTTCACCGCGACATGGTCCGCTACCTCAAGCAGCAGCGGCTACGACTGGAAGCTAGTCTACAACGGTGTGCAGGATAATGTGACTTTCAGCAACTGGACCGCACTTAGCGGATCGGAGACGACCGACGGAAAATCCGGAAGCTGGACAATATTTTATCCCCCGACAACGGTCGCCGCATACCAGCTTACCTGGTCCACAGCGTCCAACGGCACACTCACCGGGACGGTCGTCGTAAACAACGATACAACCGGATCAGTGGAGCTCAAGCAGGTGTTCACAAACAACACCGACAAGAGCGGCGAATTGGTAGTGTACTACGGGAATGGGCCGCAAAAGGAATTTGATATCATTTGGAACGCGGACGGTTCGGGTCATTACACAATGTGGGATGAGCAGGGTAATGTTGCCGCCAACGGAACATGGTCGTAGGAATTAAGAGCAAAAAGCAAATAAAAAGCCCCGCCGAGGCGGGGCTTTTTGCTAATCTGTACTCTTAGATGTTTACTTCTTCCCCGCGTTCTTCTTTTCAAGGAAAGGAGAAAGCAAATCTATCGGCACGGGGAATATAGTCGTCGAGTTGTTCTCCGACGCGACCTCTACAAGTGTCTGAAGGAACCTGAGCTGAATCGCGACAGGAAAGTCTCCGATGACCTTCGCCGCGTCCGCAAGCTTCTGAGACGCCTGGAACTCTCCTTCGGCGTTTATGACCTTCGCCCTTCTCTCGCGCTCGGCCTCGGCCTGCCTGGCCATCGCGCGCTGCATCTCCACCGGCAAATCGATCTGCTTCACTTCTACGTTCGACACTTTTATCCCCCACGGCTCCGTGTGCGTGTCGATAATCACCTGAAGTTCCTTGTTGATTTTGTCCCGCTGCGACAACAATTCATCGAGTTCCGATTGTCCGAGAATACTGCGGAGGGTTGTTTGTGACATCTGGCTTGTCGCGAAGAGATAGTCTTCCACCTCGACGACCGCCTTGCGCGGATCCATCACTCTGAAGTAAATCACAGCGCTTACTTTCACCGAAACGTTGTCCCGGGTAATTATATCCTGAGGCGGCACATCCAGCGCAATAGTCCTCAGACTCACGCGTACCATCTTGTCAACTATCGGTACCAGAATAATGAGCCCGGGCCCTTTTTCTGCGATCAGTCTTCCCAGCCTGAAGATTACGGCTCTCTCATATTCACGAAGGATCCTGATAGCGCTGGAAAGGAACAGAATTATGAATATTACAATAATTGCTAAAGTAGTAGGCATTTAGGCCTCCTGTTTTTGGGGTTTGACTTTCAAAGTCCAGTTTTCAAAAGATTCCACGACAACCTTCTCTCCTGCTTTCAGGCGGACATCCGATGTGGCCTTCCATATTTCGCCGTGGACAGTGATCTGGCCCATGAAGCCGGGCCTAATCTCCGACATAACAACTCCGGACTCGCCTACCATCCCTTCCACCCCCGTCGTCGGTTTGCGCTGCTGCGCTTTAAGCCCCAGCCCGACGATCCAGAGGAAGAATACCGATGCCACGACGACAGTTGTGATTATTATGCTCAGCGATATGCTGACAAGTTCGAACGGCGAGTTTATCAGCATCAACGAGCCGAGAAACATTGAGATAACGCCCCCGATAGCGAGCAAGCCGTGGCTCACTATTTTGATTTCCGCAACGAAGAGAATAATCGCGAGCACAATCAGCGCCAACCCCGCGTAGTTCACTGGGAGCGTCTGAAACGCGTAGAAGGCGAGTATCAGTGAAATCGCCCCGACCACGCCGGGGAAAATCGAGCCCGGATTGAAAAGCTCGAACATGATCCCGAAAATACCTATCATCATCAGAATGTAAGTGATGTTCGGGTCGCTGATGACGCCGAGAAATTTCTCTCTCCAGTTCATCGGGACATACTGAACTTTCGCGTTCGCGGTCTTCAACGTAACCATACCGGTGCTTGTTTCGACTTCCCTGCCGTCTATCTGTTTCAGAAGGGAATCGAGATTCGGAGACACAATATCTATCACACCGTCCTTCAGCGCCTCGGATTCGGAGTTCGAAATGCTGTGCCGCACCGCTTCTTCCGCCCAGATAGCATTGCGGTGCCGCTTCTGCGCAATAGCCCTCACAAACGCGGCTGCATCGTTTGTGATTTTTTCAGACATGACCGAAGAGGTATCCGAGCCCACTCCTCCCCCTACCGGGTGCGCCGCGCCTATGTTTGTGCCCGGCGCCATCGCAGCGATGTTCGCCGAGAGAGTTATGAAGACTCCTGCTGAACCCGCCCTCGACCCCGCAGGATAAATGTAGACGATAACGGGCACCGAAGAACTAAGGATACTCTGGACTATCCTCCTCGTCGATTCGAGTAATCCGCCCGGCGTGTTCATCTCGATGACCAGGGCAGACACATGTTCCTTCTCCGCCAATTCCACCGAGTTGACGATATACTCCGCGCTCGCCGGACTAATAGCGCCGTCAACGCGGATCAGCAATACATTTTCGCCCGCGCGCAGGCCGCCCGCGGCGAGAAGCGAAATCAGCAAAGCAACACTTAGTCTCACTGGAACATCTTAACACACAGGGTTTGAAATATCAATTGACAGACGGGCGTGTGGACGGACAATTCTGACTAAAATTGCATAAATTGAGGATAAGATGGTACCATCCCCCACATGTGAATTCGAGAAGATGCTCCGCGGCGCAGGTATCGAATATATTGCCGGAGTCGACGAGGCCGGAAGGGGGCCGGTGGCCGGTCCGGTGACGGCAGCGGCGGTGATAATGCCCGTCGGGGATTTGATACGGAATGTCAGAGATTCCAAGCTCCTCTCCGAACGACAGAGGGAATCGGTGGCGGAAGTCGTTAAAGAGAAGGCGCTCGACTTCGCAGTCGCGCACGTCCCCAATGAGACGATCGACTCGGTAAATATACTTAACGCGACCCGGCTCGCGGTGCGGACGGCCATCGAGAATCTAAGGATTAAGCCTCAGGTTATCCTGATAGACGGAAAGTTTCTGAACCTGAAGGACAGGACCTGCGTATCGATTGTCAAGGGAGACTCTACCGTCTATTCAATCGCGGCAGCTTCAATATTGGCTAAGACCGCCCGCGACGCTCTTATGCACTCTTACGCGGAACAGTTTCCGCACTACTCCTTCGAGAAGAACAAAGGCTACCTCACCGCTGAACATCTGGAGGCGATCCGGAAACACGGATTCACCCCAATTCATCGAAAGAGTTTTTCAATAACAATCTGAGGCTTACCACATGAGCAAGGCTCTGGGAGCTAAAGGTGAACAACTGGCGGCGGAGTTCCTGACGAAGAACGGGTACGAGATACTCGAGCGGAACTTCAGATACGATCGCGCCGAGATAGACCTGGTCGTCAGAAAGGAAGACACGATCGTATTTTGCGAGGTCAAAACGCGGAAGAGCAATGTATTTGGAGTGGGAGAAGACGCCGTGGATCCGAAAAAGCGGAACCAGATCAGGAAAGCCGCCGAAGGATTTATAGCCGGAAGGGGATTGGAAGATCACGAGTTCAGATTCGACGTGGTCGTTGTCGATGTGGCAGAACATTCCACACGGATCCGCGTAATCGAGGACGCATTCTAATGCGCCGGTAATGCAAGCTGACCAAAAAAAAGGCCGTCCAATCGGACGGCCTCATATCACCTTATCTATTCCTAATTATTACTTCAACAGCATCATCTTCATCGTTCTGACATAATTCTTCGAGGTGAGCTTGTAGAAATACACCCCGCTGGCAACCTGGGTACCAGACTGGTTCATTCCGTCCCATGTGACCCGATAAGTTCCCGGAACGTAGTTGTCGTTCGCGAGGACCTTCACGAGCTGGCCTATCGAATTGTAGACCGCAACGTTAACCGTTCCCGTTTTCGGTACGGAGAAGTCGATCGTCGTCGTCGGATTGAACGGGTTCGGATAGTTTTGTTCCAGCGCGTATGAAGTGGGGACCTTATCGCTCACTACCTTCACACCCGTCAGATTGCCGAGCGCCCTGGTCAGGAGAGCGAATGTGTATTTCGCATTGTGAACTCCGAGACTCCCGTCTTTCAGCACGAGGAGATAATCCCAGTAAGCACCAAGCTGTTTCGGAGTGAGAAGCTTTGCTCCACTGGCGCTGATCGTACTATTGAACAGCGAATCGCCAGGCGCGGTAGACTGAATCATCGTGGCAAGCTTGTTAAGAAGCGCCTGTACTTCGGTCTGGACTCCGGGTACGGGACCTCCATTGGCGATGCCTGCATAATCGTAAGGTGCAGGTATCTGATCGAAGTCGGTTATCGGCCCGTGGCAGGACTGGCAAGCTTCAGTGTTGTCAGTTACAACTCCCGCGCTGTCGGGACCGCTCATCTTCCATGTGTGGCCGCCGAGCAAGCTTGTGGCCTTGGGATCCGTTGTGCTGGAAGCCATGTGGCAGGTGACGCACGCGTCGGTCAACTGAGTGTGCGTATTGAGGCCTGTGATCGAGCTGTCACCGAACTGGTAACCGTTCTGTCCCCAGAACATGTCAGTCTGAGGCCCGTTGTGCGGCCCGAAATACTTCTTGTATCCTGCCGTGATGGCCGCGCTCACTGCGGTGCGGGAACGGTGGCAGTTCATGCAAAGCTGGCCTACTCCGCCGCCCGATATGGTGAAACCGTTTGTCAACGAGGGGGCAGAGACTTTTCTGAGCTGATAAGGATTTGTTGCGTCATGTGGATTGTGACAACCCGTGCAAGTCAAGGGGAATCCTTCGTACGATGACTGCGTGACTTTGCCGTTCGTAGCGTAGTCCGCGAAACCAGCACCATTATGGCATTGCGCACAGGAAGACGAGTTCGGACTCGGCGCGTCATCGATCTGGATGGCGGTCATTCCACTGTCATGCGCGCTGCTTGTCCACATTCTTCCGATGGCATGATGCGGGGGCGCATCGTGGCATTGCATACAGACCGAGGCGCTCATGGACACCGAGATCTTCGAGGGATCGCCCCAATGCTCGCTTCCGGCACCATGGCAGCTCTCGCAACCGATGGTACCAAGCTGGGCTAACTGCGCCGAGGTATGATACAAATGCGCGAAGTTCGTGTCGGCAAGAGTCGAAGGAAATGTCCAACCTGCTTTCCCGGCGACATCGGCAAAGTTTCCGTTGGCAGCTCCCGGATTGTAGCCCGTGGTATGACACTTAATGCAGCTCGCGCTGTAGCCACTCCCCGCCGGGCCGACGCCGTTTATGTTCTCCTTGAAGAACGAAGCATGCGCCGTGTTCATCCAGTGGGAATAATCCGCCGTGGGGTCAAGGCCGAGTCCGGTCAACGCTCCCTGGTGGCAGGTCCCGCATTCCGGAGTTGTAGCCGTGGCACTGTCGTTCGTCACGATGCCCATCGAGCCGAGGCCGACGTAATCGGCGGAAGTCAAAACAGTTGACGCATTGGAATTCCCGCCTGAAGTTGTAATTGAAAGACTGATTGTGTACTCACCCGTCGTATCCAATGTAATGGTCGTGAACGGCGTGGATGTGCTGTCGATCGTGGCGTGTCCATTGACGGGGTCTACCACCGACCATGTTACAGACTGGATTGTGCCTCCTGTAGAGTCGATTGCCTGTAGATAGACAATCGTCTTCTCCCCGACTGTGCTTAGCCCTGTCGTCGGGAACATCGAACTTCCTTTGGAACCATAGACTTGCGTCAGCGTGTAGGGGGTCATCCCGACAATCTGAATGCCAGCTTTTGGTGCCGTCGTCTGCGGGAAAGCAAATCCAGCTGCGAGGAATACCATCACTAAAGTGGTAAAAATTCGTTTCCTCATAGCTAATTCTCCTTTTCTAGTGCTTTTGGCAATAATTAGGAAACTCAAAACAAATTACAGGCGTAGAACTGCAATTAGGATGCCAACCGATGGGCTCAATTCTGCCGCAAATCTGGTTAAATAGGGGGGGTGCTAATTAGACATGGTCTACCCTACACAGGATAGATAGTATTTTGCCTTATGTCTGGGCAAATTGGGACACTAATCCCGGCGGTCGGGAGCAAATAATGAAATGACGAGGCTGTCCAGAAATAAAGGAAATGTCATTCTGAAGGAGTCCGTCCGTAGTCGGTGCGGACGGACGACTGAAGAATCCACTTAGTCGATTCGAAAAGTGGATGCTTCACTTCGTTCAGCATGACAAACTGGACTTTTGGGACAACCTCGTCATCGTAGATCAAATTACTTCATCAACATCATTTTGCGTGTTTGGGCGAAGTTGTTCGACGTGAACTTGTAGAAATAAACTCCGCTCGACACCATTGAGCCGGAATTATTGCTTCCGTCCCAGGTTACCTTGTAGCCGCCCGGCGTGAAGTGATTATCAACCAGGGTCTTCACTAACTGCCCGATCGAGTTGTAGACCGTGATCTTTACGTTCCCGGATTTCGGAACGGAGAAGTTGATCGTCGTCGTCGGGTTGAACGGGTTCGGATAATTCTGCTCGATGGCAAATATCTTCGGGACCTTATTGGGAATTACTTCAACTCCCGTAAGAGTGCCGATGGCCCGCGTAAGTATCCCGAAGGTGTATTTTGCGTTATGAACACCATAACTGCCGTCATTTACAACGTAGAGGTAATCATAAACACCCTTGAGATAATTCGGGTTGCCGGCTATCGCGGCGGAGTCTGTGCTGACAGCGCCCGTCGTGTCCTTCGGCAAAAGGGCTGCCAGTTTCGTCAGCAGGCCTTTGACCTCCGTCTGAACACCCTCTACTTTGCCGTTGCCGTCATAGTCGTCTCCCGCTTTGATGTCGTCAAAGCTTTCCATCGGGCCATGACAGCTCTCGCAAACCGTGACGTTCTCGGTGATAGTCCCCGTGCTGTCGGGTCCGCTCATCTTCCATGTGTGGCTTCCGAGGAGGAATGCCAACTTGCCGCTCGCGGCTGACATGTGGCACGTGACGCACGCGTCTTCAAGCTGTGTATGAGTCGCTACGCCAGTGATGGTATTGTCGCCGAACTGCACGGCGTTCTGGCCGTAGAGCATATCAGTCTGAGTGCCGTAGTGAGGACTGTAGTGGCTAGCCCACTTCTTCGTATAAGTCTCGGCGTTTCTCCGTCCTTTATGGCAATTCATGCAGAGGCCGCCATTGCCGGCATCGGGGATATGGAAACCGTTCATCAGAGTATCCGCCGTGACTTTTCGGAGTTGATGAGGGTTTGCCGCCGAATGAGGATCGTGACACGACGCACAACCGATCGGTTGCGTAGCCTGCGCTCCGGATATTGTCTTGCCGGAAGCATACAGATAGAAACCGGTTCCGTTATGACACTTTGCGCAGGAAGCGTTATTGACTCCGGCATCCTCTTCCTGGACCGCGTTCATCCCATGATTACTGATCGCATATTCCCTGACGATTGAATGATGTGTCGGCGCGTCATGGCACTGGGCGCAGACTTTGTCATCGAGAGAGACGCTTATCTTCGACGGATCCCCCTTATGCTCGCTTCCCGGTCCGTGGCAGTTCTCGCAGCCGATGGTAGCAAGCTGTGAGAGCTGGCCGGACGTGGCCTGGAGGAGGGCGAAGTTCGTGTCGACGTACGTGCTCGGGAAGACCCAACCGGAAGCTGTCTGAACATCATAAAAACCGCCGTTGCTTGCGTTCTTGTCATAGCCGGTCGTGTGGCAGGTAATGCAAGTTCCCGAGTAGTGCGTCTGCCTCGGATCGGTGCCGTTGATGGCGTTCTTGAAGAAGACGGCATGGACCGAAGTTGACCATGAATCGACATTGGCAGAGTGGCATCCGAGCGCGCATTGCCCCATTGCGTAGCTTGGAGTCCCGCCCTGGAAATTTCCCACGCCGATGTAAGTTGCCGAAGTGACAGTGACGGTGTCCTTGGCCGTACCGCCCGAGGTCGTCAAACTCAGTTCGACCATGTATTCTCCGACACTGTCGACTTTCATCGTCGTGAACACTTTGTTCGAACTGTCAATGACGGCGGTCGAGCCGACTGGCTTGCCGAGGACAGACCACACTACCGATGTGATCGTTCCTCCATTCAAATCTTCCGCGTTTAAATAAACAATAGAGCCTTTACCGACTGTGTTCAAACCTGATGTCGCAGTCCTGGTCCCCTGAGACCCGTAATGTTGCGCGAACTGAAAAGGTGACATCCCAACCACCTCGATCTTCGCGCTTGGAGTCTGTGACTGCACGACGCCAGCAAACAGCAGTAAGGCCATGGTACAGATAGTAGATAGCTTACCCATGGTAATATCTCCTCGTTTTATGCTGACTTTCAATTGTTAAGCTCCCTGACGTGAGCTCAGAGTACTCCGTGCAATTGGAATGCCGGCGAAAGCCTGGGAAATACGCTATTTGCCCGGTAAAAACGCGAGTCGCGGATTATTAAGGGTGTGGGGAAATCCGTCAAAGCACAAATTCCCGGAACAAATTACCCCACTGAGGGCAATATTAGACAAGAAGAAGGGGTGTGGATTTTCCCAACATATAAAAAAGCGGAGCCGTATTGGAATCAGCCCCGCCTCGAATCATATAAGCTGGATTATGGTCAGATCAGTACAGAAACATCGGCTTGTCGAGCAGATGAGCGACTTTGGGCTTATACTCCTTGGCATCATACAACTCGTCGACATCCACACGCTTGACTCCGCTGGCAATGCTGTCGATAGGAATGTGAGTGTACTTCCCTTCTTTCAGTGCGACCATCCTGCCGAACTGCTTCTTGATGATGAGGTCAGTAGCGAGATTTGCATAGCTTATCGCCACCATCCTGTCGAGGGCGTCCGGCTCGCCGCTTCGCATCAGATAGGCAACCTGCTGATAAATAATCTCAGAGCCTGTTATCTGCTTCAGTGCGTCGCCGGTGATCTCGCCTATTCCGCCGAGCTTCTTGTGGCCGTAGGCGTCAGCCTGTCCGTACTCGACGATCTTTCCCCCGGCCATCTGTGCGCCCTCGGAAATTGTCATAATAGCGTAATCGCTTGGGTTACGCTTCTTGTCTTCAAGCAGCAGCGCTGCAAGTTTCTCCGGATCGAACGGGACTTCGGATATTATCGCGCGGTCTACTCCCGCAAGATACGCCGAGATAAGAGATGTCTCACCCGAGTTTCTGCCGAAGAGTTCGACGACGGCGATTCGCTCATGCGAACCCGCCGGTGTGCGAAGGGCCGTGATGAAGTTAACGCTTCGCGTAACGGCGGTTGAAAACCCGATGCAGTAGTCGGTGCCGAACACGTCATTGTCCATCGTCTTTGGCACGGCAACCACAGGAAAGCCTTCCTTGTGGAGGCGGACCGCGTAGCTCAGCGTGTCGTCGCCCCCGATTGGAAGCATGGCGTCGATCTTCAGACTCTCAAGTACCCTTAGCACGTGCGGAGTGAAATCGAGGGACGGGTCGTCCTTTTTCGGTGGATGCTTCGGGTCACGCAGGAATTCCGGGACATCATTCGGCTTAACCTTGGAAGGATTTGTCCTTGAGGTGTGAAGAAAGGTTCCGCCGGACCTGTCCACCGTCCGGGTATTTTGTTTGTTCAGCATGGTAATCCATTGCTGGTCGCCATCTTTCGAATCGGCGTTGTAATACAACAGTCCTCCCCATCCGCGTTTGATGCCGACGACTTCAATGCCGGCATCCTGTGCCCTGTAGACCGCGGCCTTGATGCATGGGTTCAATCCAGGTACGTCGCCACCACCTGTCAGAATTCCAATTCGCATACGTTTACTCCTTTAATTGAAATTGAGTTCACAACGAATTTATCGAGTAAAGAACGAACGTTGAAGTTCGTCCTGAAGATTACCGACGGACATTAAGGATGACGTTCCGCTCATACTCCGAATGGAACAGCGGAGACGATATGAGGAAATCTGCCGAAGCTTTGTTCGAGGCCACCGGTATATTCCAGACCACGGCAATTCTCAGGAGGGCTTTAACGTCGGGGTCGTGCGGCTGCGGCTCCAGTGGGTCCCAGAAGAAGATCAGGATATCGATTTTCCCTTCCGCTATCTTCGCCCCGAGCTGCTGGTCCCCCCCAACGGGGCCGCTCATCATCCTCTTTATTTTCATTCCCAACGCTTCGGTCAGGAGTTTGCCCGTGGTGCCCGTCGCAAAAAGGTGATGATTCTTCAGTGTGCCTGCGTTGTATTTCGCCCACTGCAGAAGCTCTTCCTTCTTGTTGTCGTGCGCGACAAGGGCAATCCGCTTCTTCGAGTTCATCTTCACAATTGCGTTTTTCATCAAATGCTCCTGAATGTACTTGGAGTTGGCGGCGCGCCGGGGATTTTCGAACCGCCGGCGAAGCTGCCTGGAAGAAAGTAAAGACGCTCGCCTGGTGATTCCGGAATCGACCGGCGTGAACCGGCTTATGCCTTGAATTCTTCCGTAATCTCGCGGTTTTCGGAACTCGAGAAGACCTTGAAAGAATTAACCGGAATCGCCGGATTTATCTCGAGCCTGATAAAGACCTTGTTCTTCCACATCAGGTTCGCCAGGTGACTCGGCCTTCCTTCTTTGAGATAGAAGGCGACATACGGATGGACCGTCAGTTTGAAGAATCGGCCACCGTGGCCCTCGGTCCGGAACCTTCCAAACCAGCCGGTTATGTCGGTGAGAACCGTTGCCCTGCTCTGTACAATGCCGGTACCGGCGCAGACCGGGCAAGTCTCGCTGAAAGACTGCATGATGCTCTGCCGTATGCGCTGGCGGGTGATCTGGACGAGCCCGAATTCGGTCATCGGGAGGACTGTCGACTTAGCCCTGTCCCTCCTGAATTCCCTGCGGAGTTCCTCATACACTTTGCGCTTGTTCCGCTCGTCGTCCAGGTCGATGAAATCGATGACGATAATTCCACCGATGTCGCGCAGGCGGAGCTGTCTCACAATTTCGCGGGAGGCTTCCATGTTTGTGCGCAGGGAGTTTTGTTCCTGTTCCTTGCTCGCGGCATACCGGCCGCTGTTGACATCGATAACGGTCATCGCTTCGGTGGGGTCTATCACGATATATCCGCCGGTCTTCAGGGGAACGCGTCTTCCCAGGGACTCCTGCATATCCTTCGCGACGCCGAACACGTCGAAGATCGGCTGTTTCCCCTTATAGAACTCGATCTTGTCGGTGAGATTCGGAGAAAACCATTTTACATACGTGGTAATCTCCTTGTAAAGCTTCCTGGAGTCTACGACAACCCGCTGCACCTCGTTATTGAAGAGGTCGCGAATCACGCTGGAGACGGTGTTCAAGTCTTTGTAGAGCAGGATCGGAGGCTGCTCGGTCTTGAGGCTCTTTTCGATTTCGCGCCAGGTTTTTATCAACTGGCCGAGATCGTTTTTCAGAAGCTCCTCTTCCTTCCCTTCCGCGACAGTCCTTATGATCACGCCGAACCCTTCGGGGAGCATGCTTCTGACAATTCTTCTCAGCCGTTTCTTCTCACGGAAATTGTAAAGCTTCTTCGAGACCCCAATTCGTCCGTCGAATGGAAGGAGGACGAGAAATCTTCCGGGAAGGGAGACTTTGCTGGTCACCCGAACCCCCTTTTTACCGACCGGCTCCTTGGTTACCTGGACGATTATGTCCTGACCGCGGTCAAGCTTGACCTCTTTTTGAGGCGGGCGGGAGAATCTTTGCGGGTGGGGCTGTGGACTTCAATATGCAACAGAATCCACTCTTCGGTGCCGTCCCGCAGCCAGATCTTGACCAACAGGTCCACGAATTGCTTTCCGGCTTCCGCTTCGCGCACGATTTGCTGCAATTCTTTATCGAGAAATTCCGGGCGGCGCGACCAGTCAACGGCTGGTTCCACCGCGGGGAAACACAGGCGCATGAACGAGTGGAAGAAGAAGAAAGGCGCAGCCAAGCCTCCTTCCAGGGGCTGTCGTATTCAAAGCTAACACCCATTGGTCAGGGGTCACACTGCCCAGAAAAGCCCATTCGCGCCAGATTTTTATCTGGAGGCAAGCTAAAAAACCAGCGTCAAGACCTTAGCCGGCCGTCGCTTAAGCACCAACCGCCGTCCACCGCGAGTACCTTGCCCGGTGGTAAAGGCAGATCGGACATGAAATAGAGGGCGGCTGCATCCAGATCCGATGTGCGTCCAATGCGCCCGCCATCGAGCGGTTGCTTTGTCCTGATGAATTCCATGATCTGTGCATCCTGCGCCGCGCGCTGGGCCATGGGCGTTTCGATCAGGCCTGGAGCAAGAACGTTGAACCGGATTGAGCGAGGCGCATATAAGGCGGCGCAGGATCGGGTCAGGCCAATGATGGCCGCTTTGGCGGATGCATAGGCGTGGGTCGAAAAGTGTTCGGGAGACGGTGACCACGCCAGCACGCTACTGAGATTCAGGATCGTGCCGCCCGTTCCTTGAGCTAAGAACTGACGCACGGCCGCGCGGTTCGAATAGAAAACAGAAGTAAGATTCAGTTGCAGGGTCTGATCCCCAGCCGGCGTCGGAGATTTCGTGCAGGGGGCCGTCCCCCCAGCGCGGCCCGACCCCGCCGGCGACATGATACAGCCCGTCGAACCCGCCAAAAGCCGAGATGCACTGGTAAATCGCGGTGGCGGCAGTTTCCGGTTGGGTGGCATCGGCCCGCATTACTTGCGCCGAGGGGCCTAACTCGGCGGTGGCGGCGGCGGCCTCCGCCTCCTTCAGGCCCACCGCGATCGTTGCCATTTCTACGGAGGCGATGAATGCCTTTGCCGCGGACAGTCCCAAGCCGGCTGTCCCGCCCAGATAATGACGATTCCGTTTGCCCTCCAGGGCCGGGAAGTTAGTTGCCATAGCTTTCTGTGAGACTATGGGGGGTCAAGACTGGGCGCAAGCGTCACTGTCGCCATGACCCCTCGTCCTCCGTATGTTTTCCAAGGTGGAAACCGGCCCCAGCCCATTTTGGAAAACGCGGCCTGGATTGGTTGGGTCCAACCCGGCGAGTAAGACTAGGAGCAGGAGTAGAGTAAGAGTAAGAGTAAGAAATGGGACGCGGTTTGGTGGGGAGAATTCCTGGATCTGATGTCTTCGTCGTTTGACGATTGGCCCGCCTGAGATGACCTGGTACCCATCATGCCGTCTAGCGAAACTTCTGGCCCTCCTCAGGAAGTCAAATTCGTCCAGGGCCTCGGCCTGCTGGACTCGACCATGCTCGTCGCCGGCTCGATGATCGGCTCGGGCATCTTCATCGTCTCGGCCGACATCGCGCGGCAGGTGGGGTCGGCCGGCTGGCTGCTGGCGGCCTGGCTGGTGACCGGCGTGCTCACTCTGGCGCGGCGCTGAGCTACGGCGAATTGGCGGCCATGATGCCCCGCGCCGGCGGCCAATACGTCTATCTCCGCGAGGCCTACAGCCCGCTCTGGGGATTCCTCTACGGCTGGACCCTGTTCCTGGTCATCCAGACCGGCACCATCGCCGCGGTGGCGGTCGCCTTTGCCCGCTACCTCGGCGTGCTGGTCGCCCGCCATCTCGCCGACCGCCTGGATCATCCCGCCGATCAATCTCTCGGCCAATTACGCCGTCAGCCTTTCGCTCCAGCAACTCGTGGCCATCCTGATCATCGTGCTCCTGACCTTCATCAACACGCGCGGCCTGCAGATCGGCAAGTTCATCCAGAACGTCTTCACCTCGGCCAAGACCCTTTCGCTGCTCGCGCTCATTCTCATCGGCCTGGTCTTCGCGCGCAACGCCGGAGGCCATCAGGGCCAACTTCACCGACCTCTGGACGCCGCACGGCGTCACGCCCATCAAACCGGACCTATCGTTTCTGCCCACCGTCGCGGCCACGGGGCCGGCGCCTTCGGGCTGTTCGTCGCCTTTTGCGTCGCCCAGGTCGGCTCGCTCTTCTCCTCGGACGCCTGGAACAACATCACCTTCACCGCCGGCGAAGTGAAGGAGCCGCGGCGCAATATCCCGTTCTCGCTGGCCGCGGGCACCGGGCTGGTCACCGTCCTCTACGTGCTGGCCAACGTCGCCTACCTCTGCCTGCTGCCCCTGGAGAACATCCAGCACGCCCCGGATGACCGCGTCGCGACGGCAGCCATCGAGACCGTCTTCAGCGGCGCCGGGCCTGTCATCATGGCGGTCGCGATCATGATCTCGACCTTCGGCTGCAACAACGGGCTGATCCTGGCCGGCGCGCGCGTCTATTACGCCATGGCGCGCGACGGCCTGTTCTTCCGGGCCACCGGCAAGCTCAACCACCGCAGCGTGCCCGCGGTGGGGCTCGTCCTCCAAGGCTCTGGACCTGCCTGCTGGTACTGCCGCGCACCCGGCTGCGCGATCTGAACGGAGCGC
>CAWEBD010000064.1:0-7871 GCA_963806435.1 uncultured Bacteroidota bacterium
GAGGACGGCAATTTCCATGGCGAAGGGATGTCGTACTTCAGTCTTTCACCGCAGCGGGTCCCCCTGTTCAGGGATGCCTATGGAGATTACGGGATATCGAACTTTCAGCGTTTCAGCCTCTCCTACCGCAACCTTGAGGCATACGCCGTGACGGACAAAGATCCCGGAGAAGGCGGTTACGCCGATTTCTATTCAATGGCGCTGACCGCGCGAAGGGTCTGGTTGTTCTCGGCCATAAGCATCGGAGACTATACGCTCAGTCTGGGCAACGGCCTGCTGTTTTCGAGCGGGGGCATGGTATCGAAGAGCGCGGGTGCCATCTCTCCTCTCTTCGCGGCGCGGGCATATTCCTTGAAACCATACAGGTCGAGAGGGGAAAACAAGTTCTTGAGAGGGGGAGCGCTGTCACTTGACGCAGGCGCGTTCGGGATTACCGCTTTCGCCTCGTCAAAGGAACTTGCCGCAAGGTTTGACAGTACAGGCCTCATCACATCGATCGATTATTCGGGATTGCATCTTCCGACAAGTCGGCCGGACTCGCGCAATAATCTTGCGGAACGCATAGCGGGAGGAATCATTCACTACGATGCAGAGGCCTTGACTGCCGGCGTCTCGGCGGCATACTTCCACTATGATAGAGCGTTCAGGCATTGCTACGAGAAGGAGGTTTTGGCGCTTGAATCGTTCGGTAGGCTGCGCGGGGACAATTTCGCCTTCTCCGGTGAACTCCTTCTCGATAAGCTTGTTTCCTTTGCCTCGAATATCAGCCTCGATTATGGCGACGCGCGGTTCGCCGTCGGAGTTCGCGACCTTCGTTCACGAATAGTCCAAAATTACAGCGGTCCCCTGTCGGAAAGTTTTCCGACAAATCCTGAGCAGGGGATCTATTTCGGCGCGACTATTCGCCCGGTTGATATTGTGAAACTCGGGTTCTATTACGACAGGTTCAGGATCTTTTCCGCATCGGGTGAACCCGA
The DNA here is from genome assembly GCA_963806435.1 of uncultured Bacteroidota bacterium. Lineage (GTDB taxonomy): Bacteria > Bacteroidota > Ignavibacteria > Kryptoniales > JAKASW01 > JAKASW01. Next base: position 978 of record CAWEBD010000064.1, read on the forward strand.
GAGGAGCGGCGAAGAAATCTTTGTCGATTCGTACGTATCGCTTTCGGGGGAAAAACTGTTTGAGGGCTCCGGCACGAATGTTTATTTGCGATATAAATACAAAACCAAGGAAGACTCGTACATACCTTTTGCCGATTTCCCCGTAGCTCTCTCGGTGATTGCGGGTTCAAAACAGAGTTTCAGGATCGATTTCAGACACAGGTTCAACCCCGTCTTCTCTTTCCGTGCGAGGACTGAAAGGATTTTCCTATCCTCGGGCGAGAAGGGTGAGATGATTCTATTCGACTCCGGTTGGCGATTCGGGGGCACATCCCTCGATTCCAGAATATGCTTCTACCGGACAGATTCTTACGCATCGGCGTTTTACACGGTGGAAAAGAATCTGCCGCACGTCATGGATTTCACGTTTCTGTACGGCGACGGCGCGCGCCTATTCTTGCTGGGCAACTGGGAAGCGACCCGGTCTCTTGCGGTCGGCATCAAAATGTCCAGGGATATTTACAACCACACCAGGGAAGTGTCGGTGGGATCAGGCTCAAAATTCGTCCCGGGCCTGACGGAACTCAGTCTCGAATTATGCTACACGATCAATAGAGGGCGGTGAAACCTCAAGGAACCAAAGATTCCACGCCGACCAGGCGACTTCCCGTGAAATTCCCATCCTTGTCGAAATCAAACGCGAAATCCGCGATTCCGATGTGCTCGCAAGCGTGGCAGCCGTTGCGGATAATGTAAGTCAGGACAAATCTTTGTCCGCCGCCCGGTAATTGCGTGCAACGCGCCTGGTCGAAGTGGAACCTGTCACCGGGCCAGATGGACGCGTCGGGAAAGGCATCCACGATTTTGAGATAGGTCGAGTCCTCTTTTAGCTCAGTGAGGTTTACAAACTGAAAGTCGTCGACGTCAATCACTTCCGGGCGACCGTTTACCAGCGTTATGCCGAAGTTCTCGTTTGCCCTGAAGGGGTAAGCAATGTAAGCCACCCCGACGATGCCCGCATCTACAAAATGCCGGATGAAGCCGGTGGTGTCGGTCTGAGCGGTGAACCTGACCGCTTCGGGGGACGCCCCCAGTTCTCTCATCAAGGCGATGAAACACTTCTGGAAATCGGGGGAGACAAGCGAATCGCATCGCCTGTCCATTATCTCTCTGAATTCCAACGGTGGATGCCACACGGCGCTCGAGTCAATCCGTGCGCGCGGTCCTGGTGGAATTACAGTCTGGGCTTGCGCACAGGCGGAGAAAAACAGGATTATGATGACCCCGATTGTTTTCATATTTAGCCGGCGCTTCGTAATATTCATTATTGAGAATCGATACCTCTCATCAAACTAAGTAACGAATTCAAGCAAGTCAATCAACATCAGTAAATCCAAATACCGGAGAGATGGAAGAAAAATGAATAAAGATTATTCTGCGATTGTTTTCGATCTGGGGAATGTGCTTCTGCCGTTCGATTACAAAATAATTCTGGAAAACCTCAATAAAGTCGAGAAAGGCCTGGGCGAGAAGTTTGCACTATTCTACAAAAATAATTACGACGTCCACAGACAATTCGAGCGGGGAGACCTTTCAACGGAGGAATTTACCGACATAATGCTCGATGTGCTCGAACACAAGGTTTCGAAGGAAAAGTTTTACGAGATATATTCGAAGATGTTTTCCGTGAACGGAGAACTCATAGGCGTTCTTCCTGAGCTGAAGAAGAATTACCGGCTTGTTCTCCTTTCGAATACGAACGACATCCACCAGCGGTACGGGTGGCAGGATCACGAGTTCCTGAAACTGTTCGATAAACTTGTGCTGTCGCACAAGGTGGGGGCCGTCAAGCCGGAGGAGAAAATATACCGCGCGGTGGAGGCTTTCACGCACGCCGCTCCGGAGAAGCATTTCTATATCGACGATATTCCCGAATATGTCGCGGGCGGGAAGAAGCTTGGGTGGGACGCGGTACAATTTGTCGGGAACAGGGAACTGTTCGATGAGTTCACAAAGCGCGGAATCAAATGGAATGACCGGGCCGCGAAATGATGTTGAGCAGGTTTGAATTATTGATCGGTGAAATAGTGCGAAGGGAAGTTTCGACATTCCCTATGCGGTTATTCCTGCCCTTTTAACATCCGGTCGAATTTCTTCCAGTCAAAATTCCACGGGTCGGTTTTTCTCCCCGGAGCGATGTCGCTGTGTCCAAGAACGTATTTTATGTTATACTTGCCCTCGAGACATTTCACAAGCTCGGCCAGGGAGACGTACTGGGCGTCGGTCGGAGAATCGTGTATCGTATTCGCTATCTCTATGCCGATTGACACTGCGTTCACGTCCGTCTTTCCGTCGGGGAGGCGGCTCTTACCGGCATGGTAGGCGATGTCGCGGTCTCGAACCAGCCTATAGATGGCGCCGTTCCTGTCGATGATGTAGTGCGGGCTGACGCCGATGTTCTTGTATTCCTGGAGTATGCCTGCGATACTGAACGAATCGGGCGTCAGGGCATTGTATGAAGAATGAATGATAATCGCCTCGATCTTTCGTGGGTGATTGACATCTTTGTGTCCCCACTGCACTAAGCGGTCGATAATTTTGACGTGTGCACATGGAGCCTGTGTGGGAGACATTTGGGGGGGCCCGAGGAATAATAAGAAGCCGATGAGGAGCGTGTAAGACATTGTCGTTCCAAGTTTATGGTAGCGGGGCAAATAAAAAAAGCCGTCCGGGCTCAACCCGAACGGCTTGGAACTAAAGGTTATCTCGAATCAGGAGCAGCCGCTCGTCGATCCGCAGTTCAGGCATTTGTAGCATGAGCCGCTTCTAATCATGATCGATCCGCACTCGTGGCATGGCGGCGCGTCGGACTGTTCCTGGAAGACCTTCTTCTCGGTCTGTTCGAGGGTGATGCTGAATTCTCCTTTTCCATCGGGCTTCGGTTCTGCCACGATCGAGTCGACGACGACCGATGCCGGCTGTTCATCACGGGCCAGGAACTTGAGTCCCATCCACCTGAAAATATAATCGAGGACGGACTTGGCAATGGGTACTTCCTTGCTGTTCGTGAAGCCGGACGGCTCGAAACGCATGTGGCTGAATTTGTCGACCAGGACCTTGAGCGGTACGCCGTACTGTAAGGCGAGGGAGATGCCGGTCGCGAAGCCGTCCATCAGTCCGCTGATAGTCGAACCTTCTTTCGACATCGTTATGAAAATCTCGCCGGGGGTTCCGTCTTCGTAGAGCCCGACGGTGATATAGCCTTCGTGCCCGCTTATGCTGAACTTGTGCGTGACGGCGTTTCGTTCGTCCGGGAGCCTTCGCCTGCTGACGCGCGTCGCGGATGCCGGTTTTTCTTCCTTGCTGCCGTCGTCTTTCTTCGTGCTCAGCGGCTGGGTCCTCTTCGACCCGTCGCGATAAACCGCGATGGCCTTCAGACCGAGCTTCCATGCTTCGATATATGCCTGTTCTATATCCTCGACGGTTGCCTCGGTTGGAAGGTTGACCGTCTTTGAGATCGCGCCTGAAAGAAACGGCTGAACCGCCGACATCATCTTGATGTGGCCCATATAGTGGATCGAGCGTACGCCGTTGACCGCCTTGAACGCACAGTCGAAAACAGGGAGGTGTTTGTCCTTGAGATGCGGTGCGCCTTCGATGGTGCCGTTGTCGTCTATGTATTTCACGATCTCATCGATTTGTGTTTCGGTATAGCCGAGCGTCTTGAGGGCGAGTGGGACGGTGTTGTTGACTATTTTCATGTAACCGCCGCCGACGAGCTTCTTGTACTTGACAAGTGCGATGTCGGGCTCGACCCCCGTGGTGTCGCAATCCATCATGAATCCGATAGTCCCGGTCGGCGCGAGCACGGAGATCTGTGAATTCCGGTATCCGTACTCCTTTCCGATGGCGAGAGCGTCGTCCCACACATTCTTGGCAGACTCGGTAAGGTAATCGGGGATAGCGTCGGCTTTTATCTTGTCTACATGAGCTCTGTGCTTCCTGATGACTCCGAGCATCGGCTCTCTGTTTGCTTCGTATCCCTCGAACGAGCCGATGGTCTTCGCGATCAGTGCACTCTGTCTGTAGCCTTCGCCTGTCATCATCGAGGTGATCGCCGCGGCGTAAGCCCTGCCGGCGTCGCTGTCGTAGGGGAGTCCGAGCGACATGAGAAGCGCGCCGAGGTTGGCGTAACCTATGCCGAGCGGCCTGAACGCGTGGCTGTTCTTCTCGATGGGTTTTGTCGGGTAGCCTGCGCTGCTGACGATGATTTCCTGGGCAGTAATAGTGAGATCCACCGAATGAAGGAAGGAGTCCACATCGAACGAACCGTCTTCCTTCCGGAACCTCATAAGATTCAGCGAGGCTAGATTGCAGGCGCTGTCGTCGAGGAACATATATTCGCTGCAGGGGTTCGACGCGTTGATGGGTGCGGTGTTGGGAGACGTGTGCCAGTTGTTCACGGTGGTATGGAACTGCATTCCCGGATCGCCGCTGATCCATGCCGCTTCGGAAATTTCACGCATCAGGTCGCGCGCGCGGTATGTCCCGGCGGGCTTCCCGTCTCTAACGTTCTTCGTAACCCAGTCCTTGTCTTCGAGGACGGCGCGCATGAAGTCGTCGGTTGCGCGGACGCTGTGGTTTGCGTTCTGGAACTGGACGGAGTCGTAAGCTCCGCCTGGGACATTGAAGCCGGGGTCGTAACCCGCGTCAATCAATGCCCAGGCCTTCTTCTCTTCCTCGGCTTTGCTTCTGATGAAGTCCAGCACGTCGGGGTGCTCTGCGTTGAGTATTACCATCTTTGCGGCGCGGCGCGTTTTCCCGCCTGATTTTATCACTCCTGCGAACGAGTCGAAACCGCGCAGGAACGAAACCGGACCAGAAGCAGTACCACCACCAGAAAGCCTTTCCCTCGAAGAGCGGAGGCTCGAGAAGTTCGTGCCCGTTCCGCTTCCCCATTTGAACAACATTCCCTCGGTCTTCGCAAGATCGAGAATCGCCTCCATCGTGTCTTTGACGGAGTTAATGAAACATGCCGAACATTGCGGTTTTTCTTCAATGCCGACGTTGAACCACACGGGGCTGTTGAATGACATGTATTGGTTCGCAAGTATATAGGTCAGTTCGTCGTAGAATGCGGAAGCGTCTTCATTGGACGCGAAATACCCTCCGCGAATCCCCCACTGAGTGAATGTCCGGGCAACCCGGTCGACGAGCTGCTTCACGCTAGTCTCTCTTTCGGGGGTGCCAAGCTGGCCGTGGAAGTATTTCGATACCACAACGTTTGTGGCGGTCATACTCCAGAAATCGGGGACTTCCACGTTGTCCTGCTGGAATATTACCTCGCCCTTTTCGTTTGAGATCGTCGCGCTTCGGTTTTCCCAGTTGATCTCATCGAAGGGATGAATTCCTTTCTTGGTGTAGCGCCGTCGAACCGTCAGACCGCCCCACTTGGACTGGGCCTTCGTGTCTTCCGAAACAAACGTATCAGTGTATCCCATTGAGACTCCTCCCATTTATCTTGAAGATTTACCGTTTCTGCCCTCGCCGGTCGTGGAAACCGGCGTTTGCCGCAACAGCTCAAACGGTAGTTTTTGTTACTCGAATCGCATCAACTATTTGAATGCCCGACCCCCTTCCTCCACACTCAGAGAGTCGATTTGCAAATTATCGTCAAGCCTCAGGAAAGTCAAGAAATTTAGCTTGAGAATTGACTTCAACACAAACTTTGTTTGGTGTTTTACGTGATCCGGTAAGGGAAACAAGCTCGTGTGCTTAAGAAATTGGTTTAAGCGTATTTCCGGGCTATTCGGGGCTAAACGAACAGAAAAATGATCTCGTGTTTGGGAGCGTGAGGTCCCTTTTTGAGGCGTGATTCAGCTGGAAGAGGTGCTAAGGAGATTGTCCACGACCGTCGTCATCTCACCGGTGCTGTAAGGTTTTTGAAGGAGCCCGTCCGCGTACTTCCCAAGAATGCTCTCGAGGTCGGACAGCTCGCTGTACCCGGTGCAGATCAGAACCTTCGGAGCGTCCGGTCTCTTCTTTATCTCAAGGCAGGTGTCCCTTCCTCCCATGCCCGGCATTACCATGTCGAGAACAACGAGCCTGATATCGGGATTTTCCTTCATGAGCTCCAGGGCCTGCAGGCCATCGTTGGCAGTGATTACCTCGTAGCCGTGTTCGCTGAGGATATCGTAACCCAGCTGGCGTACGCCCTCTTCATCGTCGACGACAAGGACTTTAGCGCCTTTCGCCTTGACTGTTCTCAATGTCTCCGGTTCCCTTTTCAGTTTTGCCTTCTCGGAAAAACAGGGGAGAAATATTTGTACCCTCGTTCCTGTGCCGGGGGTCGACTCGACCTCGATGAAACCCTTATGGTGCTTCACAATGTTGTATGCCATGCTGAGGCTGAGGCCCGTGTACTTCTTGACACGCTTCGTGGTGAAGAAGGGTTCGAAGATTCGCCTCTTTATGGTATCGTCCATGCCGGACCCGTGATCTTCTATCTCCACGAAGCAGTGCTCCCCCGTGCTGACGTACGCGGGGGCGGACTCGGGCATATCTCCGAGGCCGACAGAGCAGATAATGGTGCCTCCGTTTTCCATGGAGTCAGCCGCATTCGTGAGCACCGCCAGCATTACCTGCTTCATCTGAGACGTGCTTATTCGCGTATGGATGGGCCGGCTGAAAGGTGTAAATAGAATCGAGTACTTGTCCCCGTGGGTCTTTCTGAAATCGGCGACGATGTCCGCGGAAAATCTGTTGAGGTCGACCACTTCCATGGACTTCGCATCGAGTTGGGCGAATCCCAGGACCTCTTTCACCAGCCCGGTGGTCCTCCTGGAAGAGTTTTCGATAATATCGGCGTAATGGTGCTCTTTTGAATCCTGCGGAAGTTTCCTCTTCAGCAGCGAC
>CAWEBD010000065.1:0-18889 GCA_963806435.1 uncultured Bacteroidota bacterium
TATAACCGAGACCCGGTACCTCTTTCATCAGGTTCTCAATCATCTCCGCATAGTGCTCTCTAACAACAGGGTGCCCAATAGACAGGTTGTATCTCGGCTCGAAGCTTCTGAGTGGATGATCGACACGAGCTCCGCGCAGCATCGGATACCTCTGAAGAAGGCTTTCCGGCACCGAGCGCGGCTCAAAGGAGACAATACCCGGTGTTAGACCATACTTCTCTGCCAAGGCGGAGTTGGTTTTGAGGTAATTCAAATTGGCCTGCAAATACTCTTCATCATATGTACCGGTATTGAGCCCACTCGACACGAATTGATCGAGTGAAGGGCAGTAAGTATAGAACCTCGAATAGACTTCGTCCTTTGGCCCCTTCTCCAGCGGGATAGGGACAGCCAATCCGTTCACCTCCGCGTTGGAATATCCGGACCTGGCCAAGCCGCGAAAATATTCCGCTCTGTCAAGACCTATAACGGACCTCGCATGTTGCGTAACGAACAGGTCGTAAACCGGACGCTGATTTTGGAATGCCGGATAAATCAGCTTGCCCCGGCTGAACTCGTCTGCATCATGATCAGCAAAATCTTCAGTAACCTTTGTATAGACTAAATAAAGAAGATTCGGACGTGATGCGAAGATATCGACGCTTGAACCAGCGTTGACTCTCACGAACATCCAGTCTCGGCCAGAGGCAGGGCCCACGTGGTATTCTGTCAGCAACGAAGGCGAATCGAGAACACCAATTCTGATCGCGGGTAGTCGGAGCGCTTCCAGTTCTCCGACTGTTCGTCGCTCAAGCTGCGGACTTAACGCTGCCAATTCATCAACGATCGTCTTTTCAACCACCACTGACGGCGAAACAGTGGCAATTACCTTCGTTTGCTGCAATACTTCACGTAATTTCACTTGAGGCCCGCCCTTGTTGTGTTTAATTGAGATTCAATGAATGCCTTTGCAGAGGCGTATTCTTCAGGCTTCACATGTTCAATAATCGCCCAAGACTCATAGCCACATTCTGCAAGTTTCTGGAGAAGGAGCGGATAATTCATGACGCCGCCGCCCGGCCCGGGATAGTCCCACGATCTGTCGGGGAGCAGTCTGAAGTCTTTGAAATGAACGGCACCAATATGACGGCAGAGATTCTCAAGCAATTCGACCATCATTTCATCTCTCCGGTTGTAATCCTCCGGTGAAATGTAGTTTGGAGGATCCATGATTATTTTTATTCGGTCCGACTGGACAAGGTCTAACAAATCATGTATCGAAGGAACGCCGTGCAGGACATGAGTATAGTAAGTCTCGAACATAAGCGTTCCGTTCGTGTCTTGAAGGAGCGCGAGCAGTTCCTCGGACACTCTCGCAACGGTCCGCAAAGCTTCCCTTTCGAAATTTCCGTCTTTGTAAGACAGGAGTTCTTTGGATGTGGTCCCGCTCCAAATAACGATTTCGTTGCTCCCCAATATAGGAAGCAGTTCGATCATTCGTCTTACTTTGTTCAATGTCCATCCCATCGGCGCTTCATCAGGTCGGAGAGGATTCGCATAGGCGCCCACGGGTCCTATCTTGACCCCATAAGACTTACAGACCTCCGCGACTCTGGTCACAGATTTTTCAGTTACATCAACTTCTCTGAGGAACATCTGACAGTATTCGAACCCGCACGCTGCTGCAGCGCTGATTTTTGCTTCCAGCTCGTCCAGCTTGTAAAGCTCGATTGAAATTCCAAGTTTCATTGATGGACCTTACTCCGTCACAGCCACGGGTTTTTTGATTTCGACAGACTTATAAACCGCCTCAGTAAACTTGCCGATCTTTATGGCGCGTACACCGTTGGACGCCGAAAGATCACCCGAAGCGATTGCATCGATAAACTCTTCGACAGGGAGGGTCGATTGAGGCGTGTTTGCCGCACTAAACTTGTTGCGTTCGTGGTAAGTGCCGATCTCGCCTACGAAATCTTTCTCATCAACATGAGTGACTACTTCCAGGTCGCGCATGGTGATGGCCCCCTTTTTCCCAACGATAGTAACGTCAAGCAAAAACGGACCGCCCCCCACAGCGGAGAGGATTCCGGTCCGGTCTTCACCAAAGCGAACAAGTGCGGAGGTAAACACATCCACTTCCTGCCCGTCATGATCGGTAATCGCAAAGACTTCCGTTACCCGGGCCCCCGTCAAGTGCAGCACGAGGTCAACCAAATGGCTGCCGCTGTCGACCAACACACCACCTTCCGATATCCTGGGATCCCGTCTCCAGCCAACCGTCAGCTTGTGCCAGTGAAGCCCGAGCATCGCATTGAAATAGACTATCTCACCGAGCGCTCCTGACCTCACGGCTTCGCGAACGTATTTTACCGCACCTTTGCATGGATACTGGTATGCGACCATCAGTATGCGCTTGAGGCTCGATGCCATGGAAACAAGTTCGGCCGACTCGGAGGCGGAAACAGCTAACGGCTTTTCGGCCAGCACGTGCAGCCCATGTTCAAGTGACGCTTTTACCTGTTCATAATGGTACTTGTGCGGAGTGAGAACGAGAACAGCATCCAGCTTGCTGCCATGCAACATATCCGTGTAAACCTGATATGTCATAACCTCTGATCTCTCGTCTGGGGCAATGCTCTTCAATGCCGCCGCAATATTGTCCGGATTAGGATCTGTCATCGCAGTGATCTGTACACGTTTATCTGTAGTAAGGTAATCGAGATGCCAGGTGCTGGCGAGCCCGCATCCAATAATTCCTACACGAATTGGCTTCATTCTTCTTTCGTTTTCTCTTTTCCGTCAAATAGTGACTAACGCTTAGCAGGCTCTAATGCTGCAAGCAGAGGCGACTGTAACGGATGGCTTATGATTTTAGAACTATTAGCTCTGAAGACGTGATATGTGTAGCCGGTTCAACAGGTCCGGCTTATCCACGCTCCTGTTTGTCCAACCTCAGCGGTGCATTCCAGGGAAGACCAAAGACGCGCCGCTTACAATCGGAAGGGGAAGAACAGATCCTGCCCGGTACTAATAATGCTCTCAGGTGTACTTGCCGTAGTTCTTCGCTGTTTCCACGAGGGCAAACAAGTTCTCGTCAGGAGTGTCACGCCCGCACTGGTCGCCGGTCGAAAGTATGAAACCTCCTCCGGCTGCTGCGGCATCTATGCACCACTTCGCTTCGGCTTCAACTTCCTTCACTGAGCCATTCAGCATTGTTTCGAATGTATTCACATTCCCCTTCAGGCAGAACTTGTCACCGAATTTCTTTTTCACCTCCGCCAGATCGACATCTCCACCCGGCTGTCGCTCAAGTGGCTCCATGACATCTATTTCCGTCTCATTGTAGTTGATCTCCACAATCAAACGAGATTTACCACAAGTGTGTTGGTGGCAAATTATGTCCTCTTGCTTACACAGAGAGGAAATGAGCTTGATAATGGGGAGGTCGTAATTTTTGTAGATTCGTGGCGAACTAAGGCTGAGGGAGGATGCCGACCCCTGAATGAGTATTTCATGTGGCCGCTCTCGCAAGGCGAGCCGTGTCACCCTATCGACATAACCGAGATAGTATTCGCGTATCTGTTCCATCACACCGGGCTGCTCGCTGAAATCCATCACCGCCTGCATCGACCCGCCATCGCGAACAGTAACCCAGAATCCCATGAATGTTTCAATGGCTATCCCGAATATCCCCCAATCCCCCACTTTCTTCATGTCGGCGCATGGATTCTCCAGCGGCTTCTGGTCCATGTACCACTTCAACTTCGGGAAATCGGTCGCAATATCCTTTATCATTCCCTGCAGGCGCCACGGCGGATCGTTGACGGGATAAGACATGATTTCTTCCAATCTGCCGAACGGAGTTTCTACGAAACGCTGGACATTGATCTCATCTTCCTTCTTTTCGAGAATCTTCTCGGTCCACTTCGGTTCCTCTTTCATGGTCAGGTTATCGTAGATATACCACCCATCCATGCCAAAATGCTTAACGGCACTTATGTACGCTTCGGCAAGAGTTGGATTCTCGTACAGATATATCTCCCAAAATGGCTTTCCCGTGAGTCTTGCCGGGACCATATTTGAAATATCAGGGATCACTGGAACGTGATCCGGAACTCCGCGCCGCATTGCGGTCAGAATGCGCTCTCTTGATGTCATCTCCATCTTAGTTACCCACGAAGTGACCACCGCCGCGGGAATCGCTTGGTGGGTCACTGTCGATTAACGGGTTCCTGAGAATTATCATTTGCCCCTTCTTCCCTCGGTGATCGTCAGGTTCCTGAAATTCAGAGTCATAGTCATATTCTTGCAGGTAATATGCTCAATTCCTGAATTCAGATCAGCGTTAAGGAAGGGCCCTTTATAATACTTGTATGCAATCAGGTTGACCTCCCTTCCGTTCAGCTCACGCGCGTCAGGAAATACGAAATTGAATCTGGTTCCGTCCAGGTTTTTATAGACTACGCTCACGTGATTCGGCTGAAGTTCCGCTTTTGGCTTATGATCTCGCAGATCGGTTATGAACTTCTCAAACGATCCTATCTCCGATTTGGAGCGAACTTCAAGCACAAGCCCATTCTGTAGCTTACCACTGCGCAATCTCATATATGTACCTTCATCGGTCCACTTAAAAGGTTGCAAAGGATACCAGCCGATGTAAACGTCACCTGATCTGGCAATTATCCATCCGGAAGCGTCAGTAAAAAGTGTATCCAGGGTCTTTGGAAAGAATCCGTCTATATGTTCAGTGTTGGTACCGGGCGCTATATTGTAAAGAACGAGTAAGGTATTTTTGTGTTGGAATGTCCTTTCAAACGGGGAGCTGCTAGTCCATTTGTTCGGGTTATTGTAGGTCCCCTTCGAGGTGGTAACGGCGGCTATGCTTGTTTTTCTCTCTTCGGGAAAAAACATCCCAAGCTCCAGGCCTGACCAATATGGGTTGAGGCTGAACATAGTTGTGAACGGTTTGCCGTGTGTTAAGAAGAGTCCCCACGTATGCTGTTGGATCGGTTGGAGTATTCCCCCTTGTATCGAGCCGAGAGCATAGTCTTTTGTTATGTAGTCGTATTTAAACACCTTCGGATTACGTTGCGCACCGTAGCGAATAATGTTTCGAACCCTTTTAATCGACGTGTTGACATACGCCTTGCTGCGATCATGAGCGATATCATATATAATCCTGGGGGGCCTGTAATTCGACAGCGCTGCAATCGTCACCCAGCCTGAATGAATCGGCTCGCCCTGGTCAAAATACAAATGAGCATACGCGTTGACGTTTGCATGAGACGGCTCGTACACGGCGGGCTCGTAAATTCTGCTGTAACCTCCAACAAATTGCCCATCGAGGCTTTCCGTCGCAAACTCCGCCAGGTAATAGTCGCACATCATCTTCGCCATCTGCTTAATCTCCGGGTCCTTCGCGTACTGTGCCAGGAGAACCAGGGGATTGAAATACTCCGGAAAATAATCGGGCGAATCAAATTCTCCGGAACCGATCGTTGTCGTCTCCTTCATCCATGAAAGGAGAAAATTCTTCGAGTCCCGTAGATTGACTTTCGAGCTCCGCCCATTGTACCAATCGCTTCCCGGCTGATTCGGCCATTGCTCAGATGCAAGGAAAAGCATCGAGTGATATTGCAGCCAGTGATTCTCCGTGTCGCCACGGTACGGTGTATAAGTCTTCCACGACTTTCTGACGGCTAATTTCACGGCGGGGGACATATCGTTTTTCCCATGAAGGTACATATCCATAACGGCCATCATCCAGAACATATCGCCGCTCGGGTGCTTCAATAAGAGAAGTGCGTTCTTGTTCGCCGTCTCTAAATCCACATGCCTCGCATACTTCACCGCACAGGAATAGTAATCCGGACTCTTCAGAGTGTCATACAGCGAAAGGAAAAAATCAGCCCGTTTGGCAAAGGCAGCCTCATATTTCTGGTTGAAACTCTGCGAAACCGCTCCGGCATGTCCTCCCAAATTGAGGAACGGAAGAAGAATGAGCAATGCTAGGTTCATGAGTATTTCCATTGATTTTGTCTTGCGTTGAAAATAAATGGAGAGACAAGGCATGACGGTATCACTCGTAACACTTCGAATTTCATGCCGCGCCTCTTAAGTTTAAGTGCTCGGGAAATAATGCGCAAAAAGGCCTGACAACCAGAGCAAGATCGCTCCTTATTGTCCGTTACCCGATATCGTAAGTCTATTGAAGTCCAAAACCATCTTCATTCCCTTGCACGTAATAGTCTCAACCTGGCTTCCATACGCAGAGTTCAGGAATGGTCCTTCATAATACCGGTACGCCATCATGTTCACTTCCCTGCCGTTCAATTTCCTGGCATCCGGGAACGCAAAGTGCATCTTCGCTCCGTCCAGTGTCCGGTAGGTAACGGCAACATGGTTCGGATTAAGATCCGCAGACGGCTTGTGACTCTTGAGAAGCCTTAGGAAATGGTCAAACGATCCTACCTGGGACTTGTCTCTTGCCTCCAGCACCAGTCCGTTCTGTGGGTAATTGCTCCGCAGTTCAGTATATGTTCCCTCGTTCATCCACTCGCGCGGCTGCAGCGGGTACCATCCGAAATAAGCCGTACCTGCTTTCCCAACTATCCATCCGTGCCAGTCTGATATCAGAGTATCCAGAGTCTTCGGGAAGAATCCGTCTACATACTCAGTACTCGTGCCAGGTGCGATGTCATACAACACTATGAGGGTGTTCTTGTGCTGGAAAGTGCGCTCGAACGGCGAACTCCCCGTCCATTTGTTCGGCTTGTTGTAAGTGCCTTTGTTGGACGACGTCACTCCCTTAATAAGCGTCTCACGATCCTCAGGGAAGAATGTGGCGAGTTCCAGACCCGACCAGTATGGCTCTATGCTGAACACCTCCGTATAGGGGAATCCGTGTGTGAAGTACAAGCCCCACGTATGCTGCTGAATCGGTTGAAGGATCCCGCCTTGAATAGATCCGATTGCATAATCACTGTCTATGTAATCGTACTTGAAGACCTTCGGATTTCGTTCCCTCCCGTAGCGTATATTATTTCTCACCCTTTTTATCGACGTGTTCACGTATGCCTTGCTGCGATCGTGGGCAATATCATAGATAATCTTAGGCGGCCTGTAATTCGACAAAGCCGCGACTGTTACCAATCCTGATTGAACCGCATGACCGAGACCGAAGTAGAGATTAGCGTACGGATAGACAAGGGCGGCGGAAGGCTCATATACTGCGGGTTCGTAGATACGGCTGTAACCTCCAACAAATTGACCGTCCAGGCTCTCCGTGGCAAATTCCGCAAGGAGATAATCAGCCATCATCTTCCCCATCTGCTTCATCTCCGGATCCTTGGAGAACTCTGCAAGCAGAAGCATCGGGTTCACATAGACAGGGTAATAGTCAGGCGAATCGAATTCTCCGGAACCGATCGTCGTCGTCTCCTTCATCCATGAAAGAAGAAAATTCTTCGAGTCCCGTAGATTGGCTTCCGAGCTCCGCCCGTTGTACCAATCGCTTCCCGGAAGGTTCGGCCATTGCTCAGATGCAAGGAAAAGCGCAGTGTGATACTGCACCCAGTGGTTCTCCGTGTCTCCGCGGTATGGAGTATACGTCTTCCAGTCATTCCGAATCGCCTCCTTCACGGCTGGTGACATGTCATTCTTTCCGTGCAGGTACATATCCATTACTTCAACCATCCAGAACATGTCGCCCGTGGGATTCTTCAGAAGCAGAAGAGCATTCTTGTTAGCCGTCTGAAGGTCAACGTGCCTTGCATACTTGACCGCACACCCAAAATAATCAGGACTCTTCAGAGTGTCATAGATCGAAAGGAAAAAATCGGCCCTTTTGGCAAAACCAGCCTCATATTTCTTGCTGAAACTTTGGGAAACCGCTCCGGAGTGCCCTCCCAAATTGAGGAACGGAAGAAGAACGAGCAATGCTAGGTTCATGAATGTTTCCATTGATTTTGTCGTTCATTAACAACGAACGATGAGACTAATACTTCATCGCGTATTTAAGAAGAACGCCAAGTATGGCTTCCCCTCAGCCATGCGGTGTATCATAAGTCCAAGTTCGAGGGCGTGATAATCGCCCCACATTGATGATTCGCCGCATGGAATCTTCATCCCTTCCGGGATGTAGTCCCAACCGTTTGGTCTGTGATAAACGGAGTGAAGAATTAGGCCCTGATGTTTCGGATCGACGGACAGATAAGGTTCGGAGAAAATGCGACGGGCAATTGCAAGCCCGGCCTGGCTATACGCCATCCCTTCCCGACTGTCCCCTTTGGAACCGAGATAGTGACCCAGCCTGATGAACCCCTGTGCAGCTATAGCAGCAGCGGAGCTGTCAACCGGCTCATGTTCATTAAAAGGATCGGCGGGACGACTCAAATAGTCTCCCATCCTGGAAAGACCCGGGGCACCCGTGTCCCAATATGGGATGCCGTCGGTGGGCGTGTTCGCAAGATAGTAGTCAGCAACTGCTCTGGCCACGGACAAGAATCGGTTTAATACGTTGCTCTTCCCGCCGTAAGGCTGCAAATCAGCATCCTCCAGTGTGTCTACGAATTCAATCTCTTCAGCGTAGCCGCAAAGTATCCAAGCCAATCCGCGCGTCCACGTTGAGAAAGGAGAATACCCCTGTTGAGTTCCGGGGCATCGAAATGTACCGGCGTCAATATTGAAAATAGTCTCATGCGCGACTCGTCCGCTGACATCGTATGCATCCCGACCCTGACCGAAATAGACGTTAAACCGTGCAGTGGTCTCCGCGTGTACAAGCAATCGCTGAAGAAGGCTGACCTTCTTGTCCTGCTCCCCCATCAGCGAATGGCCCAGTTGATGAGCAAGAGCCAGGGACCTGAGGGTGCGGATCGTGTCTGCAAAAAGGGAGTGACGGCCGTTGAAGGAATATATGTAACCGAGCTCAGGAGTTAGTTGCGTCCAGCGAGCTGCCTGAACAGCCCCGCTGACCTTCAGCGCCTGTTCGAATGATCGCTCTTCCCACGCATTCTTTTCTATTTTACCCTCGCGCAAAAGACGAAGGAGATTGCCATAGGTGCTTACAATATTGAACCCATGGTCATGGACGCCCATATGGGTCAAGTGGACCGACATACGCTCGGTAATATTTCTTATGCCAATTTCTAGAAACTCTTTTTCGCCTGTAAGATCAAATAACAGGAGAGCCATCCCAAACTGGAAGCCCTGGGTCCAGTCCGTCCATCCTCTGGAAGTGTATGTGCCTGCCCGCGTAAAGACCGGAGATCCATTTTCGGGATCCCAGCTCTTATTGAGGTACATAACCCTGCCGGATGCGATCTCGATGAACTTTCTGATATCGTTCCTGAGATCGTTCGGCTCAATCTTTTCAGCGGTCCTCATTGCCGTGCATCAGAGCTTTTGTATGTGAAATCCGCCATCGATATTTATCACGTCACCTGTTGAAAAAGGGAAAGCCCCTGTAAGAATCGCTTTGACCGCAACTCCCACATCTTGCGCTTTACCCCACCGCATTTGTGGAATGAGACCCTCCGAGATGAGAACATCATATTTCTCCTTCACCTTCTTCGTCATATCGGTCTCCATGATTCCCGGTCTTATCTCGAACACCTGCATTCCCTCGCCCGCAAGCCTGAGCGCCCATAGCTTGGAAAGCATTGAAAGTCCTGCCTTCGAAACGCAGTACTCGCCTCTGTCAAGTGAAACTGCGTATGCGGAGAGCGAGGATATGAATATCACCTTGAAGCCCGCCTTCAACAAGGGCTTTTGTCTCTCAGACAGCCAGTAATTGACAACCTTCTGGGTCAGAAACATCGGACCTTCCAAATTCACCCGCATCACTTCATCGTAAGAGTCTCTGGTCATTTGGGTGATGTCCGTTCTCACGCGCGGCCCTACGCCTGCGTTGTTGACCAAGGCGTCAATTCTTCCCATCTCCGAAAGTGTTGTATCAACAAGTCGGGTAATGCCGTCCAGGTCACCAATATCTTCCTGAACAGTCACGAACCGCTGGGATTCGTTCTGTCTGCTGTTGATACATAAATCTACTGTATCCCGCGCAGCTTCGGCATTCCTGGAAAAGTTGACCACGACGGAGCAGCCAGCCTCAGCGGCCGAGACGGCAATACCCCGCCCTATTCCCCTGCTGGCACCGGTCACGATAACGGTGGGAGTCACTTCACTCAACAGAAAGTCTCCTGCACTTTCCTTCCTGGAATTTCATTAGGACCTAATCACCTTGGTCAGTTGCAAGAAGTTATCGCATCGATAACACAAATTCCAACCTTGCCATTGGCACAGCTTCGCCATCTCAGTCACACTGCTCAACTTTCAAAGGTAATTCTACTTTTTATCTGCCGTGCCGCGGAATCAGATCTTCACAACAACGAGGCTCGGGTATTTCTTTGCGGGAATGCACACTTCGCCATCTACTCTTACAGCAATCACCCCTGCCCTCGGTAATGCAAGGTGCGTGCGGTTCGGGACAGGAAGCACGGAAGTCCCGCCCTGCATATAAGCATGTGGCATTAGACACAATGGATCTTTAGTGACAAGGGATTGCGGAAAAAGCGGCTGACGACGAAGGTGCGGTGGTTTCACTAATTAAACATCGTTTTATCTCTGGTATAATACCATACCCGAATGTTTTTGTCAAGTTCAATTCCAAGAGTCGAAATGGAAATTTTCCGGCGGGCCAGCCTTCGAGGACGCTGGACTTCGCACCAGAGACATCCGGTGCCTCGTTGAAGGCTACGGGGTCACTAGGGGACTTCCATGATCGGATTCAATCCCCTCTCCGGAGCAAGGTCGCTTATTCTACTACTGGTGCTTGCCGTTAAGAAAGCTGAGTAATGACTTCTCGAGCCGTTCGACGTTTGCCGTTCAAAAGTGGATCCTCAGCGCTTCCAGAGCTTCTCCTCTACCGACTTACCGGCTTCCTCGACGCTGACGTGTGAACGTTCAAGCCGACCAAATTGCTGAAGAGGTACTACACCTACGGGATTATGATGGAACGAATCGGTTCCACGACACATATAAGTCTTGAAGTATGGGTTCACTGAAAGGTCGCACTTCACTTCAGTCCTCGAGTAGCGAGCGGTCAGACCTATACGCCGCCTGTTCGAGAGGTTGGCTGGGGATCCATGCACCATTTTATCATTATGAAACGACACCTGTCCTGCTTTCAAGACAAGAGAGACGGCGGCATCTTCTCTGAACTGTCCACCTTCGCACTCGAGCGTGAGTACGGAATCTGTAGCACTTGACCGTTGATGCTTCAAAATCCCCACCTTATGTGAACCCGGTATAACCTTCATTGCGCCATTCTCCTCATCACTGTCCAAGAAGGCTATCCATGCCGTGACGGAGTCCTGTGGGAAGAGGGGCCAGTAGTAAGCATCCTGATGCCAGCCGACAGTCGATTTTGAATGCGGCTCTTTGATGAAAAAATTAGATCCCCACATGAAAAAGTCTGGACCCAGAAGACTCTCGACATAGTCGAGTATCGCATCATTCATACAAATGTCGTAAAGGAACTTGCTCGATTCGTGCCATTCGCGGATCTCCTTCGGATCTTCCCCGGGATGCAGGAGCCTAAGAAGCTCGATTAATCCGGCATTCAGCCCCTCTACCTGATCCGGGGTGAACACAGCGGGCAGGCCAATCAGATAGCCGTTATCAGTATAGAAACTCACCTGCTCCGGAGTGAGATGTCTCTTTTGCATAAATGTGGTCCTCCTCTTTTGGTCATCGGCAAAAACAGACTGGCAAGGTAGTGCCGTCTTTCATGGTCCGGTACGGTTAAAAATCTCGTTGGTATCCCGAATGTACATTTGCCAAATAGAAACATCAATACCAGGCGCGCTGCTTAGATGAAACGCTTATCGATTTGAAGCGCGAATCCTTGAAACAGGATCATGGGAATGCGATTCTGACAACTCTCCCCGGTAGTCCGTGTAAACGATGGAAAGGAAAAGATATCCGGGGAGATACTGACGATGTTGCCCGAGCAGAACTTCCCCTTCATATCTGGCTTTCTTGGTTCAGCCGAAAATAGAATTTCCAGCACCTATTCTCTCTCCTCTTTCTGTCATGTAGGCTCTGAAGTCTGGCCCAATCTTCAGGCTGAGTTTATTTGCCCCGGGCCGCCCTTCACTCATTGAATAGGAGTGCCGACAAAGGTAAATTGTGTCATGCGCCAAAAGAAGGTCCATATGATAACCCTCGGATGCCCCAAGAACCAGGTGGATAGTGAGGTGCTGGCCGCTCAGCTGAAAGCGAACGGCTACATCCTGTCGGAGACACCCGAAGGAGCCGACGTCGCAGTGGTCAACACATGCGGTTTCATCGACGCAGCTAAACAGGAATCCGTGGAAACGATACTCCAGATCACCGAACAGAAAAAATCGGGGACACTGAAGAAAGTCGTTGTTACGGGGTGTCTTGTCGAGAGATACAAGAAGGAGCTTCAGGAAGGCTTGAAGGAGGTAGATGCCTTCTTCGGTACCAATGACCTGAAGAGTGTCCTGAACGAATTGCAGGCCGAATATAAATATGACATGGTCGGCGACCGGGTCCTCACGACCCCGTCTCACTATGCTTACCTGAAGATCTCCGAAGGGTGCGACAACCCCTGCTCATTCTGCGCCATACCGCTGATGCGCGGGAAGCATGTGTCCAGACCGTCCGACGAGATCATTCATGAGACCGAATTGCTCGCCTCGAAAGGGGTAAAAGAGTTGATAGTTGTCGGTCAGGACACCACCTATTATGGTTTGGATATCCACGGCAAGAGAGAGCTTCCGGCACTGATGGAGAAACTTGACAAGGTCGATGGCATCGAATGGATTCGCCTGATGTACGCCTACCCCGCGAAGTTTCCCGAAGAGCTTCTGGAAGTGATGCGCAATGGCGACAAAATCTCCAAATACATCGACATCCCTATACAGCATATTTCCGACAAGGTCCTGAAATCCATGCGCCGTGGAATCACCCGCCACAGGCTCGAGGAGCTTCTCTACGGCATCCGGGAAAAAGTGCCCGGCATCGCGATACGGACCACGTTGATCGTGGGATATCCCGGCGAAGATGAGAAGGAGTTCGGAGAGCTATTGCAGTTCACAAACGAGTTCAAGTTCGACAGGCTCGGGGCATTCACTTATTCTGTCGAAGAGGGCACAATCGCCTCAATAGTCGGAGACCCGGTCCCGCAAGAGGAAAAAGAAAGGCGGCATGCCGCCATAATGGAAGCGCAGCGAAACATAATAATGGAATTGAACGCGAAGAAGGTCGGCACTACACAAAAGGTTATTGTGGACAGAAAGGACGAGGAGAACTACGTGGGCAGAACAAGCCAGGACGCCCCCGAGATCGATTCGGAAGTCATCATAACCTCCGGCCAACCGCTTGAGATCGGGGAGTTCGTTGAAGTCGCCATCGACGAGTCTTACGAACATGACCTCTACGGCACAGCCGTCTAAGGAGACAACCTGTGATAAGGACGATAACGTCACTCCTTATGCTTACGTTGTCTGCGACGGCACAGGTTGAGCTGCAGCGTCCCTACTCAGCAACCGTTCCTCGCTTTTACTTCCAAGCCCTCAACTTCAAATCACCCGATGGCGGGAACAGAATCGATTTTTATTTCCAGATACCCTACAACCGGCTCCACTTCGTCAAGGACGGTGGCGGCTTCACTTCCTCTTACACCATAACCGTCCGTCTCACCGGCGAGAATGACGATACCACTGTCGAAGAAACTTGGGGGGAAAAAGCTGTCTGCAGGGAATTCGACGAGACACTCAGCGATTACATCGTATCTTCAGCTCAGCGGCACTTCGCGGTGGATCCAGGTTCCTATACCCTCCTCGTCAACGTGACCGAGCCGGAGACAGGAGATTCCGTCGTTGAGACAAGCGAAGTCCTGGCAACGGATTTCTCCGCCAGGGCGACGTCGGTCTCAGACATAATGATACTGCTGGCCGCGTCGGAAGCCGGAGGAAAACGCACTATAATTCCCAGCGTCCAGGGTAATGTCTTCTCATCGCGTAACTCTTTCCCGATCTTCTATGAAGTCTACTCAAACGGCGAATTCGATTCGGTCTACGTTACCACCGAGGTGATAGGGACCGCGGACAGGATTTTGTATTTGAATTCAAGATGGCTTGGGTCGAAAGACCCCGTAACAAGCGTCTTGGAAGACATACCTAAGGCTCAACTCCCAATGAGTCATTACAGGCTCCGAGTTTCACTCCGGGGCACGGACAATGAACGGGCCGGCGTATTAGCGAGCAAGGTGACTTCCTTTTCATTTCATTTTTCCGATCTTCCGTCGACCATAACCGATCTCGATAAGGCGGCGGAGGAGATGATGTTAGTCGCGAGCTCTTCGACAATTGACAGCATCAAAGCTTCACCCGACTTGGCGACCAAAAAGAGTCGGTTCATGGAATTTTGGCGGGGTTACCACTCCAGTTTCTCCACTGATGGGAGGCTTCTCATGAAAGAGTATTTTAACCGGGTTGCCTATGCAAACGAACATTTCTCCAGTTTCTTCGCCGGCTGGCAGAGCGACAGAGGTATGGTCTATATTTTGTTCGGCCCCCCGGACAACGTCGAAAGGCGTCCCTTCAATACAGATACTAAACCCTACGAGATCTGGCTATACTACCCAAAAAGGCACAGGTTTCTTTTCACCGATGATACCGGGATCGGCGATTACAGATTGCGCACACCCATTTGGGACAACAATTCACCAACATCAGGAATGGATTTCCCTCGAAGGTGACTGCACCACTAAAAGTCCTTTTTGTCTGGCACCACCACCAGCCATACTACAAAACCGACGGCACTTTTCTTATGCCATGGGTCCGTATGCACGGGATCAAGGACTACTGGGACATGGTACGGATACTGGACGATTATCCGAAAATCAGGCAGACCTTCAACTTCGCCCCTTCGCTGCTCGAGCAGATCGGCGATTATCTGAAGGGCACCGCCACAGACAATGCATACCTCCTCTCCGCGAAGAACCCGGAGTCATTTTCGGAATCCGACAGGATCGAGGCGGTGAAGACATTCTTTTTTGCCAATCCGGAGAGAATGATCCGGCGTTATCCCCGGTACGCCGAGCTCTTCGCCAAACGAGGGGCCGTTCGAACCGATGGTGATTTATATTCGGTCATAGACAAATTCAGCACCCAGGATCTTCGCGACCTTCAGGTTTGGTGGAATCTATCCTGGGTCGGTGAATACTCGAGATTCGATCCGCCGTTCAAACACTACCTCGACAAACAAAGAAATTTTTCCGAAGAAGAGAAACATAAGCTGCTGGCTGCGCAGCTGGAAATCATGGCGAGGATAATCCCTCATCACATCGACGCAGCGAGAAGAGGGCAAATTGAAATATCGGTTTCGCCATTCTATCATCCGATCTTACCTCTCCTTTGCGACAGTAACGCGGCTCTTGCTGCAAACCCGCGCGCAATCCTGCCGCAGTCAAGGTACAAGTATCCCCAGGACGCGGACTCTCAGATCAAATCCGCGCTGGAATACGGCAAAAGCGTGTTTGGCTCCCGGCCCTCCGGGATGTGGCCTAGCGAGGGCTCGGTGAGCGACAACGCCATGAAGCTCATAGCCAAAAATAAGGTTGCCTGGGTGGCGACGGACGAGGCGATCCTGCGCAAGACACTGGCCACGTCGGGAAAGACTTTGTCCGGCGATTTTCTAGAGAAATACTTCCCGTACAATTTTCTCGGCGGGGGTAATCCGGTGAAGATGTTCTTCCGCGACCACAATCTTTCCGACAAGATCGGCTTTACATATTCTCATTGGAGCCCTGACGACGCCGCACACGATTTCGTGTCGAGTCTGCTTAAAATCAGAAGCTCTCTCACCGACAAGTACGGTGAGAAGGTGCTTGATACGGCCGTCGTCCCCGTCATACTTGACGGTGAGAACGCCTGGGAATTCTACCAGAGCGACGGCAAAGACTTTCTCAGAACGCTTTACTACCTGATGTCCAACGAGCCGGGATTAACGACAATACTCCCATCAGATGTCAAGGTGAAGAAAGACAATGCAATCCGGCACATCGAGCCGGGCTCCTGGATAAACGGAAACTTCGACATCTGGATAGGACAGCACGAGGACAACAGAGCCTGGGACCTTCTCTACGACGCGCGGAAAACCTTCGAGAAAAAATCCGCCGCGCTCCCGCCTAAAGTGCGAGCGAGTGCCTTTAAGGAGATTATGATTGACGAGGGCTCTGACTGGTGCTGGTGGTACGGCGACGAACATAAATCTGTCCAGGCTGCGGGGTTCGACGAGCTATTCAGATATCACCTGAAGCAGGCCTATACCATAATGGGAATAGCTCCGCCGGCGCAGCTTGCCGAGCCAATCAAGAGAAGAGTCGAACACCTGAGTTATCGCCAGCCGGTCCGAACTATCTCGCCGAAGATCGGGAGAGAAATTGTGGCCGCCGATTGGAAGAATGCCGGCTTCGTTGAACAGGCCGCCGGCGCGATGCAGAAGGCCGGTCTCCAGTTAAAAAGGGTGAGCTTCGGGAACGACAAAACCAGGCTCTACGTATTGATCGAGACGACGCAGCGGTTCACTTCAGAGAAAATAATCATTGAATTCTTCTCTCCAGCCAGAATAACACTCGAGATGGGAAGCGGCGTTACGTACAAAACCGAGACCGCGGGAGATGAGATCAAGTTTGGGCTCCATTACAGAACCGGAGAGTCGTTGCAAGTCGAGATTGAATGCGGTGAGATGAAATCCGGGGAGGCAGCTTTTACGATTTCAGTGTATGATCAGGATACCCTGGTGGACTCCCTGCCTCACCAGGGAGTCGCGAAGTTCAAACTTCTTTAATAGCTCTTTATCTTAACCCCGCCCATCGCGGCTTCAACATGTATGGTGAGTTTCGGTCCCTTCTTCTCGCTGGAGCGATAGACCCCGCCACCCTGAGAGTAGAATCCCGAGACATCCACCGACGTCAAAAAACTCTCCGGCGTAATAATGGTACTATTGATATCAGAAGGGATCGATATCTCCACCGAGCCCAGTCCTGTTTTGACTCTCACGTCACAATCGCCGACGAGCTTCCCGCCGAAGTCGATCTTGATCGAACCGAGCCCGCCATTGAAGTCTACAGATTTCGCCCGAGCGTTTGCCAGATTCTCTACCGTCACGCTCGATATCCCCGTCTTGACCGAAATATTGCTGCACTCAATCTTGTTTGGCGAGGAGAAATTCAGATCGAAGCTGCACACGCCAGTGGAAAAGTCAGCGTCCGATATTTCCATTCCTCCAAGGTCGACCGTTGCGTCACAAACCCCGAATCCCATTTCCAGAGAAACAGGAACCGAGTTCGCAAGTTCAATACTTACAGAGTCTTTTTCTTTGTTGAAACCCAAGAACGGGAAGTTCGTGTGCTCTTTATCGTTGGATAATCGAAATATCCCCCTGCCGTCCTCTACCTCATACATAAGCTTCGGAACCTTTTCGTCGTTCGTATAGCTGTAATCGACTCCGAATGCTTTATCCGGGTCTTCCGCCCCTTTTAGCTGAAGGTCCACAGCGCCCAGTTTGATAATTGCCTTGAGTGACTTGGCTCCGCCCAGGTTTTCTCCGGTCTGGAGGGATCTCTGGGCAAAAGCGCTGGTGCTGAACATCAATATTGCCAGTAGGGTCTTCATTTCATTTCCAATTACGGAGGTCCCCGAAATTTGTTTCAATAATGCCTGATTTTGTCTTTGAGAAACTTGTACATCATCTCGCGCGCCCGGAACAACTGAACCTTAATCGTATTTACAGGCAGCCCCGTCTTCTTGGCAATTTCCTCGTAACTTAACTCTTCCTGATGTCTTAAGATAATCACCTCGCGGTATTTCTTGGGCAGTGTGTCGATTGCGGTGCGTATGAGCCGCGTTTTCTGCTCCCTAAGCATGTTCAGATCCGGTTCATAAGTGGAGTCCGGTATCTCGTGTTCTATTTCCCCTTCCTCGGTCCGCAATTGTTCGTCAATGGAATAGACCCTGAGTCTCTTCTTTCTAATGTAGTCTATGCAGTGGTTGTTCGCGATCTTAAACAGCCAGGAAGCAAACTGGTGTTGGTAGTCGAAATCATCCAGGTGTTGGAACGCCTTGATAAAGACCTCCTGGGTGAGGTCTTCAATCTGGCTTCTGTCCCGGACGAGCTTGTAGACTATCTGGGCTATCGGGTTCTTGTATCTTCTGGTGAGAGCTTTAAACGCCTTCTCATCACCGGCGATGGCCCGCCTGACGAGTATCGAGTCTTCTTCAGCTCTTCTGTGTCGTTCCTCTTCCTTCATCCGCTCCTATTTGCTCGCAGAACGACGCCGCGTCGGGTTCCCACCCGAATTCTCCGGGTAGTACTCAACTCCAAGGTGTGTTATCAACTCCTCGCCCATCAGGTAACGAAGATAGTTCTTCAGTTTCGTCATTTGAATGAAAAGGTCATGTTCCGGATAAAGCTCCGGCGCGCACATCGGGCTTTTGAAGTAGAAAGATAGCCATTCTTGTATTCCGTACAAACCTGCACGATGCGCCAGATCAAGAAAAAGCACCAGATCGAGCAATACGGGCGCCGCAAGTATCGAATCTTTACAGAGGAAATTCACTTTGATCTGCATCGGATAGCCGAGCCAGCCGAATATGTCGATATTGTCCCAGCTCTCTTTGTCATCTCCGCGCGGCGGATAGTAGTTTATCCGGACTTTGTGGTAGTAGTCTGAATAGAGCTCAGGATAGATCTGCGGCTGCAGGATATGCTCAAGGACCGAGAGCTTGCTTACTTCCTTGGTCTTGAACGAACCCGCTTCATCGAGAACTTCGCCGTCCTGGTTTCCGAGTATGTTGGTTGAGAACCATCCGTT
>CAWEBD010000066.1:0-5380 GCA_963806435.1 uncultured Bacteroidota bacterium
GAACGATGAACCTCTCCTTATAATACTGGGCGACACTGTCTTTGACGTCGATCT
Organism: uncultured Bacteroidota bacterium; assembly: GCA_963806435.1. Lineage (GTDB taxonomy): Bacteria > Bacteroidota > Ignavibacteria > Kryptoniales > JAKASW01 > JAKASW01. The sequence goes on from CAWEBD010000066.1 coordinate 55, forward strand.
GAAGCCGCTTCTGAAGAGCGAGTATTCAAGCATAGGAGTCAAAAGGGTCGAGGACCCGAGACGGTTCGGTGTCGCTGAAGTTGACGGCGACAGAGTGACCAAACTTATCGAGAAGCCGGACAAACCGACTTCGAATCTTGCGGTGGTGGGCCTCTACTACATCAAGTCGCCTCTTGCGCTTGAGGCTGCAATACAGGAAACTATCGACAAGAATATCAAGACGAAGAACGAGTATCAGCTGACGGACGCGCTGCAGATAATGCTTGATCATGGAGAAGTGATAAAGTATTTCGAGATAGACGGGTGGTACGACTGTGGCAAACCGGAGACGCTGCTGTCGACAAACCGCCATTTGCTGAAGAAGACCCGCCATTCCCGGAAGCGAGAGGATGTGGTCATTCTTCCACCCGTTTACATCGCCGACTCGGCAAAAATTTCGAACTCCGTGATAGGCCCCAACGCCACGATCGACTCGGATGTGGTGATCGTCGATTCCCTGATCCGGGATTCAATAATCGGTTCAGGCGCCACGATCCAGAACGCGCTTCTTGAAGGATCGATAGTTGGGCAGAACGCGCAGCTCAAGGGAAGCTTCAAACGCGTCAACGCGGGTGATTCAACCGAGATAGATTTTCTATAACAAACGATCGGAGAAACAATGTACAAACTGTTCACATCGGAATCCGTCACTGAAGGGCATCCTGACAAGATCTGCGATCAGATATCCGATGCGGTGCTGGACGCGCACCTGGCAATCGAGCCGAACTCCAGAGTCGCCTGCGAAACTTTCGCGACAACGGGACTCGTAATCATCGGCGGAGAAGTCACCACCAGCGAAAAGGCGAAGGCAAAAATAGATGTCGCCGAAATTGCCAGGCGGGTGATCAAAGATATAGGCTACAATGATATCCGCTACAAGTTTGACGCTGAATCGTGCGGCGTCATCAATGTCATGCACTCTCAATCTGGCGACATCAGCCGCGGAGTGGTGACGGGTGGCGCGGGCGACCAGGGAATGATGTTCGGCTACGCCTGCGATCAGACGGAAGAATTCATGCCCCTGCCCATCGCTCTCGCGCACAGGATCACGCGTCGCCTGGCGGAGGTCAGGAAGATGAAAGAGAAGTCTCCCATGCCTTACCTGCGCCCGGACGGCAAGAGCCAGGTCACGGTGTCATATCACGACGGAGGCGCGATCACCGTCGACACCGTCGTCGTCTCCACACAGCACGATCCCGAACCCAAGGGGAAAAGTGAAACCCAATGGCAGGCAAAAATCACAGAGGATGTGAAGAAACACATCATAAAGGAAGTTATTCCCGCGAAGTACCTGACAAAGAGCACCCACTATCACATTAATCCGACTGGAAGGTTTGAAATTGGCGGGCCTCATGGCGACACCGGGCTTACCGGCAGAAAAATCATAGTCGATACTTACGGCGGTTACGCCCCTCACGGCGGCGGCGCGTTTTCCGGCAAGGACCCCTCAAAGGTCGACAGAAGCGCGGCTTACGCGGCACGCTACCTCGCGAAGAATATTGTGGCGGCAGGTCTTGCGAGGGAATGCATGATCCAACTCGCGTACGCTATCGGAATCGCGGAACCGGTCTCCATCCTCGTGGACACCAAGGGGACATTTAACGGCGTCTCCGACTCCGAACTCGGGGATATGATCGGTAAGGTCATGGATCTAACTCCGGGCGGAATCACGAAGCATCTCGACCTCCGCCGGCCGATATTTGAGAAGACCGCGGCCTACGGACACTTCGGAAGGGCAGAAAAAGAGTTCACCTGGGAGAAACTCGACCTGGTGAAAGTCCTCCAGGCCGCAGTACGATAGAATCTTAAAAGAATTTTGAATTTAAGTTTGGAGAAATGTTTAGATGAATGAAGTAAAGGGACTTTACAAGGTACGTGACATATCTCTCGCGGAAGAGGGAAAAAAGAGAATCGCGTGGGCGGAATCAAGGATGCCCGTGCTGATGGCTCTGAAGGAAAAATACATCGCATCGAAGCCTTTCAAAGGTTATAAGATCGCCGGCTGTCTCCATGTGACCAAGGAGACCGCGGTGCTGGTCAAGACTTTCGCGGCCTGCGGAGCGCAGGTCAGCTGGAGCGGCTGCAACCCGCTCTCGACGAATGACTCCGTCGCGGCCGCGCTGGCAGACGAGAAAATTTCAATCTTCGCCTGGCACGGTATGTCGGTGAAGGAATTTTACTGGGCTATCGATGAAACGGTCAAGATAAAACCCAATCTCACGCTCGATGACGGTGCCGACCTGATATTCACGGTGCACAATAAATATCCCGAACTTGCCGAGGGCACAATTCTCGGCGGGACGGAGGAGACGACGACCGGCGTCCACAGGCTGCGCGCGATGGCGGACGACGGCGCGCTGAGATATCCCGTCATCGCGGTCAATGACGCCGAGACGAAGTGGGATTTCGACAACGTCTACGGTACCGGCCAGTCTACGCTCGACGGCATCATCAGGGCGACAAGCGTCCTTCTCGCCGGAAAGAACGTGGTCGTTGCGGGTTACGGGCACTGCGGCAAGGGAGTCGCACTGCGCGCGAAGGGAATGGGTGCCAACGTTATCGTCACGGAAGTGAAGCCGACCGCCGCCTTGAAAGCGACACTTGAAGGCATGAGAGTGATGACGATGGACGAAGCCGCGAAGATCGGAGACATATTCATCACCGCCACGGGCGTGAAAGACATCGTCGTCGAAAGACACTTCGCGAAGATGAAGGACGGCGCCATCGTCTGCAATACCGGGCACTACGATTGCGAGCTCAATCTGAACGACCTCAAGAAGAACACGAAGAAGATCGACGAGATCCGTCCAAATAATGAAGAATACAGCACGAAAAGCGGCCAGCGTATCTATGTCCTCGCGCAGGGAAGGCTCGTCAACCTCGCGGCGGCGGAAGGGCATCCTTCAGAAGTGATGGACATGTCCTTCGCGAACCAGTTTATGTCCCAGCTCAGGATTGTCGAGCTTCACAAGAAAGGCAAGAGGCTCGAGAACAAAGTCCATGATATCCCAACCGAGCAGGACCAGGAAATCGCAAGGGTGAAACTGAGTACGATGGGAATCAAGATAGATAAGTTGACGCCTGAGCAAGTAAAGTATCAGACCGATTACAGCTCAGGAACGTAGGTGGTCAACCTTGCGAAGGTATTGAAACCTTCGCAAGGTTAAGCTGTCTGAAGGCTGTTCCTGTATGCGGGACAGCCTTTCGTTTTTTCTGCGGATCTGCGAGATACGCGACCGAAATGCAGGATGAATAACCAACATGTCAGGAGGCATCAGATGAAGTCGTTATTCGTTTTATTATTCCTTTTGCTCCCGGCTGCAACGACAATGGGACAGGTAGATGAGAATTGGATCAAGCAGGCGGCGGTGGAAAGACTCATGAAATACGTCAGGATCGACACGCAGTCTAAAGAAGACGCGGGGCAGGTGCCGAGCACGCAGAAGCAGTTCGACCTCGCGAGAGTTTTGTTTAAAGAGCTCCAGGAGCTCGGGGTGCCGGACGCGCGGCTGGACGAGGAACACTGCTACGTATACGCGACGCTTCCATCCAACCTTTCCGCGGAGGAGACGGCTCGAATCCCGGTTATCGGTTTCATCGCCCATGTCGATGCATCACCCTCCGTCACAGACGCCGGCGTAAATCCTATAGTATACCGTAATTACCGGGGGGGCGATATTGTCCTCCCGAACGATACGACACAGGTTATCACCGTGAGTAGAAATCCCAACCTGCTAAATAACATCGGCGGCGATATTATCACGACGGACGGTACGACCCTTCTTGCCGCGGATGACAAGGCCGGGATCGCGGAGATAATGACGGCGGTTGAGTACATGCTGAAGCACCCGGAGATCAAACACGGGACGCTTAAGATCGCGTTCACGCCGGATGAAGAAGTCGGGCACGGTCCGAAGTATTTCGACATCAAGGGCTTCGGGGCTAAGTACGCTTATACCGTGGACGGAGGACAGAGGGGCGAGTTCAGCGACGAGACATTCAACGCTCAGGTCGCGGTCGTTACGTTCAACGGGAAGAACACGCATCCCGGATACGCGAAGGGTATCCTTGTCAATTCTCTTTACGCAGCTTCCCACTTCATATCGCTCTTTCCCGAAGACATGAAACCGGAGACGACGGAGGGTAGACAGGGCTATCTCCATCCGTATGATCTCGCAGGAAACGAGGAAAGCACGAGGCTCAAGGTGCTTATCCGCGATTTCGACACGAGCGGGATGAAGGAGAAAGGTAAAATTCTCGAAGACATGAAGCAGCAGACGCTGAAGGAGTTTCCCGGGGTTAAAATAGATCTCGTGGTCATGGATACATATAGAAACATGAACTCCGTTTTGAGCAATTATCCGGACATAGTCAATTTTGCGGAGGAGGCGATGGAGAAAGCCGGGGTGAAGCCGATAAAGCTCCCGGTCCGAGGCGGCACCGACGGCTCCCAGCTGACATTCATGGGCATGCCTACGGCGAATATTTTCGCCGGCGAGGAGAACCCGCACGGCAAACTCGAATGGATCCCCGCGCTCTCGATGGTCAAATCCGTCGAGACGATCATGAACATCTCGGCCATCTGGGCCGAGAAGGGCGCGGCGGAATAAGGGAGACGAACACGGATACCACCTATAAAACGGACCTTCACGGATCATATCTTGTGTAATGTGTGCTGGATGGTTTCGTGGTGTCGGTCATCTTCAACTAATTTGAAATTCACTTGAAACTGATAAGGGTCGAATCACTGGAAATGCCCGGGCTGGAACCTTACCGCACAATGCGGCGCCCCGCCGAGCATCGCGTGCAGGGATTATTTGTGGCGGAAGGAGAGAAGGTTGTCCGGCGTCTGGTAGCAAGCGATTTGGAAATCGTGTCGGTGCTTCTGACGGAGGAGTGGCTGAAAGGATATTCAGTGCTGCTTGAGAGCCGGAATATCGAGGCGGGAGTGTTCGTAGCTGAGAAGGAACTGCTCGAGCAGATAGTCGGCTACGGGCTCCATCAAGGCATAATGGCAATCGGAAGAGTCCCGCCAGAGATGGATCTCTTTCAGACTCTTGAGAAGGTGGGACAACCGCGCCTCCTTGTCGCGGTTGACGGGATAGCCAACTCCGAAAACATGGGAGCGCTTGTTCGAAATTGCGCGGCCTTCGGAGCTCAGGCTCTGATCGTCGGAGAGACTTCCTGCGATCCGTACCTGCGGCGCGCGGTCAGGAATTCCATGGGCACAGTTTTTCAATTGAGGATTTCCGGCACGGAGAATCTGCAATCGACTCAGCAATACATA
>CAWEBD010000067.1:0-31128 GCA_963806435.1 uncultured Bacteroidota bacterium
AATCGGCAACGTGAGAAGGCGTGAAGTAGAAATATCTCTATATCACTCGAATATATAAAATCTAGACAAATGCTGGCTTTTTCAGCCCACGGAGAAAATTCTTGATCAATTAGAATATCAGATAATATCGCTGAACGTATTGGATGCAACCCCTGAACTAACCCGTCAGAACTAAGTCTCAGAAGATATTCCTTTTCGAATAATTCAAACGTTCTTCGTGGTATTCTCAACTTCAAATGATGAGCAAGTGGTACTGCATTTAGCCGAGATTCGAAAGCCGACGCGACAGAAACTAGTCTGAGAAGTTCTATCTCAGAAGGTTCTAATTTTCCCTCTCTAACGTCATCTTCAAGACGTCTTATTTGATTTAAAATCCGTTCGCGAAGGGAATCTCCCTGAGTTATCAGGTGGATAAATTCCAATAACGGCCCCTCACCGCCAAATGTATTCCAGGCTTCTTCAAAATTTAAGAATTTTGTTGAAACTTTTTTCTCTGTTAGTAGTCGAAATATCTCTCGTGCTTCAGTCAAATCGAAATCAAGATCAATTGAAGAGAATTGAATTTCTGCTCCAGAAATGCTTGCTCGACGCCAATCCTCCTCACGAATTGTGACTAAAACCTGAATGTTTGTATGCGTGGCCAATTTTTTAACCAATTCCGGCCAGTCCTTATCACTTGGTGAGACATCTAAGTACACAGCTAAAGGAACGCCAATGGCATTTGCGTGCCCGACCAACGCTCTTGCAATACTAAGAGCATGCTGTCTATTTTCAATAAGCTCTACTTTAAAACGCCACTGTTGGGGGAAAAACTCATTCAGGTAACGATAAGCCAAAGTAGTCTTGCCTTGGCCTGAAGCGCCGTGAACAATTACAACTCTATTGTCCTTAAACTTTTTAGCTATCTTGAGCATCTTTTGAGGGCGCAAGACATCTAGGTCAGCCAAAACGTGATCGTATCTGACTGATATACCACGATAAAACTCTTCAGACAACTCATCTCGTGCTTGTTGGTCAATTTTTCGATCCTCGAGTGGAACAATTGCTGTAAACCACTCTCTATGATGTGCAGTACGTTCTGAGAGAAACTTACCTACGTTAATAACTCTCTCAATTACATCGCGCTGACTTATTTTGCGCTTGTTTTCTGAACAGATATACAGCCATTGGCTTAACAAACTAAAAGCACTATCCGGATCAACACCAGTCAAAATATTTCCTAGAGCGGCACATACCATTTTCTTTAATACTGCCTCCTCTAAGGGAACTATTTGTATTTTCGCGAGGAGCTCTTCCGCGTCTGGCTCAGAGAGATGCCCATATCCTGCTAGCTTTTCAGATAGTCTTTTTCGTTCAACACCATCCGATTCACAAGCTTGGAGCATCTCTGGCCCAATTTTTCCAAAGCTAGCAATACTGATTTTTAATAAAGGACAGGACTTCAAGAGAGAAGCTGTTCTATAAAAGAATGAATCAGGCTTTTGAGGATTAAAAAATGAAAGAACAAGATCATCACTAAGGGCTTTGACCTGTATCACTTCTAATAAATTGCCGTCAGAATCAAAAATAGCAAGGTCTTCTTTATATTCAGGTTGAAATACCAAGGTTGCATCATTTTTGGATTCAAGTATGCGAAAAAGTGTATATAACGCTTGCAGCCGATAGCCACGATATGTGTGCGATACATCAAATACCGATGACATAGATATTCACACTAATTCTGAATGCTCTTTATATCGAAACGCCACTAATAGGAAATAATGTCTCAACTCTTATAAGTTTAATACGACAATAATCTACTTCATCTATTTAGGTGGCAAAGTTTTAAAATCAAGGCAGTATCCAAATATCAGTAAAGGAATAGACAGCTAATGCTTCAGGGACAATCTTAAAAAAAAGATTCTTTAAAAAAGATTCTTATTGTGTTATTACTCAACCGTTACGCTCTTGGCTAAATTACGCGGTTGGTCGATGTCAGCACCTTTATTCTTCGCAACGTAGTACGCTAATAACTGCAGCACTACCGCTGAAAGTATTGTGGATAATACCTCCTCAACATCCGGTATTCTCAATACAAAATCAACGTATTTAGCGATTTCATTGTCTGAAACACTTGCAATTGCTATTACATATGCATTTCTCGCTTTTACTTCCTTAATGTTGCTGAGAATTTTACTATAGGTAGTGCCCTTTGGAGCTATTGCTATAATTGGTGTGCCTTCAGTAATTAAGGCGAGTGGACCATGTTTTAGCTCTCCAGCAGGAAATCCTTCAGCTTTTACATACGATATCTCCTTCATTTTAAGGGCGCCTTCGAGGGCAAGAGGATAGTTTACGCCTCGCCCAATGAAGTAACAGCTGTCAGCTTCACAGATCTTTGAAGAACACTTTTCAATGTCGCGTATATCGTCAAGAAGAGATTCCATCAGTACGGGTAAATATTTGAGCGAAGTAATCATATGTCGTGAGGTGTCAAAATCGATTGTGGTCGAACTAAAGTTTCTAATTCTTGCAAGATAGAGCCCGAGCATCAAGAGTGTCAATATTTGAGATGTGAAGGTCTTCGTAGCCGCAACGCCAATTTCAATGCCCGATCGCGTGAATACTATCTCATCTGCCTTACGCGTTATAGAACTTCCTGGAACGTTAGTTATCGCGAGCGTCTTGAACCCTTGGGACTTAGCTTCTTCTAAGGCTGCGAGTGTGTCTGCAGTTTCACCTGACTGACTAATGCAAATAGCAAGGGAGTTCTTACCGGACAGCGAGTTGTTATACCGAAATTCAGAGCTGTACTCCACCCGTACAGGGATCCGCATCGTCGAGCGTTCGGACAGCTTAAGAGTATTGTCCTTCAAGCCGGGCAACCAGGAATTCCGTGCCGCTCCGCGGTCCACCGACGGCTTATACGACGAGAAGGTCCCAGACGACCTGAAACGCAACCCTTGTTTGGATCACGATCAAATCAGAACAATCGTAGAGTATGCGCTGAAGATTGAACAATACTACGAATCACCGCAGGATATAGAATGGGCTATCGACAAGAAGGGTGAGGTCTACATCCTGCAATGCAGGCCGTTGGCCATCTCCGATGCGCCCGCTGTGAGTGCCGGCAGCGAACCGCAATCCGGTAAATCCTATGCCGGGCTTCCAGTTCTGATGGAAGGTGGAGCATGCGCCAGCCCTGGAATTTGTTCGGGCAAGGTTTTTCTTTTGAACAGGTCCAAGGACATTGTGAACTTCCCCTCCCGCGGTATCCTGGTTGTGAAGAAAACCTCTCCTGAGCTGACAAGAGTCCTTCATAAGGCTTCGGGCCTCATCGCAGACATCGGAAACACAACCGGCCACCTGGCAATCATAGCCCGCGAATTAAAGATACCCGTCCTCGTAAACATGGGCGACGCAACAACCCGGTTGACGGACGAGATGCCCGTCACGCTGGATGCGACTGCAAAACGGGTCTACCTGGGAATCGGAGCGGGATCGGTCGAAAGAACTGAAGATATCTCGGCCACTAAGAACGTGTTCATGAAAAGTCCGATGTACCGCATCTGGAACAGCGTGTCCCAGTCGATAATCCCGCTTAATTTAACCGATCCGGACGCATCCGATTTTTCGCCGGAGAATTGCAGGACGTTGCACGACGTAACACGGTTTGCGCACGAATACTCCATGCGGGAAATGTTCTCCCTCTACGAATCGGCGGAGCACGAAGATAAGAAGGCTTATCCACTGAAGTTTCCCGTCCCGTTGGACGTATATGTGATCGACCTCGGAAACGGTCTCTGTAAGATCGAAGGCAGGAGAGCAATCACACCGGACGACATTCTCTCGAAACCCTTTCTTTCGTTGATCAGCGGCATGACCGCGCCGGGCGTAAGGTGGGCCGGTCCGCTGCCCATAGACCTGAAGGGCTTCACCAGCCTCATGATGTCCAATATTGTCGACGCCGGAAGAGGCGACAGGGCACTTGGCGGCAGAAGTTACGCCATCATCTCCGATTGCTACCTCAACTTCTCTTCGAGGCTCGGCTATCATTTTTCGAGACTGGACGCATATGCGTGCGACGAAATCAACAACAACTACATAAACTTCGACTTCCGGGGCGGCGCCGCCGATCCGCTAAGAAGAGTCAGAAGAGCCAAAGTAGTCGCGAGGATATTGGAGCTCTCGAACTTCTCGGTTACCGTTCAGAATGACAACGTCCTTGCGACAATAAGGAAGGTCCCTGTTTCCGACATTCTCGAACTACTGAACGAGATCGGCAGGCTGATGGGGGCAGTGAGAAATGCGGACGTGACTTTGATAAGCGACGACAACATAGACCAGTTTGTCAACGCATTCCTTAGCGGAGACCCCGCGCCTGCGTTAAGATTTACTCGAGAACATTAAGGTCACCTACGGATGACAGGAAAGGAGATGCCGGCAAATGGCAATCATAACCATATCAAGGGGTTCGTTCAGCGGCGGCCAAAACCTGGCTGAATGTCTGGCGAAGAGACTTGGATACGAATCCTTAAGCAGAGAGATTCTCGTCGAAGCCGCCGAGAAATACGGCATCTCGGAGAATGAATTGACCAATGCCATGAAAGCTAAACCAGCTATCGTAGAACGTTTATCGCTTAACATAGACAGGATCCATTATCTCGCATTCATACAGGCTACTCTTTGCGAACACGTGAAGAATGACAACGTCGTCTACTACGGACATGCCGGTCATTTGCTGCTGAAGGACGTTTGCCGCGTAATCAAGGTTAAAGTCATTGCGACGCTGGAACAACGAATCGCGTTTGCTATGGAGCGGAACAAGCTCTCCCGGCAAGAGGCGGTACTTTATATCAGAAAAATGGATAAGTACCGGCACAAATGGACAAAGTTCCTCTACGGAATAGACTGGAACGACCCTTCTCTGTACGACGTCGTGGTGAATCTCAAAGACGCCAGCATACAGACAGCGTGTAATATGATAAGTGTTATGACAAGCGCGCCCGAATTTCAACTGACGGAGAGGTCGAAGAAAGCTATCGCAGATCTCGCGCTCGAGAGCCAGATAAAGGCAAAGCTTGCCTCGGACAAGGCGACGAGGGACTACATGCTGAAAATCAACGTGGAAGCCGGCCACGTTAGAATTAGCGGCAGAGTGAGAAACACCGATGACGCGAATCGGATTAGTACCTTCATCCGCGAGATGCCGGGCGTAAAGAGCCTTGACTGCAGTTGCATAGACTATTACATAAACGACGACGTAATACTCTGACGGATTTGCGGCGGGTTTTATTCAGAAAGGAAATGCTCCACGGCCATTTTCGTCCTTCCCTTCTTTGTTACGGAAAGCACGGCCGAGACAAGGTTGAGCACTGTGAACGTGATGAGCACAGCGACGTATCCGCGCATGAAACCGTTTTCCCTTAGCTGATGCGGTACGTTCGGCAGGTTGATATGGTGGAAGCCTCTCGAGCCGAGGTATGCGGCCGTCATTGTGGTCACTATGAGTCCTGAAATGTCTATTCCGAAAACCCTGCCGCTAGCTCTCATCATATTCAGAATCCCGCCCGCGCTCCCCAACCGTTCCTCCGGAACACAGCCCATTACTGCACTATTGTTCGGCGGAGTGAATAGTCCCATCCCCAGTCCCAATGCGGTGAATTCCACGACCAGCAATACCGTATCGGGGTTTCTTCCGCAGAAGATCAGGCAGAAAGAAGCTGCGGCGCAAATAAGCATGCCAGTTGACGTCATGAGTGCCGGACCGTATTTGTCCGAAAGCACTCCGGCAACTGGCGCAACAAGCGACATAGTTATGGGAATGGGAGTCAGCATAGCCCCTGCCGCAAAAGCCGAGAAGTGGGCGATATTCTCAAGGTAGAACGGCATTATAAACAGTATGCCGAACAGGACATAGTATGAGAAGAAACCTGTAATATTCCCCGCCGAGAAGTCGTAGATCTTGTACAGCTCAAAGTCCATCATAGGGTAACTGAATTTCAACTCGGTCATTATAAATGCGACAAAGAAGATCGCGAACAAAATGAAGTACGTAACGATTGTGTCGGACTCCCAGCCCAGCTTGCGGCCTTCGTTCAGTGCAAGGACAAGAAAGAGTAGTGCCGCGGCAAAGGTGATGCACCCCAGGTAGTCCATCTTTTCTCTGGTTTTGTTTTTCTTGTCCACCGGTAGAATGTAGAAAGCCGCGAGCGTTCCCAGGATGCCGATCGGAACATTGACATAGAAAATCGAACGCCATTGCATACCGAATAGATTCAGGCCTATGAGTAATCCGCCGAGGAAAGGACCTATTGCCATGGAGATAGCCTGCACAGCGCCCTGGATGCCTATGGCTTTGCCAAGTTCGCACCGCGGGAAACTCTGTGTTATTATCGCCACCGAATTGGCCTGAAGCAGACCGCCGCCGGTAGCTTGTATGATACGGGAGATAATCATGAACTCCATGCTCGGTGCCACGCCGCACAAAGCGGAGCCAACGGTGAATATTATAAAACCAAGATTGTACATCCTGGTCCTCCCAAACATGTCGGCAAGCCTTCCGAAGAGGGGGAGAAAAATCGTGAGCGTGAGCATGTAGGCCATCGCCACCCATTCATCGAGGGACAGCGACACGTGATAATATGTCCGCAGTGTCGGCAGCGCGATATTTTCAATGCTGACATCTAGAGCGGACATGGCGGCGCCGATCAAGACCGTCGTCAGTATGAACCACCTCCAATTCGGATGCGACGAAAAGAGGGGTTCACGCCCGGTTGAGCGTGTCCCGGTTTTGGCCATCTTAGACACCCCGCCATCTGCAAATAGACTGCCCAAATGACCTCAGTGCACTGCCAGGCTGGTAATGAGTATCGCCATCACGACAAGAGTTATTATCGCGAACTTCAGATTTTTCGTGAAGACGAAATGAGCGAACGCCGCAGCCACCGCAAGCAGAGGCGTAAGAACGAGGGATACCATCCCCAACGTCACGTACAGGAGCGGCCCTTCCGGCATGTTCCTCCCCCTCACCAGGGCATTTATCAGCCTGAAGAAATTCGACTTGTGGATGAAGTCGGCCCTTTCCTTCAGGAGATCGAGCCCGGTGTTGGAGTGACGTGAAAGAAATATTCCGATAATCACAAACAAAGATGCGGCGATTACTCCCAGCCCGAATATGCAGCTCATCACCGACTCGAGCCTGGAGTCACTTGTATTACAAGGTGTTAATGCCATATAGAGACGATTCCTTTGCCCAGCATTTGGACGATGAGTATCGAGACAACGGTGAAGAAGAGAACCTTAAGGAATGAATCTGTCAGCCTGTTCAGAATTCTGCCTCCGATGATCCCGCCTATTGCCGTGCCCACCACCATTGGAGCCATCAGCATCAGGTTCAGGAAACCGCAGGAAAGGTAAACGCTGGTCGCTGCCAGGGCGGTCATACCGATGATAAGGTTGCTTGTGGCGCTCGACACCTTCGGTGGAAGTCCCAAAATATTTTCCTGGACGGTCACTTTAAACGCGCCGGCCCCTATTCCGAGCATTCCTGCGGCAAGACCGGCGACAAACATTCCCATGCCGCCCAAAAAAGCGTTTCTCGCCCTGTACTCGACTAACTTTTGCCTCACCGCATCGACGTAGCCGCCGTCAAGATTGAGGAAGCGCGAGAACCTGTCCAGCTCCTTCGACGGAGAAAGCATCCTCTCCAGAAATATTCTGCGAAATATACCGACCCTCATGAACGAGGTAAGCAAAAATGCCGCGAAGAAAAAGTAGAGATAGACGGGAGAAATGATTCTTGTTATCGTGGCGCCGAGTATCGCTCCGGTAACCGTAAATATCTCCAAATAGAGCGCGATCCTGACGTTCGCAATCTTGTTCCTGAGGTTGAAGACGCTCGAGCTCGCCGAAGTGGCAATGATGGTCGCCATTGTGGATGCCACGGCTTCTTTCATCGGGATCCCGCAGAGCACCAGTATGGGTACAAGGATGCTGGCTCCCCCGAGACCGGTGAGGGATCCCAATATCCCGACAAAAATTGAAATCACTATGAGCAAGGGTACACTGAACATCAGACTGGTTCTCCATGATTATGGAGCGGTGAGAATTGAGAACTATGGAACAACGGAATGGTGGAATAATGGAACGACGGGTTGGTCGAATTACGGGATCGCAATCTCGAGGTGACTGTCACCAATGAGGCCACACCTCAATTCTTGAGTCGACGCCCTTGACACCGGGGACGGAGTTTATCATTTCCCGGATCCTGTCCGCGTCTTCCAGGGACGCCACTGTGCCGCTTATTGTGACCACTCCTTCGTCGGCTTCGATTTCAACTCCGGCGTCGGCTACGCCCTTTTTTGCGGCATCGCACGCTATCACGCCTCTCACTTCGGTACTCAGTACCAGATCATCCATAATCTTTTGCGAGGCTGGCGTCACCTTGTATTGCTCCATGCTGGCGACGCAGCATACCACGTCACAGGCATCTTTGATACCGAGCTGGTCAATATTCAGTACGATGTCGTACAGAGATGGGTCGTTCCAATCCTCGTGATAAAGGAATTTCGTCCACTCACTTCTCTCCTTGTCAACCTTCTCGATGTACTCGACGGCTTCTTTTCTGCTCAAATGTTGATGGCTCATCACGGAGTTTATTCGGAAGTCCATGCTGGCAATCACCCTGACCCTGATCAAGTGAGGGGCTCCTTTCAGCAGAAGGTGTCCTGCATGTCCGTGGTACATCACCTTCTCGTCTTTTACCATCCTGAATAAGGCAGCCCTCAGGCACATGAGGTAGTGTGATTTTTCCCTTGTGAGATGGTCCAGCAGTCCCGGTTTCTTAGTCAGGGCATCGTGCAGCTTTTCTTCCGGCGCGCCATATCGCTTGACTGCCGCGTCTACCAGTGCTTCCCTGGAAACACAACTGTAGCCAAGCTTTGACGCCGTGCACTCAGCAAGGCTCTTGCCGCCGCTAAAGGATCCTCTTGATATGGTGATGATTGCCATAAAACGCCCTCGTTCTACAGAATCGCGGCTTGGGCGACGCTACTCAACCCAAACTGGTGTGACTTCGTTAATGATTTCAATTTCGTCCTTCTCCATCGTCAATAGTGTGTCCAACGATAGTAGATCCTGGTCCGTTGACGACTCAACGCCCGCAGGTTTTTATCGCTGAATGAAGTTTGTCACCGCCAGCACAAGAAGAAGTAGTGCTGCAATGATGATATCAATTCTATTCAAGCAACCAAAGCACAGGCACGGCACGGCAAGCGCGATCAGCAGAATGATCACAACCGTGCTCACCATTCCCAGGGCTAAAAACAGGAGGGTACATCTCTGCACACCCCTCCCATGAAGAAGCGCATTCAGGAAGCGTGGGAAGTTTTGCAGATGGATAGATCCGGCTTTCCCCTGCAAGAGATTGGGGTCATAGTGTGCATGATACAGAACAATAATCCCGACCACAACAAACATGGAGACGATAAGCAAGCCAGCCCCTAACAAATAGCCGATAACCAACTCAAACTCTGAATCACCGGAGACAAACGCGATAAGCGCCATACACTTCTTGCTCCTTATTTTCGGCTACCGGGTGGAACCAAGGTGGTGCTCCTTGAAATCTGGGCGATCCCGACTTACGCCGGGACGGGATTCAGTTCATCTCAGTGGTTCATCCTCAAAACAACCGCGCATGTCGTTGAGAGTAGTTTGTGCTTCTGGTTTGCAGTGAAGTGGCCCACGTATGGCTCTATATCTGTTGAAGTGCCTGATTTGAAGCAGCCGACGACCGCCCCTGTAATTCTTTCGCACTGGTACTCACGGCGCCGACGTATATCGCAAGCGGCCGGTACAGCAGGTGTCCCCACTTCCCGAAGGGCACCTCCACAACCAGCATAGGCACAACGATCGCGAGGTGGATCATATAGGTGATGTAGGTCGGCATCGGCAGATCCATTAACCGGAAGAGGTGGAGCAGAATGCCTGTCAGCGCCGTCAGGAAGAGGAGTATGGGAAAGAGCCAGTCAGAGAAGTGGCTGAACCGGTGCATTCCACTCCGTTTCCTCATCCGGTCGAATACAATCCATGCCGTCGAGCCGAGCAACACCGCCGTGGCGTAGTAACCCAGGATGCTGGTCCAATGGAAACTGCTGTCATTGATCTGGAACCATGGCAGGAATACGACGACAAGAGTAAACATGAGTGCGTACCCGCTGACAAGGACGAGGTGGCGCGCCCAGTTCTTGGTACCATCCCTGCCGGCACAGTCTTTCCATCGAATCTGTGTCACCCCCTGCCAAATCATATGAGGGAGCTTTGCGATATAAGAACGCATTGGAATCTTCTCGTCGCGCGTCAATCGGGAAAACATGCGCGCCGCGTTGGTGAGCAGGAGCAAACCCAATATCACTGCCATGATTCTGTCGCCGACGTCCACGATGCCGACCGGCGCGAAACGGTCCAGCATCACCGTAGACAGCGCCCCCGGACCCGAACGGCTCAGCAGGCCAAAGCCGAAATTCTGGGGGAGCGTGAAGAGGAGTACCACCGCTGCGGCAACTGCCGCCAGGATACCAAACTCCCAGAAGAAAGATCGGTACATAAGGCGGGACAGCCCGGTCCAATCATACTGTGATGTGAGGTACCTGCGCATCGCCATCATGGTCTCGCCGGGATCAGCCTGCCGGGGACAACGCTTCGAACACTCGCCGCAATAGAAGCACAACCACGGCGAGGGGTCTTCAAGGAGCCGATCCTTCTGCCCCCATTGGGCGAGGAGCATCTGCTTGCGCGGAAATCCGTATTCACTGTTTGAGAGGGAACAAACGACCGTGCATGTCGCGCATTGATAGCACTTCTTGAAGTTTTCCCCGCCGTTCTCTTTAAGATAATTGATGAATTGCGAATCGGGTTTAACTGATATTCTATCGCTCATAAATGGTGCTTTTTCAACGCTCTGTTTGTTTTACTCTCATGGTCTTTTCGTCAAAAAGGCAGTATTTCAACCAATTGAAGCCAAACTTCAGCAGTTCCTCGTCGTCGGTCTTTATTTCGTTTTCGATTTCCTCGTCCACTTCGAAGCGTTTTAGAAAACTACTTTCGAACACGAACTCCCTGAACTTGTCGATATTGTAGCAGACTGTATAGAACATCTCCAGCTTCGCGGGAGTAAGCTGTTTTTTTTCTTTGAAATAATCGTGTAATGAAATTTCCTTGAACGACTCGCCCATTTCGGAATACTCGTCAACCGCCTGAGCTTTCATCCACTCACCGACTGTCCAGTTCTTTTCTTCCAGATGCCCTTTGCAGATGGGTTCTTCAATTTCAAAATAGAACTCTCCACCCCCGCCACTACCATTGTCTTTCGGGGAGGCTACTCCGAGCGGGAACATCCTGCAAGACCACGGCCTGTCTTTGTAAACCGAACAACCTTCCGGACCTACGAAGGGGCACGATTTGTTTTCGTCGGCGTTCATCTTCAGCATTACGACCGGGTGATTCTGGTTCTCGTCGATCGGGAGGAGCGTGAATCTTTCCAGGAACTCCTGAGAGGACAGTTTGAGATTATTCTTCAGGCGGATGATGTCATACGGCGTCAGAAAAATATTGACGTCGGTGCAGCACATGTTGAAACAGCTGACGTTCTTGTGACAATTGAACTTGAAACCGCTCTCCCTGTTCATCCTCGGGTACTCTTTCAGCACCGTTTCTTTCAGATTCTCCAGCTCTTTCATGCTATACTCTTCCAACCTTCGTTATTCTATAATCGAACTTATGAGCGCATCTTTCGACCAAACGGGCAATGGCCCGGATTCACCGCTGACCGGGTCAAGCCGATACCTGTACGAGATGTTCTGGTTGAACTTCTTCCTCATCCAATCCCAACCTCGCGTGAAATACGGGCAATCATCGTTGAAACAAACGTACTGGAATCCGGAATCCCATGAAGATCCCGAAGGGCAGCGCCATTTTTTAAGCGGCTGGCTGCAATGCGGACACACCATAATAGGTTCCATTTCGTCAACGGGTTTTAGTCAAACAACAAATCGTGCCATCCGGCACTTACTACTCGATGTATACCTGACAATCATAAGGCCGCGGAGAGGAGCGGCTGCCTCCGCCCCCCTCCGAACTTCAAATGCCGCCGAAACATCGGAGCAACATGGCCTTATAAGAAGCATATTCAGTTAACGATCGAGATGATCGGCTTTGAAAACACTTCCCACTTATTGTCCTTCGGAATCCACTTCATGTTGACAAACACCTTCCAATCCTTCTCATCCATGGATGGCTTGTCTGCACGGAAGTAGTAGCCGGGCCATCGTGTTTCTTCTCTGAACAATATTGCTCTCACGTGGGCTTCGGCCTGCCACATCCTGTGGATGTTTTCCCAGCATCTCATCAATTCGTGAATGTCTCCTGCTGCCAATTTCTCGGAGTCCTCTTTCAAATACGTCAGAAGTTCGAGACCCTTCTCCAGCAGAGATTTGTTCGTCTTGAATTGCGACGAGACTCCGCCTGCATATTCGTCCATGATCTTCTGCAGCCTGAGCATGAACATCTTCGGCTTGATATAATTCGGATTGACTTCAGGATCGCTCGATGTCTTGCTAAACTGACCGTAGACTTCCAGTGGTTTCAGTATCTCAGCCTTCAAAGCGTCGATCTGAGCCTGGTCGTATTTGTAGGCGGCCGGATGGTCGAGGATGTAATCGATCGCGGCTTTCGCGGCTATTCTGCCTTCAGCGTGGGAGCCCGACGAGAACTTATGGCTCGAAGCGCCGGAAGCATCACCTGCACAGAAGATGCCGTTGACCGTCGACATGTTCGGGTAGCCCCAGTAGTACTCTTTCGGAGCAAGGTCCTTCGGACCGCTGACCCACGCGCCCGAGGCGCCGGAATGCGAACCGATGAAATACGGCTCTGCTGCCGCAATCTCGGAAGGCTTCTGCTCGGGTGCTGTGTCGGTGCCTGCCCACAGAATGGCCTGGGAGATGGTCATGTCGAGGAAGTCTTCCCACGCTTCCGATTCCAGTTCTTTCAGCTTCTTCTTGGAGGCTTTCTCATCGCCGGATTCAGACGCGATCTTGTTGATCGCTTCGTCCGTTCTCATGTAGATTGGGCCCTTGCCGTCCATGACGTCGAGCATCATGAGCCAGTTGCGCAAGTTCGCGGGTACCGGTTTGACTTTGCCGTAAGGAACCCACTTTTCCAGCTCGTCTTTGCGCTCTTCCATGTAGTTGCCGCCCATGCCGTTGGTGGCTCTCGACTTGAACAACAGGAACCACGCGCCGACGGGGCCGTACGCGTCTTTGAAGCGAACCGGGATGAAGCGAACTTCCTGGCAAGTCATCTCGGCGCCGGCCTTGAGCGTGAAGTAAGCGCTCGACCCGGAGTTCCACGGCGGATACCAGGCGCGGCCGAATCCTTCGCCGGATGACCGCGGCTTGAACACGTGAACGGCTCCACCCATCGCAACGAGCACGGCCTTCGCCTTGAACACGTAAAACTTCTCTTCACGAACGCTGAAACCTACGGCACCGACGCAAACATCGCCGTCCATCAACGGCCCGACGATGAATATCCGCTCGTAGATATTCTCGGAGCCGAGCGCGTTCTTTGCCGCCTCAGCAACGACGACTTTGTACGATTCGCCGTTTATCATCAGCTGCCATCTTCCTTCGTGTACATAACCGCCGTTCTCATCCTTCCAGATCGGCAGTCCCCACTTCTCGAACAAGTGCACTGACGAATCGACGTGACGTGCGATGTTGTACACCAGGTCCTCGCGGGTAATACCCATGAGATCGCTTCGGACATACTTTACATAATCCTCAACGGTGTTCTTTCCGTCCTTGATTCCGACGTACTGGTTGATTGCCGAGAGCCCCATCGCTACCGCGCCGCTTCTGTCAACCGCGGCCTTGTCGACGAGGGTGACTTTAAGACCATGTTGCTTCGCCCAATGGGCCGCTTCGACAGCTGCTCCGCAGGCCGCCATGCCTCCGCCAACTATCAGCAGGTCGGTCTCCACTATTTCTGTTTTTACATTCGCCATGATTTTTCCAACCTCTCTAATGCTTGAGTGTGACTACTTCTTGAAGACCCAGAGACTGCGGTTCGGTGAAAAGCACAGGGCTCTTGAGGTCGTTATTGACTGTCTTCCATCCACCGTCCGGCACCGCTTTGCCTTCCTCGGTCGATCGAATCGGGAATTTGAATCTCTTGACGGTACCGTTGCGAAACTTGATCGTCCACATTATCGAATCGGTGCTTCTCATGGGCGTGACTGTTGCACCTAGCGGCACGAAGTCGGCATATCCGCGCACCTCGACCGCCTGTGTCGGGCATATCTTGACGCAGTTGTAGCATTCCCAGCACATCTCCGGCTCGCGATTATACGCCTTCATAGTGCTCTTGTCCAATGCCATCAAGTCATTTGGACAGATGTACTGGCAGGCTGTCTTATCCAGTGCCTTACACCCGTCGCATTTATCAGGGTTCACATAACTCGGCATGAAATTTTCTCCTTTACGATTTCAGTTGATTTATAACATTTCTGAGAGTCCGATTGACTTTCAAAACTCTAAATCCGAAACTCTAAACTCTAAACAAACTTCAAATTCTAATATCTGAAACGAACACCAACTTCGACTTTTGAGTTTGGTCATTTGAATTTGTCCCGCTCAATATTATTTGAAAAGGATGCGCGGGATGGCGCAGGGCGCTCATTTAGGATTTCGTGTTTAGAGTTTAGGATTTGTTCCTCTATTTCTTGGCGCTACCGGATGTATCACCGGTTGCATATTGGTGCATCTTTATTTCGACCTTCTCGTCCAGCTTTGAGTAGTAATCGCGCAGTACCGCAAGCACCTCGGGGCGACTGAACTCCGGCGGCACGTCCTTTCCTTCGGACAAGGCTTTGCGAAGTGCCGTGCCGCTCAGGAACAGTCTGTCTTCCTTCTTATGCGGGCAGGTCTTCATCGATGCCATTCCTCCGCACTTGAAGCACCAGAAGGTCCAGTCTATGGGAAGCGGTTTCAACAAGAGCGCGTCGGACGGTATCTCGTAGAATATCTTCTGTGCGTCGAACGGCCCGTAATAATTTCCCACGCCGGCATGATCCCGGCCGACGATAAGGTGCGTGCATCCGAAGTTCTGCCTGAAAAGGCCGTGGAGCAAAGCTTCTCTCGGACCCGCGTATCTCATGTCGAGAGGATAACCGCCGCATACCGCCGTATCTTTGACAAAATAGTTTTCTACGAGAACATCTATGCACTTCGCTCTGACCTCAGCGGGTATGTCGCCGGGTTTCAACTTCCCAACCAGCTGATGGATATAGAGTCCGTCGCTGACCTCGAGTGCAATCTTGGCCAGGAATTCATGCGACCTGTGCATCGGATTGCGAAGCTGCAATGCGGCGATGGTTCTCCACCCTTTCTCCGCGAAGATCTTCCGGCTTTCTTCGGGTCTCTGGTACAATCCCGCAAATTCCGTGGGGAAATAGCTTTCCGACAGGACTTTCACCGGTCCGCCAATGTTCCAGAGCTTCTGCTGCATCACCATCTTCACACCAGGATGCTCCGGGTCGTCCGTTGCAAACACCTGTTTGCACTCGAATCCTTTGTCGATCTGGTATTTCTCGGCGACTTTCATGGTGCCCATGACTTCTTCGGTCTCGTCACTGATCAACACAATTTCCTGGCCGACTTTCAGAGATTTCGCATCTTCGTCCGAGACGGACAACGTGATCGGGATGGGCCAGAACAAGCCGTTCGACGTTCTCATGTCGGAGCAGACACCCTGCCAATCGTCGTGCCCCATGAAACCGGTCAGCGGTGTAAACCCGCCTATCCCAAGCATTATCAGGTCCCCTGTCTCGCGGCTGGTCATACAAATCTTCTTCAGTCCGGCCGCTTTCTTCAATTCTTCCTCTTTTTGCTTGCCGCTCAGAAGAAGAACCTTCAGCTCATCACTTCCGTGCGGCCGTATCAAAGTTGATCCCGCCATAACTTTCCTTTCATTTGAGAATATTTTCTTTATCGCTTCGAATTCTGAGACTCACTGGACAGGATATCCGCCGCTGGGTTGACCTCGACGAGGAACGCGTTTGGGTCAAACTCATTTTAAGCTCCTCTGCTTCGGGCCGAATAATTCGCGGCGTCCTTCGCGCATTGCTGGTCTCGATATTGTCCGGCGTTTGTCGATGCACATCGCATTGGCTCCTGACAAAAACATATCGGAGGATGGAGGGAGAATCAACGCGAACAAGAGATTCTGTAATCAACTTGTTGTTCAACTTTGCGACGATTTGATACTTTCGCAAGGTTTGGACTTGTGTTTCCATTCACATTCCCTTGTACGGGTTGGGCCCCAACGCTCTTATCTCTTCGACGAATTCGCCGAACATACCGGGGATCTTTCCGTATTCGTCGATCGACAACGTCTGGAGTTTCACCCTCTCGGGCTCGAGGACAAGCTGTTTCAGTTTCTCCCTGACATTATCCATCCTTTTGCTGGCAAGCTCGCTGCCTCTGATGAAATGGCACTGGTAATCTTCTCCGTACTTGCAGCCGACCATCAGGATCCCGTCGAACCCCTTTGAAAGCGCGTCGGCGATCCAGACCACATTGACCGACCCGAGACATCGGACGGGGATGACGCGGATGTTGGCGTCAAACTGCATCCTGTACTTGCCCACGGTATCCAATGCAGGGTACGCGTCGTTTTCGCAGAGAAAGGCAAGTATTCTCGGTTTGTCTTCATCTTCATCGGGTATTTCGACTGCCTTGATCATCGAAGAGATCATTTGGATCGAATAATCTTTGAAGGAGATAATCCTCTCGGGACAGGCACCGAGGCATATACCGCATCTCCGGCATCTGTTCGAGTTGAAGAGCGGAGTACCCTTCTCGTCCTCATCAAGTGTTCCGAAAGGACATTCTTCAGTACACCTCTTACACTGGGTACACCGCTGTAAGAAGAATTCCGGATACGATTGATCACCGGACCTTGGATGGACTGCCTTTCCGGCTTTGACTGAATGTATGAGCTGGATGGCCTTCAGAGTGGCGCCGTAAGCGTCGTTCCTGGCTGCGGAGAAATCCATGGGTGAACGCACCGCACCGGCGGCGTAAATGCCTGTCCTTCTCGTCTCGTACGGAAAACATATGTAATGTGAATCGGGGAAACCGTATTTCAGCGTCGGCAAATCCGTGCCCTGCCTGTAAGCAAGATTCAAAATCTTCGCTCCGGCCTCGGCGGAGGCGGCCGCCTTCTTTCCGTCAAGAGTCTTTCCATCCGAGGCAGAATCCTGATCGCCAGCTCCGATCTCACCGACGAGCGTCGACGGAACCATACCGGTGGCTAACACGACCACGTCTGATTCTATCCGGATCTTCTCACCCAGGAGCGCGTTGTCGACGTCGATTAGAATAGAGCCGCCATCAGAATTACTCAATCCTACGACGTCTCCCTTGGTGAGAAATATGTTGTCCTCGGTTTGAACGCGTTTGTAAAACAGTTCATGCTGCGCAGGTGTTCGCATGTCCCTGTAAATGATATACACGAGCGCATCGGGATATTTCTCTCTGATATACAAAGCCTGTTTCAACGAAACCGAGCAGCAAATCGAAGAACAATACGGTAGGTGTTTCTCGTCTCTGGAGCCCGCACATTGTATGAACGCGACACTCCTGACCGGCTTGCCGCCGAGAAGAGGTTTGTCACCACCATTCTTGAAATGCTCTTCGAGCTGGATGCCCGTAATGACATTTGCGAATTTCCCATATCCCAAATCTCCGAGCTTATTCGGATCATACGGTCTCCAGCCGGTCGCCTGGACTATCGCGCCAGCTTTGAAAAGTTCGGTGCGCGCCCCGTCATTGATTCTTAAAACAACATCAAAGTCCCCGGGCTCGCCGGAGATTTTCTCCACCTGACAGGCCGTAACTACTTTGATCCTCTCGTTCGATTCCACCTCAGAAATCAGTTCGTCGATTTTTGAGTATTCCGGCTCGGTATAAGGAGGTTCGTACGGAGAGATTTTGTAGAGTCTGCTCACCCAACCTCCGAGCTGCTTCTCCTTTTCAGCCAACACGACGGGATAGCCCGCCTTTGCCGCGCCAAGGGCGGAAGTCAAACCCGATACACCGCCGCCTACCACCAGAATCGTCTCGTTCACGTCCTTCTGCATCGGCACGGGAGGTTCTGAGTTCCTGACTTTCGCGATTCCCATCCGGATATAGTCTTCAGCGAGCATCTGCGTGTCTTCGTCGTTCGGTTTGTGAGTCCAAACAACATTCTCTCTAAGGTTGACGCGGTCAACCATGACATCCGAACCAAACTGAAATACGTCTGACAGAAATCTCTGCGAGCATCCGCCGATCACTACGCGATTCAGTTTATCGCTTTCAATGTCTTTTCTGATTACATCGATACCCTCTTCGCTGCAAAGCCAGCCGTCAACTTTACAGACCGGGACTTTATTTTCGGAGGTCGCGACCTTCGCGAGTTGGTCACAGTTCAGCGATTCCCCGATTCCGCATCCCGAGCACAGATAGACTCCAACTTTTGTCTCTATCGCCATGACGTTAATTCCCTTTGATTGAATGAATTGCTCTCAATACCGAACCGGTTGCCTCCTGGACGACCGCGGCAACATCTTTGGGCTCGGTATTCACGCCACACCCGATCATTCCGCTTCCGTCAGACGTGAAGAAACCGTTGCTGTCAACTAACGAACGATCAACCGGTAAATCCCGGGCCATCGGCTTCATCCCTGTCGCGAGCACAACAAGATCGACGCTCTCCTGTATGAGTTTACCCGTCAGCGAGTCCTCAGCCTCGACGATAAGCTTGTCCGGAGAAGTACCGCGAAACACCTTTGCCACTTTTCCTCTGTGGAAATGTACTTTCTCGTCCTTTTGAACGTCACTGTAGAAATCTTCCAGCAGGCCGCCGGCCCGGATATCTATGTAGTGAAGATGGATCTCCGCATCCGGGTACTGATCCCGGACATATCGCGTTTGCTTCAGAGATGCCATGCAGCAAACGGACGAACAGTAGTTGAGATGGTTCTCATCTCTGGAACCTGCACACTGCACGAAGGCTACGCTGTCTATTTTTTCTTTCGTCGACGGCTTCACGATCCGGCCGCCCGTCGGGCCGTTTGGTGCGGCAAGCCTCTCCATCATCACGTTCGTGATGACATCCGGGGATTCCCCGAAACCCAAGACATCCAGTTTCTTCGCATCGTAAGGCTCCCAACCGGTCGCCCAAATAATGGAACCCGCTTCTATAGCGATGACTCTCTCCTGTTCAGCCAGATCTATGGCTCCGTACTTGCAGACCTCGACACATTTGTTACAGCTGCTTCCCGCGCAGGTTGTCGAATCTATGACATATGTTTGGGGATATGCATCTTCGTGGGGAAGATAAATAGAAGCCGTCTCGTCCATGTCGTAATTGAAATCGTTCTTTCTCAATTCCGGACAGACTTTCACGCATTCGCCGCAGGAGGTACATCTGTTGTTGACGTACCTCGGTTTCAACCTGACATTGGCTTTATAATTTCCCGCTTTGCCTGAAACGTCGATGACCTCTGCGAGCGTGAACAGCTTTATCAGTGGATTGGTGCGCAGCCGTTTGATGTTTATTTCCAGCCCGCAGCTGGGCGGACATAGCTTTGGAAAATATTTGTTGAACTGGGAGACTTTACCGCCTATGTAAGGCCTTTTTTCGAGCAAGCTTACGGTCATTCCCGTTTCGGCGGCCTCTAAAGCGGCAGTAATCCCCGCTATACCCGCACCCACAACCAGGAGGTCGGATGATATTGGTTTCTCAGTCATAGTATCCCATGTTTTATTTATTCGTAGTAGCTGACGATCGACTTTCTGACTTCAATTGTTTTTACGCCTTGAACTTCTGACAGTACGGCCCTTATGTCGCTTTCCCACATTCCCGCGCCGACTCTCGGGCAGTTGCCGGTCACCACCAGCGAGCCGTTAACCGAGTCCGCATCGATCTCAACATCGCTGCCTCGTGTTCGCGGCGACCGCTGCAAATAAACTTCCGCGAGTGAAGCCAGGTGTAGATTACGCAGCATCTTTGTTGCTTCCGGCGTGGATTGAAACTCCTTCGCCGAGACCGACGTCGCGATGAGATCCGCGGCAAGGCCTATACTCATCCTCTCTATGTTTATTACAAGGTCATAGTGCGAGGGGTCCTTCCAGTTGACACCGTAAAGGAACTGTGACCATTTGAGCCTTCTTTCATCAATCGACTTTATGTAAGAGATGACTTCTTCCCTCGACTTACCTCCCTCTTCCATCAAAGTCTTGATCCTGAATTCGGTTGGAGCCGTCAGCAGGACGCGGAGTACGTATGGAATCTTTGTCAAAAGGAATTGCGCGAGGTGGCCGTGGTAAATCAGATCTCCTTTGAGTGCAAAATCAAAGAGCGCCGTCTGGAAACAGCACAAATACTGTTTCTTCCTGTCACCCATCTTATCCAACAGACGCGGCGCCTTTTCAATAAACGACAACTCGCCTAATTCCGTCTCCTTGATCCCATATTTCCCTGCCGCCGCGAGAACGTCTTCTCTCGTGACGATCGGGCAATTGATTTTCTCGGAGACCGTCTTAGCGAGCATCTCCGCGGCGCTCAAAGAGCCTCTCGAAATAGTTATGATCGGCATAATACCTCCCGGCTGTCAAGCCCGTTCATCTCATGAAACATCTGTCTCCGTGGTCACACGTTTTCTTGCGGCTTCGGCGAACCTGTTCACGGCAGTGTAGAGCAGATTGCCGCCGCCTAAATATGAAACGTTCTTATGCCCGCGATTTAGAAACACTCTGGCGGCCTCATAAGCTCTCGGGCCTTTCTCGCATACAAAAAGAAACGGCTCATCAGGAGCGAAATCGTTAAGCCTCGTTCGAAGATCGGACAGCGATATTTGGATGAACTTTCCCGGAAACGGGTGAGACTCTGCTTCGGACGATTCTCTCACGTCGACAATCGTCCCCTCAAAAGATGTAACCTGGAGGGGACTTAGGTTCCTAACACCGTCCATTTCCTGGTTGCATGCCATTGCGCCCAAATGGTTCAACGGGGATATCGGCGACGAATGGGCGGGAGTGTAACCGTGCTCGACGTCTAGCAAGGTCTCAACCGATTTCCTTTGCGTCAGTAGTTCAGAAAACACATCGATATATCTCGTCACTTCTCCCTCTCCAACCAATTGGAGACCCAGTAACCGCAATCCGGGTTTTTCGTAGACGAGTTTTCCCAGGAGGAGCTTTGCCTCGGGGTGGTAATCCGGCCTATCGGACCAGCAACCGATCACACTGCCGGTTTCAAAACCGAACTTCCGGGCTTTCTTCTCTGTCAGGCCGGCGACACAGACGATGTTCTCAAACAGCTTCAGTGACACCGTAGCGACCGCACCCTTGAATAAGGCGTTCCTTCCTGCGATGGAATCAGCGGCAACTCTCCCCATTCGATTGGACAAGGATCCGAAGGAGAGACAATTCGACGTGCCTGTGACCAGGTCCTTGATTTCCGCGCAGTCGCCTGCAGCCCAGATGTTCCGTACGTTCGTTCTCATTTGGTCGTCGACGAGGATTCCGCCGTGAATGCCTGGTCGTATGCCCGATTTCCGGGCGAGCTCAGCATTCGGCTTGACGCCGAGGCAATAGAACGCGTAATCAGACAGGATTCGCTGTCCGTTTTCCAGGACAACCACGGGCGATCCGTTCTCGTCTGTTTCAATCTTGTCCACCGCCGTCGAAAGCAATAGCTTCACCTTGTCCGGCTTGATGCAGCTTTCGAGGTAGGTTGCGATTTCCTCGTCAAGAGATCCGGGTAATAGCGACTCCTCCTTCTCGACTAAAACGGTTTCAATACCCCAAAGCGAGCTCAACGCCTCGATCATTTCACAGCCTACGAACCCGCCTCCAATTACTACAGCCTTCCTGACTTTCCCCTCCTGGGCTGCTTTTCTGAAATTCTCCGCGTCTGACGGAGAGTGAAATGACGAGATCGCCGGTGAGGAGGCACACGGGAAATTGGGCTTAACCGCCTCGGAGCCCGTCGCGAATATCAAGGAGTCGTACGGCAGAACGATGGTTTCATCACAGTCATGCCCGTTGCACCTGACTTCCCGTCTCTCGGCATCAATTTCCCGTGCCTCGGTTTCTGTCAGGACCCTTACTCCTTTGACTTCACCGAAGTATTTTTCGTCCCGCGCGATGCCGTAGGATGTTTTGGAAAGGTCGGAGATGCCGTCAATTTCCCCCGATGCATACAGCGGAAGGCCACAAGAGCTGAATGATATGAACGGGCCTTTTTCGATAATCGTGATCCGATAATCCGAGGAGAGCCTGCTCAACCTTGCAGCCGCTTTGCATCCGGCTGCCATCCCGCCTATGATTACTATATTGTACACTTTGACATGCTATATCTCTAGTTCCCTTCTCACGGAAAGGGCGATCTTGTAGAAGACCGTTATCAGGAAGAGGCCGACACCCCAAATGCCTAAAGAGATAAACGACTCGGGAATCGTTGGCCAGTATTGGATTACTTTCCCGAAAGGCGAAGGTATAAATCCCGTTATTACTAAACCGAGTCCCTTGTCAATCCAGATCGACAGAAACACCATTATGCAGGTTACAAAGAGCGTTTTGTGGTTGTTGCGGGTCCTGGGTGTGATGAGCAGGACCAACCCTGCTATTGCGAGAACAGCCGAAGTCCACATCCATGGGACAAGCCTGGCATTTCCGTCAAGGCCGAAATACAGATACTGCATATGTGCAACATCCTCCGGTATCCCGCTGTAGAACGTCGTGAAGAATTCCATAAGGATGAAGAATACGTTCGCACACATGGCGTAGGTAATTATCAGGCCGAGCTTCTTGATTGCTTCGTCCCCGGGGTCAAACCTCGTCAGCTTCTTCAGTATCAGACAAAGGACCACCAGCAGCGCGGGGCCGCCGGAAAATGCCGAAGCCAGGAATCTCGGAGCGAGAATCGCAGTTAACCAGAAGGGCCTGCCCGCAAGTCCGGCGAACAAAAACGCGGTGACCGTATGAATGCTTATTGCCCACGGAATCGAGAGTAAAATGACGGGCCTGATCCATTTGGGAGGTGCTACGGACTTGTATTCCGCGCCGAGGGTCACACGGGTGATGATAACGTTCAGCACAAGGTATCCGCTGAGCGCGACAACGTCCCAGAACATCAGGGAATGAAATGTCGGATACAAGAAGATATTCAGCACCCGAGCCGGCTGTCCGAGATCGACGAAGACGAAGAGCATGCACATCATGACTGAAGAGATTGCGAGGAACTCTCCGAGTATAGTTATTTTCCCGAAAGCCTTATAGTCGTGCAGGTAATATGGCAGGACGACCATCACCGCAGAGGCTGCCACCCCGACGATGAAAGTGAATTGGGCAATATAAAGGCCCCAGCTTACGTTCCTGCTCATGCCGGTCAGTCCCAAACCATAACCGAACTGTTTCAGGTAAAAATAGAATCCAGTCAGGATTACGAGAGAAAGGATAGCGAGCCAGATCCAGTATCTTCTGCTTCCTCTGAATGCGTGTTCTAACATGTCGTCTGCCTTATACGAGGTAAAAGATTTCCGGACTTGTGCCAAGGCCGGGTTTACGCCTGACGGAGAAATTGTCCTTCAGTAATTCCCTGACTTCCGACGCGGGATCATTAAGATTACCGAACGCCATCGCCTTCACCGGACAAGCTTCGACACAGAGCGGGAGAAGCCCCTGCGATACCCTTTCATCGCACCAGGTACATTTCTCGACAACTCCCTTGGTCCGCGTGGGATAGTCCGGATCGATATCTTTAATAAACGGGCGCGGGTCCCTCCAATTGAAACTCCTTGAACCATACGGGCATGCGGCCATGCAGTACCTGCATCCGATGCACCTGTGCCAGTCCATCATTACGATTCCGTCGTCTCGCTTGAAGGTCGCCTGAGTCGGACAGACCTCCACGCACGGCGGATTGTCGCAGTTGTTGCAGAACACCGGGACCTTCTTGTCTCTGAATTCATCCTTCATGAAGAAATTCTCCTGGTCAAGGAAAGCATCTTCATAAGGCTCTTTCCAAATCCATTTTATTTCATCCTTAGACTCGCCGAAGTCCGGTATGTTGTGCGCCTTGTTGCATGCATCGATGCACTTCGTACATCCTTTTTCGGATATGCATTTCCTCAGGTCCACGACCATCGCCAGCCGCACTGTCGGCGAGGTTTTCCTTTTCGTAAGGCGTTTGCCCGCTCCCACGGCTTTGGCGAGAAGGCTTGTGGAGGTGCTATCCGAGCGAACGCTCACAAATTTACCGGCCGTCGCTCCGAGCGCCGTCAGGCCGGCTATTTTAAGAAGTGTCCTTCGACTAATACTCATTATCTTTCCGTAATCTTAAATTTTAAACTGTATGGTTTACGCAATGTAAAACAAACTCTAAATCCTAAGCACTAAACTCGAAACAAAACCAAAATTCAAATGCACGACATCATCAAAAAACTCCCGAGTTAAAGTCTGGACATTTTGAATTTCGTGATTTGAATTTGTCCCGCTCAATATTACCTGAAAAGGATGTGCGGGATGGCGCAGGGCGCTCATTTAGAGTTTCGGATTTAGGGTTTAGGATTTGTACCGCAGGTGCTCCTTGTCCGTGCAGCTCAGGTTTATTGTGGCAATCCCAGCAGTAAGGGTTGACCCCAACATAGTTGTGGCATTGATCGCAGAACTCTGCAGTGTTCGGGTGACAGCCCAGGCATGTTTTTGTATATTTCATTTCGAATCTCTTTGCCGGTATTCGACATGTAGTCGGTTTTGCCGTCCCTTACCACCTGGGATCTCCAATCGTTTAACAGGACCATGTGATCGCATCGCATGAACTCCGAGTCCGCGACACATACCTGTTGATTTGGGTTTGAAGGGAGGACCAATTGAGGCCGCTCGAGCGCCTTGCCGTTGGAGGTGTCATACCAGAACGGAGAGGTGAACAATCCGACGAAGATTATCAACCCGGCTATTATTTTTCCGCTATCGTACATTACTGTATCCTTCGATCCGTCAGAGTCATTTGAGGTATAGCAACGACACCAATCAGGGGAGTTGGAAACCCGGGCAGAGTCGCCATCATCTGTCTCCCAGTTGCCATTTCGATTTCTCTACAATTGAAGTAAGTATCTTTTCCAATTCATCCGCTTCCCGAATCAGTGTCCGCGCTTCATCGGCATTGACAAGATCATTTGTTTCATTTATCAGCCTGAGCCAGTATCGGCTTTCTTTTACTTTCTTCCGGCTTATTTTGGCTCTTACAATGAAGTCCTTGCCGCTCAATGCTTCATTGGCTTCGATGTAGTTCGCTCCGGCGCATCCGGAAGCACACACGAGCTGTTTCTCATCTTCGATAACTGCCATTGTTTTGGGCATATTCTTAATGAAGAGTCTCACGGCCTTCGCGAACTGGAAAGCCCTTTCCTCCAGGTCGTTCGCATGTTGGCTTCCGGCCGGATATGATTGGCTGCTGTTCATCCTCGGCTCCATGGCTCAATAGTCCATAATCACATCATTTCGCAATCGCGCTGCTCGCTGCCAGCGGCTCTCCGCGAAGATCGGTTGTCCTTTCCTTTTCACCCTTCATAATCAGCGCGTTACCGACTAGCTCATGCACCCCGCCCACGTCCACACCACCGACCCAATAGTCGACAAGAGGAGGCAGCGTTGCCTTGTCGATGGCGCAAATGCAGGCGAGGAAATTGACTCCGTGCTTTTCCTTGACAAACTTCACCGCGTTAGCCCTGGGCAGTCCGCCCCTCAAACGCATTTCAAGGTTCTCGTCCGTCCCAAGCCCGGAGCCGCTACCGCAGCAGAAAGTCTTCTCCTTTATGGTATTCTCCGGCATTTCAAAGAAATGATTGCATGAGTTCCTGATTATGTAGCGGGGTTCTTCGATCAGGCCCAACGCGCGCGCGGGATTGCACGAATCATGAAAAGTGACCTTCCGGTTGTCGTTACGACTCTTGTCGAATTTTATCTTGTTGTTCTTTATCAGGTCCGCGGTGAACTCGCATATATGTACCATCCTGGTGGACTTCGCGTTTTCAAAGTTCGTCCCCGTTATGGGCGAAACAGGTTCCTCCAGGAAATCGGCTGGGCCGTTCAGAGTGTCCATGTACTGGTGCACGACCCTCCACATGTGGCCGCACTCGCCGCCCAGGATCCATTTGACTCCGAGCCGCTTCGCCTCGGCATACATTTTCGCGTTCAGGCTCTTCATGAGGTCGTGCGATATAAACGAACCGAAGTTCCCCCCTTCCGACGTGTACGTGCTCCACGTATAATCCAGACCTATCTCGTGAAACAACGCCAGGTAACCGAGCAAGGTGTAGTAGTGCGGGCTGCCGAAGTAGTCCGCTGACGGAGTAATGAAAAGAATCTCCGCCCCCTTCTTGTTGATCGGAGCATCGACTCTGACTCCCGTGATAGACTCCAGCTCATCTACGGCAAATTCAATGCTGTCCTTGAAGCCGTGCGGCTGAATACCTAAGTGGTTGCCTGTCCGGAAACTGTTTGCGACGGGGGTGACGATCCAGTCGATGTTAATTCCAACAAGGCTCAGGAGCTCCCTCACCAGCAGCGTTATCTCGGCGGTATCGATACCGTAGGGGCAAAACACGGAACATCGGCGGCACTGTGTGCATTGGTAAAAATAGTAGAACCATTCTTTCATTACGTCGATCGTCAGCTCCCGCGAACCGGCGAACCTGCCGAGGATTTTCCCCGAGAGGGTGAAATCGTTTCTGTACACCGACCGCAACAACTCCGCCCGCATGACAGGCATATTCTTCGGGTCGCCGGAACCGATGAAGAAGTGGCATTTGTCCGCGCACGCGCCGCACCGGACACAAACATCCATGAATATC
The DNA here is from genome assembly GCA_963806435.1 of uncultured Bacteroidota bacterium. Classification (GTDB taxonomy): domain Bacteria; phylum Bacteroidota; class Ignavibacteria; order Kryptoniales; family JAKASW01; genus JAKASW01. The sequence goes on from CAWEBD010000067.1 coordinate 26,942, forward strand.
CTCAGAGATCTGAACCTGTTGAGCCTGTCCCGGAGGCCTTCGAGAATTATTTCCTTCCAGTTTTCCGGAAGCTGCCAATCGGGATCGGTCGGCTGCCATTTCCTCGGATTCGGCAGTTCCAGATACTCGACATTCTTAGGAACACCGCTGTAGTTGAATGTCCCGTGCTTGAACTCAACGGACGGATCCATCCAGCCCTTGGGCGGAAGACTATATTTGATTTTACCGGCCAGCTCTTCAGGTTTCAATTTGGATTCGGACATTTCTATTCCTTATCTAATGGTAACCCCGCCGCCTTCATCCTCTCCCTGAATTCGTCTTCGTATTCCTCATACGAGTGAACTTTGACTGTGTGATTCCAGGGGTTGACATGCCTCTTCATGCGGCTGTTGTTTGCCAGGTTTCTGGTTGGCGAAAGAAATATTCCGGGCATATGCAGTAGTTTGCTGAACGGGAAGTATGCAAGCAGGGTGCAAACGAGAAACAAGTGGGTATAGAACAAAACTCCGATCCCCTGGGGAATGACAGGGTGAAAAGTGAACAAGCCTACTGCCAGTTCTTTTACGTGTATCAGATCGACTCTGAAGAAATAGCGCATCAGGATTCCGGTCACCGCAATACTCAAAATCAGAAGAAGCGGGAAGTAATCGGAGGATAGGGACATGTATCTTAACTTTGAATCGGCGAGGCGGCGTATGAACAGAAACAACAACGCCGCTACGATCAGGACATCGGTGATGTAAAGACCGGGCAGGCCTACCTGAAAGAAACCGTCGATCCCCTGAAGCGCAAGCACAAAGGAAGGGATCGGTTCCATGAACAGCCTGAGATGTCGCAGCACAATGATCAACATTGAATAATGGAACATTATCGCGCCAAGCCACAAATACTTGTTGCTGCTGTAAGCCAATTTGGGCCCGCTTTTCAACTCCATCTGGGTGTTCCTGAATAGCGACCGGAAGAACAGTACTTCGAGAGCCATTCTGCCAATGACGCCCAACGTAGTGTGGGGACTCTCCAACTTGCTGCTCTTAATCCATGGCAACGACTTCTGCTGTCCGGCAATCGTGGGGATATGAAACGGAACGGGCGACCTCGCCCATTTTACAACCTGGGAAATAACTCCCAGGAGGAAGACGGTGATGGCGGCGTACGGAAACACAACGCCGAAAAGGAAACCAAGCTGTTGGACGCCCGCCCCGAGGACCGCAGCCGCTATGATTACGAATATTGCAAAGAGTGAGAAGAGAATATTCATCGATATTGTCCTCTATCGAAAAAGTTCGTCAGCATTTCACTTATTATCGTCCTGCGCTTGAAGCCTGACCGAGACAATCTGGCGCCTATGCGGCACTCTTTGTATCGAACAGCAACTTCACGGTGAGACACGGAGCGAAAGGTCACTCTTCAGTTGCCGCACAACGTCTTCAGCGGCACTCAATTCTATTGGCCGCCATCTTGCACAAATGCCTGCAATGACCTTGACTTCACCTCGTTGACCCGAATTTGAAAGACCTTCTCTCTCGCCTCCATATACAGATCAAAAGCAACCAGAGCCATCAAGTCGATCCTGGACTCAAAGTCAATGAGTTCCTCATAAGCTTTCGGCCCGCGGATCTCTTCTCCAACCTCGTCGCGTACAACTTTCTTCAGGGCAAAGACGAATCGAGTCGCATCAGACGGTGAGAAGGCCTGTACGGCTCTGATCTTAATGACATCGCTTAATGCCTCCCTTATCTTCCCGGGGTCGTTACCGCCGATCAGCTCATCAAACGATCTTGCGGCGGCGGAGGATATTGCGTAGCCAACCGGGTTGGCAAAGCGGTCCTTCTGAGATTTAAAAAATTTCAGACTCCCGGGCGGATAAGAGCCGAGGACGCTCTCAGCCCATTTGTCGACAATTGACGATTTCTTTTGTTCCAGTAATTCCCTTAGCATGGCAATCACAGATGATGTTGAATGTTGTCCCGGAATTCCGGATTTCTCACCGCGGACTTCTCGTCCGGTCCATCAGCCGGATGGACCCGTCGCTCTCCCCGTCGCGTGCCGGACAGGCATACCGCTTTCCGGTTTATCGATGACGGACAGAAAGAGCGGAACCGGAGACCCGGTAATTCTTTACACGCACCCGGTAGGTTTCGCCAGGCCGGCTACCTTGCACGCGCCTTTGGCGGGACCCGACGGGTACAAATCATAGATCTCCTTCAGCGAGAAACCGGTTTCTTTGCAGACTTTTCTGACCATCGGCGCGATGCCGTAATTCTTGTAATAGTCGCGGAGATAGTAGACTATTTTCCAGTGCGCTTCGGTCATCTCTTTCACGTCTTCTGTGGTAGCAAGCGCTTTGGCCACGTCTTCATTCCATTCTTCAGGTTTCTCCATGAAGCCGTCTTCATCGACTTCAACCTTGACATTTTGGCATTCAAAGGTCGGCATTGTGTTATCCTGTTAGTTGTTGTTGAATGTGTATTTGAAACTCATGCCTTCGTCCTGCGGTAGAGAGATCGAGAATCGGAATAATGGAATTGCGGGATGATGGAATGAACATAAGGATTGAACAACCCAATATTCCCGGATTCCAAGATTCCATTATTCCATTCTTCCATTCTTTCGTTGTCATTTCATCTCGATATAGCCGCACGGACAATTCTCCGCGCATTTATTACAGCCCTTGCAGAAGTCGAGCTTGAATTTGTATGTCCCGTGCTTCGTAACAGGCTTGACTATAGCCTGGTCCTGGCAATAGCTCCAGCACGTTCCACAATCGAAACATGAACCGCAGCTCATGCATCTCTTCGCTTCATCGATAGCCTGTTCGCTCGTCAGAGTGGAAGTAATTTCGAGGTTTAAATCCTTCAGCCGCTCTTCGGGCGACAGCTTCACGGCTTCGTTTCTCAGCTTACTTTCATAGTAGCTTAGAATGACCTTATCGTGGGTAATGACCGGCGGTTTCTGCCCAGGGTCGGGTTGGATATTCTGGAACCGGTTGTGGATCGCCTCGGCCGCTTTTCTACCGTTGAAGATTGCGATCGTGACTAATCCCAGTTCCAGGACGTCGCCGCCTGCATATGTGTTCGCTATCCCGGTTGCACCAGCGGCGTCGGCTTTGACCCATTCCTTTCCTTCGTGAAGGTTATCCATCCCGGTGAAATCGGGCTCCTGACTGATTGCGGCGACCACGGCGGAGGCGTCGACGTAGAAATACGAATCCGGAATTGGGACCGGCTTTCGCCTCCCCGATGCGTCAGGCTCGCCAAGCGCCATCCGCTGGCATTTCATCCTCGTCACTCTGTCGCCGTTTCTCTCGAACTCGACTGGGGCGGCTAGAAATTCCAGTTTGACGCCTTCCTCTTCGGCGCCGACAATTTCCTCTTCTATCGCCGGCATCTCTTTTCTCGTTCGTCTGTACACGATTGTCACATCCGCTCCAAGGCGCCGCGACACGCGAGCCGCATCTATCGCGGTATCGCCACCGCCGACGACGAGGACTTTGTTTCCGACTTCAACCGGCTCGCCCGAATTTACTTTGTTCAGAAACTCGGTCCCGGTAAAAACATTGACAGCTTCTTCGTTGGGGATGCCAAGCAGTCTCCCTTTGTGTGCACCGATCCCGACAAATATGGCGTCATAATTCTTCTGCAATTCCTCGTAAGGGATATCCCGGCCGACGATCTGACCGCATTTAATTTCGACACCGAGCTCCTCAATCCTACTGATCTCTTTATCGAGTGTCGCGGCCGGAAGCCTGTAATCCGGAATACCATATCTCAACATCCCGCCCGCTTTGCTGAACGCTTCATAGACCGTCACCTTGTACCCTCTCCTGGCCAACTGGTACGCGCACGACAAACCGGCAGGACCGGCACCGATCACGGCAATCTTCTGCGGATAGGAATTCTCAGAAATGCGCGCAAGCTTGAAGCCGTTCTCCAGGGCATAGTCACCGACAAATCTTTCAAGGTTGTTTATGCCTACCGCGCCATCTTTATGACTCCTGTTGCACTCGCCTTCGCATGGGTGCGGGCATACCCTGCCACACGATGAAGGAAACGGATTCTTTTCAGTAAGAATATCCCAGGCTTTCTTGAAAGACTCCTGATAGGGTCTTTCAGAATCCTCAGATTGACTTATGACCGTCAGGAACTCTCTTATGTTCGTCTCATTCGGACAGCCATTCGAGCAGGGGC
>CAWEBD010000068.1:0-27523 GCA_963806435.1 uncultured Bacteroidota bacterium
GAAGAACTGCGCATTCTCGCCGGTACGCTACGTCGGAGCAAAGCAGCCAGCGATGCCGCAGTTGAGAATGCCTATCGAGCGCAAAAGGACTTTGGTGACGGTGCAGCAAGCTGGGGAGGCCGCATTGCGAGTACTGAGCGCGACGCGCGAGCCTGCGATTGTGCTGCTGGGCCGGCCCTACAGTATCTACGACCGGGCGGTGTGTTGCGACATACCCCGCAAGCTGCGGACGTTCTACGGCATTAACGTGCTGCCGCTGGACTTTCTGCCGCTCGACCGCGAAGACGTCTCTCAGATTAACGACAACATGTACTGGCACTCCGGCCGGCTGATCCTGGCCGCTGCGCGGTTCACCAAACGCATTCCCGGCCTGCACCTGATTTACATCTCGAATTTCAAATGCGGCCCGGACTCCTACCTCAAGTCTTTTCTCGAAGATGCCTTCGGAAGGCCCAGCCTGGTGCTCGCGGTTTGGTGGGCATTCAAACGACGCCGGCTACATCACCCGGTGTGAAGCTTATCTCGATAGCGCGGGATTTTTGCGATGCCAGTCCACAAACATCGCTGCGTAACCCAGAGGGTTGGCGCCAACCATCCGCTGGCTGGGAAAAAGGTCTACATCCCTGACATGGCCGAGGGAAGCGTGGAAGCGTTGTGTGCCGTACTGCGCTGGATGGGTATTGAGGCGCGTCCCACGCCGCCCTCGGACGCACGCTCGCTCGAGTTGGGCGGCAAGCACACGAGCGGCGACGAATGTTTTCCCGCCAAAATTACGACCGGGGATTTCCTGAAGATCGCTCAGCAGCCGGGCTTCGATGCCAAGCGTACGGTCTTTTTCATGGGAACTACCGACGGGCCGTGCCGCTTCGGGCAGTATGCCCCGTGCGGAAGGTCCTGCGCGAACAGGGCTACGGTGACGTACAGGTCCTTTCTCCGCACGGAGAACACGGCTACAGCGACTTCCAGGATTTCGACACTGCTTTCGTACGGACGGCATGCGGGCGCTGGTCTCGGCTGACATTCTGCGCAAACTCCTGCTGCAAACCCGGCCTTACGAAACGCTGCCTGGAGAAGCCGACCGGACTTTTCGCGAATCCCTTGATGACTTCTGCCGGACGCTGGAACGGAGTTGTTCCGACTCTCGGTGCCAGATGCGTTCGCTGACTGCGTCGTTGTTGCGGCAAGACTCGCTTTCATGCTGTACCCGCGCGTTTCGACAGCCGCCGGCCCCTGATCGGCATCGTGGGCGAGATTTTCTGCCGTCTCAACAACTTCAGCAACCAGGATCTTGTGCGCCGACTGGAGGACCAGGGCGCAGAGTGCTGGATGGCCGACATCTCCGAGTGGATCGCCTACACCAACATGGAAGAGGTACGTAACCTGCGGCTCGTTGGCCGGGCCTGCTCTTGGGAGATGATCAAGTCGAAGCTACGTTCCCGAATCCAGCATGCCGACGAGCACGCGCTGCGGGCACTGTTCGTCGAGGATTTCGCCAGCGACGAAGAACCCGGCATCGAGGAAGTGCTGGAGCTGGCGCAGCCGTATCTTCCCTTTCCAGGGGCCGAAGGCGAAATGGTCACAAACGTAGGTAGGAGCGCCTATCTTGCTCTGCACGGAGCGGACGGATCGTGGACATCAGCCCGTTTACCTGCATGAATGGAGTTGTCAGCGAAGCCATCTATCCCAAGCTCAGCCGGGATTATGCCGGCATCCCCGTTCGCAACTTCTATTTTGACGGACAGCAATCGGAGCTCGACCGCGACATCGGAATCTACCTCGAACTGGCGCGGTCGTACCTGGAGAAAAAGCCCTATGAGCGCTTTTGCCCTCTGCGGTTTTCGCAGCAGGAGGAACACGTCGAGATGTCGGCCGTGTTGCGCTAGCATTCGGGTAAAAACGCGGGTTCCGCCCGAGTAACGGGAAACCCGGTAGTAAACCGCCCTGGACGAAAACTGGTTTCATAGCAAGCTGGATGGGGATAGTTGACGCAAACGCCACCGCCATAGATGGTCCAGTTTCCGATGTCCTTCTGAAGCCAAACCGGGAGATAGAGCTGTGCCTTGCCGTTGCCGAGGCCCTTCGCGGCGTTCCCGGTCGGGACTTCGACGAGCGGAAACGAACCGATGTCCGGAATGTATTCCGACTGCTCCACAAAGCGATATTTCACTCCTACCTCGGTGTCGCCGTACCCTGCGTATGAAGTCCCTCCCTTCGGCGCGTCGTACGCCATCGGGGCGACAAGATGGAACTGCGTGTTCGGCAAAATTCCATAGTTAAATTCGACCGCCGGCCCAACGCCGCTCGTGCCGGTACCGTCGACAACGCCCGTGGAAAACAGGTACAACTCTCCGTGCATATACGGTACGGGGATCGGGTCGTCGGTGCGGAATGGCGGCCCCGCGAAAGCAACAGCGACCGCCGATAGCAAAGTCGCTGCGGCGGCAAGAATTTGTCTGTGGTTCATTGCTTTAAGAAAGTCAAACCTTAAATGTCAAAAGTCAAAACTACAGCTCAAAAACAAAAACTATCCGCATTTGACATTTGAGTTCCATTTTTGACTTTCTACTTTTGACCTTTGACTTTGAGATTAGATATTCACCGACTTCATCGCCGCTTCGGGATAGCGAAGGCCGGACGCCACTCCCGGAGGCGCGACTTTGTCGATCCTCTTGAGGTCTTCCGATGTCAACTTCACACCTGCCGCGCCTGCGTTCTCCTCGAGGTATTTGATTCGCTTCGTGCCGGGGATTGGAACGATATCCTTCCCCTGCGCGAGGACCCATGCGAGAGCGAACTGGGCGGGTGTGCATTTCTTTTCGCCGGCTAGTTTCTCGATCTCAGCGACAAGTCTCAAGTTCTTCTCCATGTTTTCACCCTGGAAGCGCGGGTTCTGACGCCGGAAGTCGGTCTGATCCAGGACATCGAGCTTCTTGATCGCGCCCGTTAGAAAACCTCTCCCGAGCGGACTATACGGGACGAATCCGATCCCGAGCTCTCTGCATGTTTTCAGAATCTCGCTTTCGACGTCGCGTGTCCAGAGCGAATACTCGGTTTGGAGGGCGCTAATCTGATGCACCTTATTCGCCCTGCGGAGCGTTGCCGCAGATGCTTCCGACAATCCGAGGAATCTCACTTTCCCTTCCTCGACGAGTTTTGCCATCGCGCCGATCGTGTCTTCGATAGGCGTGTTGGGGTCCACGCGGTGCTGATAATAAAGGTCTATCGTGTCGACGCCTAGTCTCTTAAGACTGGCTTCGCAGGCCTGACGGACGTATTCGGGCTTTCCGTTGACACCCAGGCGCTCGCCCTTCGGCCCACGGACGTTGCCGAACTTCGTGGCGATAACCACTTTGTCACGGTGCGGCTTCAAAGCTTTGCCGACAAGCTCTTCGTTGACGAACGGACCATACATGTCGGCCGTGTCGAAGAACGTGATACCGAGTTCGATCGCCCGGTGAATTGTCTTTATTGACTCTTCGTCGTTTCCCGGCCCATAGAATTCGGACATTCCCATGCAGCCGAGTCCAAGGGCCGAGACCTCCAATCCTGATTTACCAAGTCGTCGGTGTTCCATTATCTTTTTCCTCTTTCCTTTCAATATTAAAGACGAAATTCTTCTCTGAGAACTACTTTTTGAACCACTCTATTGCAACAAATCGCTGCCCGTTTACGTTCTTCGCCTCATCCGAAGCGAGATAGACGGCGGGCGGCCCCATCACCGCAGGATCGATAAGTTTGCTTCGTTGAGACTGTGAAAACGAATCAGGGATCATTCCGGTATCGGTGGCGCCGCCGGGCAGCAGGACGTTCAGTGTTACTCCGGTACCCCCCAGCTCCTGAGCCCAGATTATGCTCATCGATTCGAGCGCGGCTTTTGAAGGCCCGTAGGGCGTGAAACCTTTACGCTTCATCGTCTCGTAATTCATCGAGATGTTTATTATCCTGCCGGATCCGCGCTCGAGCATGTGCGGAATTACCGCGCGAGTCATCAGAAAGACGCCGTTGACATTCGTGTCGATCACCATCCGCCAGGCGTCGGGGTCCGCTTCCCAGAAAGGCTGCGGCTCCGTCATGAAATTGTCGTTGACGTATTTCATTCCGCGGCCGGCGTTGTTGACGAGGATGTCGATCCGGCCGAACTCGGAAATCACAGAATCGACGAGCCTCTGCACATCGTCCTTGACGGCAACATCGGCAAGGATGGCAGTCCCACCGATTTGCGACGCGACCTTTATAATTTCATTCCTCTGTCTGGCTGCCGTGACGATGACTCTCGCTCCTTCTTGCCCGAAAGCTTCGGCGATTGCTCTTCCGATCCCGCGACCGGCACCTGTTACTATAGCGACCTTATCTTGCAGTTTCATAGACTACGCTTCCATTTGAGAAGTAAACCCTAAATACTAAGCTCTAAATCCTAAACAATGTTCAAAACTCAAATCACTTAAATCCGAAACGCAACCGATTTTGAATTTCCTTTTTTGTCGTTTAGGATTTGTTTAGAGTCTAGAATTTCGGATTCAGAGTTTCTCTTTTATCTGTCCTGAGACAATCTTTCGAGCATCCAGTACGGGTAGACACGCGGTGGCTTGCTGAGATCGTCGAGCCGCGCCACCTCGTCGGGGGTCATCTCCCAATCGGTCGTCTTCAGATTGTCCGTCAGCTGTTCTTTCGTCTTCGCGCCGATGATGACGGAAGTGACTCCGGGTTTCCTGAGGAGGTAATTCAGCGCCGCCTGCGTGATAGTCGCCTTGTGATTGCCTGCTATCTTCTCCAGCTCGTCTACGATATCGAAGCCCTTCTCTTCATCGTATTGAAGAAACTGATTAGTCGGGTCGGTTCTGCGGGCACCTTCGGGACGAGGCTTGCCACGCCTGTATTTTCCGGTTAGAAAACCGCCGCCCAGCGGGCTCCACGGAAGAATGCCGAGCTTCTGGTCGAGCGAAAGAGGGACCAGTTCATTCTCCAGGTCGCGAGCAATCAGGGAATACAGCGCCTGAAGCGTCACGAATCTCTCCAGGTTTTGCTTTTCGGAGATAGAGAGCGCTTTCATCAATTGCCAGCCGGTGAAGTTGGACACGCCGATGTATCTGACTTTCCCGTCTCTCACCAGATCGTCAAGAGCTCTTAGTGTTTCTTCCAGTGGAGTCTTGGGATCGAAACTGTGAACCTGGTAGAGGTCGATATAATCCGTCCCAAGTCTCTTTAGACTGGCATTGCAGGAATCAACGATATGCTTCCTTGAGAGCCCGACGTCGTTCGGTCCTGGGCCCGTCCTCCCCCTTACTTTCGTGGCGAGGACGATTTCCTTCCGCTTGTCACCCAGCGCCTTCCCGAGAATTTGCTCGGAAAGCCCTTCCGAGTAGACATCCGCTGTATCGAAGAAATTTATTCCTCCCTCGATTGCGGTGTTCACCAGTTCGTCGGCTTCCTTCTGTTGGACCTGTCCGATGCCGGTCCAATATCCTTTCCCGCCGAACGTCATCGCTCCGAAGCAAAGTTCGGAAACTCTCACGCCGGTGTTGCCAAGATATCTCGTTTTCATATTGTGCATCTCCTTTTTCTGAAAGAAGCCAGAAGCAAGAAGTCAGAGGTCAGATTGTCTTTCTTCTTGTTTCTTGCATCTTGCTTCTATTTCGGTTTCGCTCTCAGATATTGTTTTGGATATTCCGGATCATCACCGAGCGATTTCGCTGCATGGAGCGGGAAATACGGATCGCGCAGAAACTCCCGGGCCATGAAGACCACGTCCGCCTGTCCGGTCACGAGTATGTTTTCCGCCTGCGCAGCGTCGGTGATCATCCCGATCGCGCCCGTCATGATGCCGGTCTGTTTCCTTATCTCGTCGGCAAACTTCACCTGGTATCCCGGGGCAATCGGGATCTTCGCGCCAGGGACCAATCCTCCTGTCGAGCTGTCTATCAGGTCAATCCCGATATTCTTCAACTCCTTCGCAAGCTCGACGGATTGCGGCAGATCCCAGCCGCTTTCCATCCAATCGGTAACCGAAATGCGGACGAATACCGGCAAGTTTTCCGGCCATTCATTTCTGACTCCCTTTGCCACCTCCAGCGGAAATCTCATCCTGTTCTTGAGTTCCCCACCGTACTCGTCCTTCCTTCGGTTCGAAAGCGGCGAGAGAAATTGATGGAGAAGATAACCGTGGGCCATGTGAATCTCGGCAACCTGGAACCCAGCTTCTAAACTTCTCCGAGCGGCTTCACTCCACTGGCGGACGACAGCCGTCATGTCCGATTTGTTCATTTCCTTGGGTTGAGGATAACTGTCCGAGAATTTCAACGCACTCGGTGCCATGACCTGCCATCCACCCTCGGATTCGGGCACCATGCCGTCTCCTATCCAGGGGATTTTCGTCGAGGCCTTCCTCCCCGCGTGCGCAAGTTGTATCCCCGGGACAGCGCCGTGCTCTCTGATGAAAGAAGTAATCCGCTTGAAAGCATTCACTTGTTCGTCCGACCAGATGCCGAGGTCTGCGGGCGAAATCCTTCCTTCGGGAGAAACGGCGGTAGCTTCAGTCACGACAAGCGCCGCTCCGCCGACCGCCCTGCTTCCAAGATGGACCAAATGCCAGTCGTTCGGTACACCGTTCTCGGCCGAATACTGGCACATGGGCGATACGAAAATCCTGTTCTTGAATTGTAATTCTCTGATTTTGATCGGTGATAGTAGTTTACTCATAAACGTAATGTGATCCTCTGGTATGTCAAAAGTCAAAACTCAGATGTCAAATTTGCAACTCAAAAGGCAAAGGTAATCGATCTGACTTTTCAGTTTTACTTTTGACTTTTGATCGTTGATTTTCATTTTAGATGATACTTTAAAAATTCCAGCGTCATCGGCCAGGCTTGTTTGGAAGCCTTCTCGTTGTACGCCCCGCGCTGGTCACAGAAGAAACCGTGGTCGGCATAAGAGAATGTAACGTTGCCAAAATCTTTTCCGGCCGCACGAAGCGCATCTTCGACAGCACGAGTGTGCTCGGGGAGAATATGCTTGTCGAGTCCGCCCCAGAAGAAGAGCATCGGGCCGGTAAGACTCTTCGCGCGGTCAAGCAAGCCCTGCGCGATTCCGCCACCGTAGAAAGACACCGCTGCTCTCAAAGGGATAATGGTGTCAGCGAGGAACGAGACACGCCCTCCCATGCAGAATCCTACCGAGAATATCTTCTGAGCATCCGTTTGCGGATCGTTCTTTAACCATTCATATGCCGTCTTGATATCTGCTTCCAGAGCTTCGTTGGTCAGCGCGGATGTGTGCGGCTGAACTGCCGGGAAGTTGTTATAATCTCCTTCAAAGCCGGGGCCTGTTCTGTGGAAAAGTTCCGGCGCGATTGCCGTGAATCCCTCCCTGGCAAATCTCCCGGCGACGTCGCGAATGTATGGGTTGACTCCGAATGCTTCCTGGAACACGATTATCCCGGGATGCTTTCCGGCACTTTGCGGCCTGGCAACGTACGCGGCCATCGTGGTCCCGTCCGAGACTTTCAAATCGACGTAATTCTTTCTATCTGGCATTTTTCTTCCTCCGTTTTAAAACACGAAACTCAGAACGAGAAGCTGTAGGCAAGAATCTGGACAATCCCTCATCTCAATGCAAACGTCTTGCTTCTAGCATCTGATATCTGACTTCTTATTTCCAATCACCTCGCAACCGTCGGATAGAGCTTCGCTCCAATCAGGACCAGAACGATTATCGAGGAGATCATCACCATAAAATCAAACGACAAACCGTGAATACTTGTTCCATTCCCCACGGCTGCTATCCTGAACCGCTTCATGCGTCGTGAAAATCGTCTCGCACAGAACCGCCCGAATAGTATTCCTCAAGTCTTCCCGCGACTGATTGTATACTGAACAGGCTTTCGGCGCGCTTTCTCCCCGCGCTGCCGTAACGCTTTCGCCTTTCCGGATCTTTCGCCAGCGAGGAGATTCCCGCGGCAAGCGCCGCGTGGTCTTTGGGCGAGACGAGCAGGCCGGTTTCGCCGTCGACGACGATATCGGGAACACCCGCGCTGCGGCTCGCCACAACCGGTATCTTCATCGCCATCGCCTCAGTGAGGCCGAGCCCGAACGACTCCTCGTGTGAGGGAAACGCCAGAATATCGAGTGCGGCGAGTAAGCGCGGAACATCTTTGACAAAACCGGTGAACTGCACGACATTGCCCACACCGAGGTCGCCCGCAAGTTGACGCACTTTCAGCCCGTATGCTTCTTCGCCTTCACTTGCCGTCCCGGCAACGATGAACTGGAATCTCACATCCGAAGTTTCAGACAGCATCGCCGCCGCTTTTAGAAACTCCTCGTGCCCTTTACCGGGGGTCATCCTGCCGATCATCCCCACAAGTATCACGTTCCCCGGTATTCCGAGCTGGCGGCGGATTTCGGATTTGTTGTAGAGTGCCGGGTCGAACACTTCCAGCGAAATCCCCGGGGGAACTACGTGGACGTCGGATTCGGAAACCGGACACGTGTTCATGACGCTCCCCTTTATGTAATTGGATATTGCAAAGGTTCCCTGAAGCCGCCCGTACAGGAACTTGTGAAGCGGGTCGGTCTTCTTCACGCCGCTCGCCATATGCTTCGTCAGGAAGAGCTTCGCATCGGAAGACGCAAGCTTCAAGGCAGGTACTATCCACCACAGGTCATGCGAAAGGTGCGTGTGGACCACGTCGTAGTTGTAGCTCCTGAAGAGCCTGCTCAAATCTTTTATAGTGGCGAAGGCGTTCCTGTCCTCACCGAGCAGGCTGACGGCCGGTACTCCGGCCGAGTATGCTTCCCTGAGCAGCGTGGTTCGCGGGAGACAGAGAAGACTCACGTCGTGGCCCCGCTTCCGCAATTCAACGGAAGTCATGAGGGCCTGCATCTCAAGTCCTCCCCATGAACGCGAACCGCACGATTGTAATATTTTCAACGGTCAACTCATCATAATATGGACAAATTCTAAACCCTAAGCGCTAAATCCTAAACAAGTCCAAAACTCCTAAATTCTAAAAAGCTCATCATACTAGTTTTTTCCAAATTTGATTTTTGAACATCAAAATTTGTCCCGTCAGAAGTATTTACATGTCCCGACCAAAATGTTGTATATGTCGGCGAGCGCTTGTAGCGCCGTCCCGCATTCCAATAGATAGAAATGATGAAGCGGGAGATGGCGCCGGAGGCGCTCATCGGGATGCCGTTGCCCGCTTTGCGGCATGCCGCATCATATAAGATGTTATGATGTCGGAGCGGCAAAAGCGGCATTTAAAACTTGGTATTTGCAGTTTGGAGCTTCTTACCATGTTTTATCCCCGATCGCCTGCTGGACTTCGTATCTACCGATCACGTACTTGTACAGTGCCTGCAAGCGCATCAGCCTTGCCTGGGCGAGAGCTGTCTCCGCGTCGAGAAGATCGAGGTTCGTCACGGTTCCTGCCTCGTAACGAATCCTGGCAATGCTCAGCGCGCTGTCCGCCTGCTGCACCGTTATGTCGCTCGTCCGAAGCTTCTCCAGACTGGAACGAAGGTCGACGATTCCTCTCTGCACATCCGCTTTCACTTCCTGAACGACGTTCGACTTATACGATTCGGCTGCCTTCATGCTCGCGCCGGCCTCTTCCTCCATGCTCTGCTTGCGGTAGCCGCCGAAGAACGGGACGACTCCTGAAATCGGTATCTGAAGCTGAGCCGCCGCCGCGAAGTTTCCTCTCCATGCGTCAAGGTTCGGCTCGTAGCCGTTCTTGAGACCCCAGGCGACTGCTACGTTGAGCGAGGGGTTGTCGGCCGCGGAGGCCATGTTGTAACGCGCCTGCGCCGTCGCAATCTCGTCGTTTGCCGATTTCAACTCCACTCGATTCTCCATGGCAATTCCGGTCAGAGAGTCCGGATTAAGCGAAAGCGGCGTCTCATTGAATTCGCCCGCGAGATTAAGCGGTGAATCCTGCGAATAGCCGAGCAATCGCCTGAGAACTATTTCGGTATTCGACAACGAATTTTCAAGGTTGATCTTCTCGTCCTGGGCAGCCGCAACGCGAACCTGCGTCGTCAGAACGTCGAAGTCCGTCGCCGTTCCTGCTTCAACTTTCTTCTTCGTCATCGAAATGTGTTCATTTAGCGTGTTTATTGCGTCGTCTTGAACGCGGATGCTTCTCTGAAGAAACAGGACGGCATAAAAGGTCTGTATGGTCCTGTATGCCAGATCCTGGCGAACCAGCTCAAGCCTGTCCTTTGAACTCTGCACCTGTGTTTCGGCGAGGTCGACGCTCTTCTGCCGCCTGTTGAAATCATAGACTGTCCCGCTGAACCCGATGTGTTCGTCGTAGTTGTTGGCCGGAGCCAGGACAATGTTTCCAAACCCGGGGAAACTGAAAGCCGGGATGGGACCTATGCGCGCGTAGTTGAGCGAGACGCCGCCTTCCGGATAGAGGGGACTCTTGCTCACCTTGACGCCCGCCTGCGAAGCACTAATCTGCTCCGCGGCCTGCTGAACGGCGGGATTTGTCGAGAGTACCATCCGCACGGCTTCGATCACGGTCAGAGAGTCGGCCGGACTAGTTTGAGAGAATGACTGCGCCGACAGTGAAAGAAAGATTACCGTCAGCGAAATTATAAAACGAGATTTCATTATTTCCACCATTGTTTTAAATAGTTCATAGCTCATGGTGCATAACTCATGACTGTCTGCCATGAGCCATCAACCAATAATTAACTTATTCCATGCTTACGACTTTCTCACCCTTCGGTATGCGCCTCGTCCGGAGGAACATTATCGGGATGACGCAAATCATCATTACGACAAAAGCAAAAAGAAAAGTATCATCCGTGGCCTGGACGATCGCCTGCTTGACGATGTCTGTGAAAATCAGCGCCTTGGCTCTCTGCAGTTCCATTCCTGCCGGGCCACTCAATACCGTCATCGAAAAATTCTTCAGCCCGTAAAGGATATGCTGGTAGGTGGGCGAATACTGCTGAACCGACTGTCCGTCCACTGAAGTGTGGAAGAGCGTCCTTTCGGTCAGCACAGAACCTACTACTGCAACACCGAAGCTTCCCCCGACCTGTCTTATGACGTTGAATAACCCTGATGCCTGTGCCATATCCTGCCTCTTTATGTCGGTGAGGGCGATAGCGCTGAGGGGAGTAAACAGCAAACCCATCCCAAGGCCGCGCAGGTAAATGGATGCCATAACCTCCGAATGCATCGAGAACAACGAGAGCGAGCTGTTCATGTACCAACTCCATCCGAGGAGGATGATTCCGAGAACAGCCGGCACCTTCGGATTGATTTTGTCGGTGAGAATCCCCGCGATCGGCGCCACGATTCCCTGCAGAAGACCCATGGGGAGGAATATCGCCCCAGCCTGGTACGCCGTATAGCCGAGAGAATTCTGGAGATACAGCGGAAGAAGGAAGATACTTCCGAAGACTGATAAGCCGAAGATAAAGAACACCGCGTTTGCCATAGAGTAATTGAAACTCTTGAAGAGTTTCAGATTTATTAATGGGTGTTCCACCGTGAGTTCGGTTATGAGAAATATAACGAGACCCACAAAGGCAATTGCGAGATTGATGAGTATGAACGGCGACGTCCAACCGCCGGTATTCCACGCCGCGTTTCCGTCCGCAAGCGCGAGGAGCAGGCTCACCATGAAAACGGCCATGGAGAGAAAACCGAGGAGGTCGAACGACCGCGACTTTTCAGATTTATATTCTCTCAATATCGCCAATGTCGCGAAGAGGCCCAGGATGCCGAACGGAACGTTTACGTAGAAAATTGCATTCCAGTCGAATCTGTCCACTAAGTATCCGCCGATTAGCGGACCAAATGAAACCGAGCCGGCGGCAGCGATCGCCCAGAATCCGAGGGCAGTGCCGCGCTGTTCGACGGGGAACTCATGCAGGACTATCGCCATCCCAACCGGCATCAACAACCCGCCTCCGATTCCCTGAAAGACACGGAAGAAGATCAAGGCGGTCTCATTCCACGCCACTCCGCAGAGAAGCGAACCCAAAGTGAACAAGAACAAAGAAGCCAGATAGATCTTCTTATAGCCCATATGATCTGCAAACCAGCCTGACGCCGGAAGCATCACAGAAAAAGCTATGAGGTAACCATTCAGTACCCATTCAGCCGTGTCGATGGGAATTCCGAACGTCGCCATGATTTTTGGGAGCGCAACGTTTACAATGCTCACATCAAGAACAACCATGAAGGTTCCGATCATTACGTTCATAAGCACCCACCATTTGTAGCTCGAATGGCCGGTGTCTAATACGGATCTCGAGTATCCGCTCCTCCCGTCTCCAACCGATTTGAATCCTGTCATTTCCTCCTCACCTCTATATGTAAAGATGTCGATTAATTATGCGTCAATGCAAAGCGACCGCTTTTTCTCCCCCCTTTCTTTTCCTGTGTGTTCTCAGAAACAGAATGGGTATGATGCACAAGATCATTACGCCGAATGCGAACAGAAACGCATCGTCTGTCGCTTGTACGATTGCCTGTTGCGCCACGCTGGAAATCACGAGGGCATTCGCTCTCTGGATTTCCGTAGCGATCGGCGCACTTAGGACCTCAGTCGAAAAATATCTCAAACCGCTGATTACATGCTGGAATGTCGCCGAATACCGGTTAATCGCTTCCCCGTCTATCGCCGTATGAAAGAGGGTCCGCTCCGTCAGCAGCGTACCGATGACCGCGACTCCGAAACTCCCGCCGATTTGCCTTATGACGTTGAATAAACCCGACGCCTGCGCCATCTTCTCTTTCTTAATTTCCGAGAGCGCGACAGTGCTGAGCGGGGTGAAAAGCAACCCCATCCCGAAACCGCGGAGATAAACCGGCAGCATTATTTCGGAATGCATGGAGAACAACGAAAGGAAACCGTTCAGGTACCAACTTGCGGCAAGAATAACAATCCCTACCAATGCGATTATCTTCGGATTCATCCTATCGGCAAGAATTCCTGAAATAGGAGCTACTACTCCCTGGATGATTCCCATCGGTAAATACACTACACCGGCTTGATACGCGGTGTAACCGAGCGAATCCTGTAGATAGAGCGGAAGAAGAAAAGTACTTCCGAACACCGAGAATCCGAAGATGAATAGGACAATGTTCGCCATGCTGTAGTTAAAATTCTTCAATAAGTTCAGCTCGAGTATCGGGTGCTTGACCCTAAACTCCGTGATGAGGAAGACTACAAGCGAGACGGCGGCGATCGCAAAACACGAAAGGATGAATGTCGACGTCCACCCGGCAGTGTTCCAGGATGCGTTTCCGTCTGCCAGAGCAAGAAGTAACGAAACAAGAAAAGTGCTCATCGATATGAAACCCACAAAGTCGAAAGTCCGCGTATGTTCGGTCTTGTATTCCCTTTGGATGGCCCAGCTGGCAAATATCGCGAGGATTCCTACGGGTATGTTCACGTCGAATATTGCATGCCAGCTGAAATTATCCACAAGATATCCACCGATCAGAGGGCCGAAGGAAACCGAACTCGCGGCGGCAATCGCCCAGAAACCGAGAGCCGTCCCGCGTTGCTCATGGGGAAATTCGCGGAGAACTATCGCCATGCCGACGGGGGTGATGATGCCGCCGCCAAGTCCCTGGATTACCCTGAAGAATATCAGGGCGTTCTCGTTCCAGGCAAGCCCGCACAAAAAGGAGCCGCTCGTGAAGAGGAAGAGCGCCAACATGTAAACTCGTTTGTATCCGAAGTGATCTGCGATCCAACCCGAACTTGGAAGCATTACGGCAAATGCGAGGAGGTAACCGTTGATTACCCACTCTGCCTTGTCTACGGTAATCCCGAACGCCGCCATGATTTTGGGCAGCGATACGTTAACAATGGTCGAATCGAGCACGGCCATGAAAGTGCCGATCATAATATTAGCGAGCACCCACCACTTGTATGTGGGGCGCTCATGATGAGGAACTCCAGTTCCCGAAGGCCGGGACGATCCGTTTCCGTTTGAACTTATGCTGCTGCTCATTTTCAATTTTGTGGTCAGTTGTTACTTGTGAAAATACATGTCAGACCCGGAGCCGACCCCGGTACGCATCCCTGTATTTCCATCATTCCACGATTCCATTATTCCGATTTGTTTAATCCAAGGCGACTGTCTTCTCGCGAGGCCCCGTTCGCTTCTTATAACGCAGAAATAATATCGGGACAAGGCAAAGAATTGTAATCGCGGCGGCTACCAGGAAGTCGTCGTCGACCGCGGACACGAACGCCTGCTGGCCGACCTGATATCCCAGAAGTGCCTCCGCTCTCATAGCGGACAGGGACATCGTTCCACCTACCACCCGCTGTGAAAAGTTTCTAAGCCCGAGCAATACGTTTTGCACCACGGGAGAAGCCGGACTGACGGATTGCCCATACATCGTAGTATGGAAAATTGTCCGGTCGGTCAGAAGCGTTCCCATTATGGCCACGCCGAAGCTTCCGCCGACCTGCCTGATAACGTTGAAGAGCCCCGACGCCTGAGCCATACGATCCCGTGGAATATCTGAAAGCGAAAGTGTATTCAGCGGCGTAAATATAAGTGCCATTCCGAAGCCGCGGAGGTAAAGTGAAACCATGATATCCGAGGTCATCGAGAAGAGAGAAAGAAAATGATTAACAAAAAGGCTCATCGCCAGAAGTATGATTCCAAGCCCGGCAATGATTTTGGGATTCAGCTTATCCGAAAGCGCACCCGATATCGGACCCATCACCGCCATTATCAGGCCAAGAGGGAGGAAAAGCGAGCCAGCCTGAAACGCGGTGTAACCTAGTCCGTTCTGCAGGTAAAGCGGGAGAAGGAAAGTGCTTCCGAACATTCCCATGCCGAAAATAAACAGGACAAGATTTGACATGCCGAAGTTGAAATTCTTCAACAGCCTGAGCTCTATCAGAGGGTGACGAATGTTAAACTCGACGGAAAGAAAAACAACGAGTCCGATGAGCGACAGTGCGAAGCAACTGAGTATGAATGGCGAAGTCCAGCCTCCGGTGTTCCACGATGCATTGCCGTCGGAGAGAGCGATGAGCAGGGGTGCAAGAAACAATACGATGGAGAGGAAACCTATAATATCGAAAGCCCGCCCGCTTTGAGTCTTGTATTCACGCTGTATTACCAGGGTTGCGAAAACGCCCACGATGCCGACCGGCACATTTATATCAAATATCGAATGCCACGCGAAGTTGTCGATGAGATACCCGCCCAAAGTGGGGCCGAGAGAAACCGATGCAGCGGCGGCAATTGCCCAGAAGCCGAGAGCGGTGCCTCGTTTCTCAGGAGGGAACTCGCGCACGACTATAGCCATCCCGACGGGCATCAACAAGCCGCCGCCCGCGCCCTGGATCGCCCGGAACATGATTAACGCGGTCATGTTCCATGAAATCGAGCAGAGCAGCGAACCCGCCGTGAAGAGCGCCAGTCCGATGCTGTAAGTCTTCCTGAAACCGAAATGATCGGCAATCCAGCCGGATGTCGGAAGAAGGATGGCAAAAGCCAGAAGGTAAGCCGTCGCAATCCATTTTACCGTATCGATTCCGACACCGAATGTCGCCATTACTTTCGCGAGGGACACATCCACGATTGTCGAATCGAGAACCACCATGAATGTTCCCATCATCACGTTCGCGAGAACCCACCACTTGTACGATGGATGCTCATGATGCGGGACACCCATGCTGCCGGAGAGCCCGGAGCCGTTCGATCTATTTGAAGAGTTACCATCTGTTTTCATCAAGCGTCTCTCTATATGAAATTGGTTTGAAAAGAAAGTGATCGTTCGTTCCTATTCCGCCGGAGCCGTCTCATTCCATCGCTACAGCCCTCACTCCGACGCCGGATCTTTTCCGCCGCAGGAAGAAAATCGGCACAAGACAAACTATCGTTATCGCGCCGGCGACGAGGAAGGCATCGTTGACCGCGGAAACAAAAGCCTGCTTCAACAGGTGGCCGATGATCATTGCCCTGCCGCGAAGTGAAGATTGCGGTATCGAGCCGCCGATCGCATGCTGGGAAAAATGTTCCAGCCCGCGGATCACCTTCTGAAAAGAGGCGGAATGTTCGTTGACGGCCATACCGTATGAGGCGGTGTGAAAGATGAGCCTGCGGGTCAGCAGCGTTCCGAACATCGCCACTCCAAAGCTTCCTCCCACCTGGCGTATCACGTTAAACAGTCCCGACGCCTGTGCCATTTTGTGCTTGGGAACATTCGTGAGCGCCAGAGTACTCAGCGGCGTAAACATCAGTCCCATGGCAAAACCCCTCAGGTACAGGGGGAGCATAATCTGCGAGTGCATCGAGAAGAGGGAAAGGAAATAATTAAGGTACATGCTTATTCCGAGAAGGATTATCCCGATCGCCGCAGGGACCCTCGCATCGACCCTGTCGGAGAGAAAACCCGCGACAGGCGCCATGATCCCCTGCAGTATCCCGACCGGGAGGAACACGAGCCCCGCCTGGAAGGGCGTGTAATTCAACGAGTTCTGGAGGTACAACGGCATGAGGAACGTGCTTCCGAACATGCCGAGGCCGAAGATAAACAGGACGATGTTCGTAATCCCGAAGTTGAAATCCTTCAGCAGCCTCAGCTCTATCAGCGGATGTTTGACCTCGAATTCGGTGATCAGAAAAACGACCAGGCCGATTAATGAAAGCGCGAAGCAAGCCAGGATGAAAGTCGACGTCCAACCTCCGGTATTCCACGACGCGTTGCCGTCAGTCAGCGCCAGGAGAAGGAACGTCAGGAAGACAGCCACGGACGCGAATCCGAGTAAATCGAAGCTGCGCGTATGTTCGGTCTTGTACTCACGCTGAATTACAATCGTCGCGAAGACACCAAGTATTCCTACCGGAACGTTCACATAAAAGATCGTGTGCCATGAAAAATTGTCTATCAGGTAACCGCCGATCAGCGGCCCGAAAGAGACGGACGCTGCGGCGGCAATCGACCAGAACCCGAGAGCGATGCCTCGTCTTTCGGGTGGGAATTCACGCGTCACTATCGCCATCCCGACCGGCATCAGGAAACCCGCGCCAGCGCCTTGAATTACGCGAAAAATGACCAGCATGTTCTCGTCCCAGGCCATTCCGCAGAGGAACGATCCGATTGTAAAAAGGGTGAGCGCCAGTGCGTAAGTCCGCTTGTAGCCGAAGTGGTCCGCCACCCAGCCTGAGGTCGGGAGCATAACCGCAAGCACCAGCAGGTACGCGGTCATCACCCACTCGATTTTGTCGATGGTAACCCCGAAGGTCGCCATGATCTTTGGGAGCCCGACATTGACGATTGTGGAGTCCAGGACCGCCATGAATGTTCCGATCATGACGTTCGCCAGTACCAACCATTTGTACATCCTGTGGCTCTGGTGAAGCACCGATCTTTGACCACGTACCGACGCGGCATTCAGCGCGAGCGACATCGTTACTACTTCACTCTCACTGATACCTCGACCGACATGCCGGGCCGCAAAAACGGCATCTGTCCACCCGGCGTGCCCGGATCGTCTATCGAAATCTTTATCGGCACGCGCTGAGTAACTTTAGTGAAGTTGCCTGAAGCGTTGTCGGGCGGAATAAGCGAAAACTCGGACGCCGTATAACTCCCGATCTCAAATACTCTCCCGGTGAAATTCACGCCCGGGTACGTGTCGACGTTTATCTGCACGGCGTCACCCAGATGAATTTGGCCGAGTTTTGTCTCTTCAAGGTTCGCCGCGACCCACACGTTCTTCAGGTCGTAGATGGTGAATACCGGCTGTCCCGGCTGAACGACGTCGCCGGTCAACACCCATCTCTTCGCGACAACTCCCTCGATCGGGGAATTCACAACGGTGTTCTGCAACTGAGATTCAATAACGCCGAGCTGCGCGCGCGCGGCGGCAATCTTTGAAACGGCTATCGTCGCTTCGGCACGCGCAGCGTCGAGAGCTTGTTGCGCGTGAGTGTACTGCTCCTTCGTAATGATTCCGCCCTTGTACTGCACTTCAGCGCGATTGAAATCATCCTGCGCACGGTTAACGCCAACCTGCGCGAGCGGGACGCTTTGCTGCGCGAGCTCGAGCCCGGCTCTCGCGGATGCTTCCTCAGCGCGGAGGTCCCGATCGTCAAGCCTGACAAGAACCCGTCCCGCCTGCACGGTGTCTCCCTCGTCCGTCCCGAGATAGACTATTCTTCCCAGCATCTTCGTGCTGATCGCGACGTTGTTCGCATCGACGTAGGCATCGTCCGTTGAAACGAAGTCCTGCATGTTCATATACCAGTAATAGCCGCCGATAGCAACCGCCGTCAGAACCACAAGTATCGGGATGATGACCCGCTTCTTGCGGAACAGGGGGACATCCTCTATGTCCTCGTCGGCTTCCCCGTTCTCTGCAGACTTAAGAGTCTTCAGGGCTGCCTGGTCCAACTCTTTATTATTTGTGTCTTTGGTCTCCATTGATGTTCTTCCTCTTTATTTTCTTTTTCTAATTCCATTCAAAATTATTTCCACGATCTCCTTTGCCGATTGTTCGAGAGCCTGGTAGGTTTCCTCGTCCAGTGTGTTCTCACGTTTGTGGAGGAGCCACGCCCTCGGTCCGTAAAGCATCTGGATGACGATTTCAGCTGAGTGTTGCGTGTCTGAAATCGAAAACTCGCCGGCCTTCTGCCCGATCACGAGAATCTGCTGAAGCAGGTTAACCTCCTGTTGCTTGAAGTCGTTGTAGAGTCCGACGAACGTAAGCCTGGTTTCGGCCGGTTGCTGAAACTGGAGGGCTCTCAAATTGGCAAGATTCTTGAAGTACTCGCTGCGCTTGGTCGCATACTTGCGCAGCATGTCACAGGCAGGGATCTTCTCGCCCAGCATGGATTGTATATCCCTCAGGAACTGGTCCGATTCCTGTTTAACCACTTCGTGGAAAAGGCTTTCCTTTGTCGGGAAATAGTAATAGAGCGATGCCTTCCCCATCCCGATGTCGGCGGCGATTTCATCCATGGTCACCTTAGAAAACCCGTAATAGGCGAACCGCTTTCGGGCCGCCTCAAGGATGACCGTTTGCTTCTCGCTTGACAATTGCTCTGTCATCGGTTTTCGATCCTTTCCAAAAGCCCGGCGGCAGGCCATGTAAATTCATTTCGTACTATCATATTTTCGACTCTATAACCATTCGACTGTTTCAGTAATTGCGTCGAAAATATACAACACGAACAGCGCAATATCAAGTTCCCATTCCCCATGCGCAAATGTAAGTTGCCTCAAAAGATGAGATATTGGGGGCTCAAAATTGAGAAGTTTCGAACGTTTTCTGATACTCATTTGAAACGAAAATACCTCTAAGTGACCGGCAAATTCCCTTCGTCAACCAAACGGACCACTCATCTGCAGGGAGAACACGAAAACCCACCGAAGAGATGGGTCACGTTAACGTTTCTCAGTCGGCACCCTCACAGGATGCGCACAACTCTCTCACTCATTACTCGATGGATGGCTTTGAGAATTTCAATCGCTGCTATGTTCTGTGCACCGACCGCCAGCTCCAGAAGTATTTTATCCACCTCAGTTTGACAATGCCTGAGCGGATCACTGACTCTGCATTGGTACATAATACGGGGGTAGGTCAGTCTATAAGGTTCAGGACGAGCTCGCGACGTCTCACAAACCGTTTGAAGCTCGTGTAGCTCACTTTCCCTGTCAGGTCATGCCTGCCGCACAGGACATTGAATGCTGTCTTCGGCTTCAGAGATTGTACCGTGACAAGTTTTTTGAGTTCTTCCAGGTATGGTTCTAACAGAGCCTGTTTATCGGCCGGTCGTTCGCTCTCCGTCGTGATTTGCCGCAGCAGTCCGGGAACCTCTTCTTTGTCAACTGGCGCATTATCTCTGAGCGATATCCCTTTCTCCAGGAGGTGCTTGATGTACTTCCTGACCGTCTTGCGGTGATAACCCAGTGCCTCAGAAATCGTCTTTGTTGTCTGTCCGGCCTCATACCGCCGGACGATCTCCAAGATATCCATTATCAGAATCCTTTTGTATGCCATTTAGGTCCCTTCTGTTGTGAAGGGGAACATGACACTAATCCCAAAATGGTTAAAGATAGAAGGTGGGGAATATGGTTGCCCTGGGCATGGGAAATTCGGTGGCCCTAAATCAGCCTACCGTGCGGAATTGAAGTGGACCTCGACAGTAGAGCGGGCCGGGGACTTCCTCGCATCAGCGATGCTCGTGCCATATTCGCAGGAAATCAAGCCCTTTTATGGTTGCGATCAGCCAATGTGTCAACAGAGTTCTCAAGTGCGGTTGCCACGTCGACTATGAGTTCTAGGTCATTTTTGTCCGCGCCAGTTTGCTGATATCCGGCCAGACTTCTAACTCTCAATCGGAATACGATATGGGGCGGTCATAAAGTCAATCCTCCTCCTCGGGTTCAGAGTGGCATTTCTGAGGCAGCGCGTGCTGAACGAATGAGTTCCCACCAGACCTTTTGACTTGTTTCGAGAGGAAACCCGCCTCAGCGCAAAAATGCTGAAGCGGGTTAGCCTTAGGGAGAGGCAACCTCTCGATGCAAATTCTTCGGACTGCCAAGGCACGTCAGAAAAGGCTGGCCTGCTGATACCCATATTGTCCAATCAATTCGCTCACAGTTCTTCCGTGTTTTTCTTGAGCTCCATACAAGTGTCGTAGAACTCGGAGAGACTCATCGACCTTACGAAGACAAACCCGCGGGTCGCACGGATGAGCGGACTCGGATGCTCGTTGAAGTATTCGCGGCCCAGGCATACCTTCAGCATCTGGTACTGGTTCACCTGTATGGCCTGCGCTAGCTCCGAGAAAGGACCGTCCAGCTCGTAACTCGGAAACGACGCCCCCCGCTGAGACGCGAACGCGTTGTTGAACGAGCTCGTCAGTACCGAGAACATGTTAAGCGACACCGGCACGTATACGTTCGATTCCGACGGATGGAACCTGTACCATATGTTCCGGTATCCGATAACCTTCATGTCGTGTCTGCCAGACTCATCCTCGTACATTTTCAGCGCCTCCGCCATTACCTGCAGCACCTTGTAGTGCGTGTCCGGTCCACTCGCTTCAGGATCCAGAGCGACACCGATTATATCAGGTTTCAAATCACGAAGTATTTCAAGAACCGGCACCACGTCCCTCTCGATCTTAGGCTCTTCGGTAAACACGTCTCCTTTGTAGAATCCCAGCCGCGCATGCATCACGGACGACGAGTTGAACCCGAAGTAGCCCCACAGGCATTCCGCTTCCCACTCACGCATCATCCCCTTAAGCCTCTGTATGTGCGGCAGGTCTTTCTTTCCGGGATACTGCGTCTCGAAGTAGTCCATGATTTCGTCGATCCGGTTAACAAGGTTCTCACGGCTGCCGTCGTCGAAGAGGGTCACGAGGTTCCTCAGAAGCCGTCTCGCCTCCCCTTCCCGCCTCGTGTGTGTGTTGTTCTCCGCTACTCCGTCCAGATACTGCCATATGTCACGGTTCCTCATATGCGCGTCGTTCGGTGCAAAGTAGTTCTCAGATAAAAGCTTGTCGAACTCTCCTCTTAAGAGGAAGTACTTAAGGCTCTTCAGCTGGTCAAGCATGTGATCGTTGGTCACCGAATTGAACCCGCTCGTTAGGGTGAGGAACGTGTGCTTGTTCGATGCGTCGCGGGCGCGGCGAACCACATACGCCAGGTAGCCCAGCATTATGTCGTCATGATGCGGCTCAGTATTCAAAAACCTCGTGTTAAGCTCCGATTTGCTCCCTCTCTCGATACGCTCTACGAGTCTCTTCTCTATTTCCGTGGTGATCGATTCTCTTCTCTCTTTCCTCTTCTTCAGCACCTCCGCTGCGAACCTGTCTCCTTCGAAGTCCTGATATGTCAGATCCACGATCTTCTTCCGCTTCTGCAGTGCCAGGTTTATTACCACCTCTTCCACTTCCTGGTCCGTCAGCGTCTCTTTCCGTACAAATCTCTCATACTGTCGTTCCACAAGGAGCTTTGCCGCGCCCTGTGTCAGGTAGAACCTCGCGTTCGGCAGCGACTGGAGAACCGTCGCGGGGTAACGAACGTGTTTCTCGTGCTGGACCGCGTCGGCAACCACATGCGCCTTGGCCTCTCCTGCCGCCATGATTATTGCAGTGCATTCCGGATTGTATGTTATCGTGCTCAGCCCTATCGTTATCACGTGTCTGTTTCTCGATACCTCGATCCCGCCCAAATCCGTCGCCGCAGCCGCCTGCGTCTCGTAGTTCGTCGGTGTCAGTCTCGTCGTGGAGTTGAGATCTGATCCCCTGATATTGAACCCTATGTGTCCGTCGGGGCCTATTCCGCCGAGAAAGAACCCAATTCCGCCAAGTTTGCGTATCCTGTCCTCATACTCCGCGCACCACTGGTCGACGTTCTCAAGTACCGTCTGCTGAAGCCGTTCCTGTGCCGTCTTGGCTTGTCTGAACCTCAACGTCAGGTCGACCTTATTGTCCCGCCACACTTCTTCCAGCTTCTTTCCCTGGGGCAGACCTATCTCGTTGCAGTTTATAAGCATCGTCTTTTTCTCGTCAAACCCGAAGCTGCTTATGTAAAACTTGTTTACATAATAGTAGAAGCTGTTGTGCTGATCCGGGTTAATCGGATAGAACTCGTCGATCTGGACGAAGTGGAGAGACGACATGTCCGGCTTCTTCATGGGATCCACGCCGTTTGCTTCGAGCTCTTTCGCTACTTCAGGATCCGACCATCCATTCAGAAAATATCTCACCCATTTTATGAAATGCTCAGGTGTCTTCCCCGTCGGGAGGGAAACGACTCCGCCGGGGTTGTTCTGAACCCACTCCACGAACCTGAGCGCCGTCAGCTTGCCAAGTGCAGGAAAGTTCTCGACCGTGATCACTCCTACTTTTTCCGTAGGCGAGTATGTCAGCTCCTGTCCCGACTGGCTCAGTGCCTTTTCTTCTACTTTCGATATCGTCTTGTTCATCTTGTTCTCGTGAAAAATCATCCCTTATGTTTGTTTGGTTTCTAAATCTGATGAATCATCAACTGCCCGCCGCCGGCTCCGTCTTCCACGATCTTACCTTATGTCCCTTTATAGCATAAAGGAAAATCACGAAGTAGCATGGAAGTAGGAGCCAGTAAGAAAGCTGCGGCGAGTGAGTATCGGATAAGACTCCATAAAGCGGCGGGATCGTTGCGCCGCCCGCGATAGCCATTATAAGAATTGCGGAGCCGATCTTCGTGAATTTTCCGAGTCCCTCAAGCGCAAGCGGCCATATAGTCGGCCAGACCATCGCGTTCGCGAATCCGAGTAATGCAACGAACATGACTGAGTTCGGTATCGCGGATATTCCCAGCCAGCCGAGCAGCACTGCGGATATGCCCGTATTGACGGGAGACATCAGCATTACGCACAGCGCAAACACAAATCCCATTACAGCCGAGATGATCAGCGCCGTCTCCTGCTTGATGAATCTCGGGATAGCGACGATGCCGACAAGGTACCCGAGCACCATGAACGACATCGTGTAAGATGTGAGCTTCCCGAAGAAAGATATGCCAAGAGACCTCCCGTACAGACCGATCGTGTCGCCGGCCATGACCTCGACACCGACGTAGAAGAACAGCGCTATGGCACCCAGTATAAGCTGCGGAAACTGGAAGATGCTTGACTTTTCCGCTGCGGTGTTCGATCCGCTCTCATCTCCTTCGTCATTTATCTCCGGCAGCGGCGAGAACTTTATCATCGCTGCGAGAAATACAAGTATGATTGCCATTACCAGGTACGGGACCACCAGCCTGCTCGCAAGCTCGTTAAACGCAGCGGTCTTCTGAGCGGCGCTCATCAATTTCAGGTTAGCGTCGCTGTACTTCGATATCCCTCCCAGCATCAGTGCCGTGAAGACAAGCGGGCTCAGTATACCGGCCGCCTTGTTCGCGACTCCCATGAAGCCGATTCTGACTGCCGCGGTCTTCCGTGGACCGATGACGACAACGTACGGGTTGGATGCGGTCTGAAGTATCGTCAGTCCCGCACCCATCACGAATAGTCCGAAGAGGAAAATCGGGTATATCCTCGTGTGTGCCGCCGGTATGAATATCAGCGCTCCGAGCGCCATGCCGAGCAGTCCGAGCACCATCCCGTTCTTGTAGCCGGTCTTGACCAGCACCGCCGACATCGGGAGTGCCATAACCGTGTACGAAATATAAAAGGCAAGCGAAACCAAATAGGCTTCCGCCGAATTAAGTTCACACGCTATCTTCAGGAACGGTATCAGCGATCCGTTCAGCCACGTGACAAATCCGAATATGAAAAACAGCAGACCGATTATGCTGATCGATACGAAATATCCATTCGCCGGCGATTCAACGTTTTCTGATTCCACAATAATTCCTTTACTTCATTCTTGGTATTTTAATTATAGGCTTGTACCGTTTGAAGGTGTCGCAAACTCCAAGAGAGGCTCGGACAATGAAATATCATTTGTTCTTTTTCGAAAGCATCTCAGCCAAAAGTGAGGACGCGAATGTTTGTACGATATCAACCGGTCTTGTTATGGCAGTTCCCACGCAGACAGCGTAGGCGCCGTGGTCAATGGCCATCCTCGCCTGTTCGGGGGTCCCAATCCTCCCCTCGGCAATTATCGGCGTGCTTATTCGTGAAGAAACATCGCTGACTAGATCGATATCAGGGAGGCCGTTTGGAGTCACCGTCTCCTCGGTGTACCCGGACAACGTCGTGGAAATAAAATCGGCTCCGACATCTGCAGCGGCCAACGCCTCATCGAGATTTGAAATATCAGCCATCACAGGAACCTCGATGTTAGACTTTATCAACCGGAGAAATTCCACTCCCGACATACCGTTCGGCCTCGACCTCTTAGTAGCATCTATGGCTACAAGATCCGCCCCGGACTTAATCAGTCTTAAGACATCACCCATAGTCGGCGTGATGAGAACCTTGCCGGAGTGATAATGACCTTTCGTGAGACCAATCACCGGAAGTGGGGTTATCTTTTTAACCGCCTCCACGTTTTCCGGGTCTCTGACTCTGACGCCCACTGCGCCTCCGAGTTCTGCTGCTTTGGCGAATGCGGCTATGAACTGGGGTGCATTGAAAGGGCTTCCCTCTTCGGCCTGGCAGGAGACTATCAGACCCCTCTTTAATTCACTCATTGTAATTTCTAACTCTTTCTATAAATGCCGTCATTCTTAATTTGCTGGTTCGTTTGCATAGGCGCGCGCGTCAGATTTCTTAATGATCGATCGGCTCTGCAGACAAGGCTTGGAAGGCAAGTGCCGCTGCTCCGATGATTCCAGCCTCCTTGTTGAAATCAGAGAACTCTATTCTGAGAAGATCCGCCGTTGGTCTGATCGCACGCCGGACCACCGTTTCCCTGAAAGCGTCGAAATATGGATCTCCGAGACCTATCAGACTGCCGGATAGTATTATCATCGATGGATTAAAGATATTTACCCAACCTGCCGCAGCTGCCCCCAACATTTCCCCAGCCTTTCTGAGGAGACTTAGCGCCACGGCATTCCCTGAATAGGCGGATTCTGCAATAGATTTAGCGGATAATTCGTGGTCGGCTGTGAGTTCCGCCAAGGAGGGGAATTCCTCTCTTGCCCATCTTACGAGACCGGAACCTGACGCATAAAGCTCGACACAGCCGTAACCACCGCACGAGCACTTCGGTCCGTTCGCATCCACGGTAACGTGCCCAACTTCCGCAGCATAATTGTTTTCTCCCCTGAGTATCCTGCCATCGACATAGATTCCTCCACCTATTCCGGTACCCAGAGCGATCGAAATGAAGTTGTCAATAGACCTCGCCTTGCCGAACACTTTTTCCGCAACTGCGGAGCAATTGCCGTCATTATCAACTGCTGTGGGGAGGTTCAGACTTTGTTCGATTGCATCCTTAATGCGGACATCCTTCCAGTCTGCGATTATCGCCGTGGAATCTACTATCGTCCCGGTTTGGGAGTCTACTCTTCCTCCGGTGCTTATCCCGACTCCAAGTATCTTGTGTCGCTCCAACTCTGCCAACTTGGCGGCTGCAGTCACCTGACGAATTATCAAGTCAATGATCGCCTGTTTACCGGAGGGCGTATTTTCCTGTTTCCAATGAAGGAATTTGCCTGTATGATCGACTAACGCCACCCTGAGGTTGGTACCGCCGAGATCTATCGCTATTGCTACTTGATTCCGAGCCACAGCGTCGTTGCTAAGGACAAAAGATGGACAAGTTTCATTTTTCATATGCGTGATGGAGGTAAATCTTGCTATACTTCCAGAACGACAATCTTTTCGAGCTCCTCGAGCGATTTCCCTTTCGTCTCCGGCATCACTTTCAAAACGAAGAAGAAGAACGGTATCATCAGCACTGCAAAGAACATGAATACGTCTCCGCCGCCGAAGTACGTGAGTGCCAGTGGAAACGCGAGGCCGATTACAGCGTTCACTATCCAATCGACGAACGAACCGAGCGCCTGCCCCTTCGACCTGATCCTGTTCGGGAATATTTCGGACAGGAACACCCAGATGACGGCTCCCTGCGAGAAGGCAAAGAACGCCACAAAGCCCACAACGCATGCTACCATAGCTAAGTCTCCAACGAGATGGCCGTCGTAATAGTGGAGCGCCGCGCCGGCAAGAGATATGAACATCCCTACGGCGCCGATCATCAACAGCGGCCTCCGCCCGATCCTGTCTATGAAGAACATTGCCAGTATGGTAAATATCAGGTTGGTGACTCCGACCGCGATGGCTTGAAGCATTGCGGTGCCGGTGCTTGCCCCGGCCTTTTCGAATATCATCGGGGCGTAATACATTATCACGTTGATCCCGGACATCTGGGCGAAAAACGCGAGCAGGACTGCGCACCAGATTACGAAGCTGTATTTCTTTTGCAGCAGCTTCGTCGTGCCGTGCTCCTCCTTCAGTGACCGGGCTATGTCGTCGAGCTCCGATTCAACGTTATCAGCCCCGACATTTTCGAGTACTGCCTTCGCGATGTCGGCCCGGCCCAGAATGATCAGGAAAAGAGCCATTGCCAGAGTGGCGGCAGAGCTAGGCTCTTCGGCCGGCTGGTACGGATTGGGGCGCGCGGCCATCGGGCAGATGCTCAGGTTGGCCGGGGTGAAGTCACCGTTGGTTTTGACCAGCAGACCGGTACGGCGGACGAGCTCTTTGTTTCCACGGCTTTACGCAGGGCCCACTTAATGGCCTCTTTTTTAAAATAGTCGCCTACGCTGAAATTGCCCAGCATTTCAAAGAAAGTCAGATGCTTGTTATCGCCTACCGACTCTACATCCGTGGTCCTGAAGCATTTCTGGCAGGAAGCCAGCCTGGGATTGGGAGGGACAGCTTGGCCCAGGAAATAGGGCTTAACCTGCACCATTCCGGCCGTAGTTAACAGCAGCGTGGGGTCCCCATGAGGTATCAGGGAAGAACTGGGTATCACTTTATGGTTTTTTTCAGTAAAGAATTTTAAAAATTCGGCGCGGATCTCGTTACTGTTCACGGGTGTTCACCTCGGAGCATTTTATATAA
>CAWEBD010000069.1:0-17655 GCA_963806435.1 uncultured Bacteroidota bacterium
CGGCTACTGGTTGAATCCCGGAGTGGAAAACAAGAACTGGGATTTCTCCGGGGTCCTTGTACAGTACAACTTCAGTGATGTATTATTTCTTGGTGCCGAGATTTTCCACCAGACCGCCTCGACGGTCGACGCGGCCGGCTTTACCGGGATACACATCGGAGGAAGCGTCCCTGTGGCGAAGAACTACGAGATTCTTTTTTCCGGAGACGCGGGAAACGGCATCACTTCGTACAAACACTTCGGGTACTATCTCGGTTTGTACCATACTTTTTGAAACAAGTCAAAGGTCAAAAGGCAAAAATCAGAAGTGAATGTCAAATATCAAAGGTGAGATAACGTTGGGTGGTGTCTCAGTTAAAGTAAATTTCACGCAAAGGACGCAGAGCAATCACAAAGCTCGCAAAGGGAATTGATATTTCTTTGCGTTCTCTGCGATTACTTCTTAGCGCACTCTGCGTGAAAACAAACTGAGATACTACTTAACGTTGCTTTCACTTTTGAGTTGTGGTTTTTGACATTTGACTTTTGAGTTTTGAATTTCTAAAGATTACGGAATAATCTCTCAGGAGAAGAACATGGACCATCGTAAACTAGGAAAACAAGGTTTGAAGGTATCGACAATCGGCCTCGGCTGCATGGGAATGTCCCAGTCCTACGGCCAGGGAAACGACGAGGAATCAATTGCCACGATCCATAGGGCGATCGAACTCGGAATCACTTTGTTCGACACGGCTGATGTCTACGGCGCGGGTGCCAACGAGCTCCTCGTCGGGAATGCGTTGAAGCCTTACCGGAACAAGGTTTCGATTGCCACGAAGTTCGGTAATGTCAGGACGAAGGACGGTCAAACGCTCGCTATAAACGGCAAACCGGAGTATGTGCGCCAGGCCTGCGAGGCCAGCCTGAGGCGTCTCGGCATCGAGACGATTGATCTCTATTACCAACACCGCGTCGATCCGGACACACCCATTGAGGAAACGATCGGCGCGATGTCACGGCTTGTCGAAGAGGGGAAGATCAGGTTCATCGGCATGTCGGAGGCGTCTGCGAAGACGCTCAGACGCGCGAACAAGGTCCACAAGATAACCGCCCTGCAGAGCGAATACTCGTTGTGGACACGCGATGTCGAAAAGGAGATCCTGCCGACCTGCCGCGAACTCGGGATCAGCTTCGTGCCGTTCAGCCCGCTCGGCCGTGGATTCCTTACCGGACAACTCAAAGACAATAGCGGTTTCGGCGAGAAAGACTTCAGGAAGGACAATCCGAGATTCATGGGAGAGAATTTCATGAAGAATCTGGAGTTTGTAGAGAAGATTGAAGAGTTGGCGGCGGAAAAGAAATGCACAGCGGCACAGCTCGCTCTGGCGTGGGTAGTTGCTCAGGGGAATGACATCGTACCGATCCCCGGCACCAAGCGGAGAAAGTATCTCGAAGAAAACATATCCGCGCTTGGCGTGAGATTGTCGAAGGAAGACCTGGCCCGCATAAACGAGATCGCCCCGCCGGGGGCAGCCGCCGGCGCGCGATACAACGACCAGATGATGAAGGCGGTCGACCGGTAGCGTTCGGCCCGGGAGAATACCTGCGCGGTTCGGTGTCCGCTCATGCCTGCGGCTTAAGCGGTTTCATGACGGATGCTACCACGGACAGCGCGAGAATCCCCGCGACGACGGCGAGGGAAATCAGCACCGGTATGTCGTAGATATCTGCAATGAGCATCTTTGCCCCTATGAACGTCAGAATAGCCGACAGCCCGTAGTTCAGGAACCTGAATATCTTTATCGTCCCGGCGAGTGCGAAGTAAAGCGCCCTGAGCCCGAGGATGGCAAACACGTTCGACGTATAGACTATGAACGGGTCCCTCGTGATGGCGATGATGGCGGGGATCGAGTCCACAGCGAAGACTATGTCGGTTGTCTCGATGAAGATCAGGACGACGAACAGCGGTGTCGCGAGACTGCGCGCGTTCTCTCTGACGAAAAACCTGTCACCCCTGTAATCCTCGGTGACGGGAACGAGCCTTCGGAAGGCTCTGAGTACCGGGTTCTTTTCGGGATGTATTTCCCTGTCGTGCTGGAAAGCCATCCTGATGCCGGTAAAAACAAGAAAAGCCCCGAAGACATAGATGACCCAGTGGAATTTCTGTATAAGGGTTATCCCGGTGAATATGAAAAGTGCGCGCATTACAAGGGCTCCGAGGATTCCCCAGAAGAGGACCTTGTGCTGGTACCGCGGATCCACCCTGAAGAAAGAAAAGATCAGGACGAATATGAAGATGTTATCGACGCTGAGTGATTTTTCTATGAGGTACCCGGTCAGGAAACTCATTGCGTCGGCAGGTCCGCGCCAGAAGTAAACTCCGAGATCGAAAAGCAGGGCGAGGGTAATCCAGACCGCAGTCCATGCCAACGCTTCCCTGACATTTACTTCGTGGGCTTTGCGATGGAACACACCGAGGTCTACGGCGAGCATGGCTGCGACGAAGATATTGAAGAGAACGAAGCTTCTGATTTCCGACGGCATAACCTTGAGTTTCCGTAATCCTGGTTTTAGGATTTGTCAAATTCAAATGCGAAGAGAAGAAAACGGCGGACCGAAGCCCGCCGTTTTTTCAAACCGACCTGATTGTCGTTCAGTTCTGTGAAAGTTTCTGGCCTTGCAGAGGGTTCTTCCTCCGTCGTGAAACGACGAAGATAACCAGCACGACCAGTATGATAATGATAATGGTGTATGTTAACCAGTTCGAAGGCTGCGCGGCTCCCTGCCATGCAGCGAGCTTCGTCTGCAGCTGGGTCTGCTGATCCTTCGTGATGATCCCTTCGTCCACGAGCATGGGCAGCCACTGAGTGCCGACGCTCGGGTTCCAGACATTGTCCATGAAGTTCTTCAGTTTGGCAGCCTTCTCAGATGTGGGGGCTTTCAGGTCTCCGCCCTGTGAGTCCAGATACGCGCCGAGGTTCGTGACGAATTCGTTGCCGTTGCTGAAGGGTTGAACGTCGATCTTGTTGCTCGTGAATTCAGCGTTCAGGCCGCTCCATAGAGTTGAATCTGCCTTGCGTCCCCACTGTGCTATTGCCGTGTCCACTGCCGCGACCTGTTTGGCTCTCTCTCTCTTGTTCACATACAGGTTTGCCAGCTTCGGGCCGAGTCCATTCCAATAAGAACTGAACTTGTGCTGCTCCTTCAGCATTTGCACGAGGTCCTTGCCGGTCAGCTGGGTCGACTCGAGGAACTTCATGTTCTGTTCGGCAGCCTGGAGGACGTTGGCGACCACGCTGTGTCGCTCGACCTTTCCGAGGAGCATGTTCTTCTGCTGGTCAGGAAGACCCTGTACGTTATTGCCGTATTGCATGAACATGCTGTCGACCAGGGCGAATATGGCGGCATCGCGCGCCCTCAATCCCTCGCGGAGCCTTCCGATGACTTTGTTGAGCGAATCTATCGCCTTCGTGTTCTTCTCGAGAGCCTTCGACATTACGTCCAGCGAAGCCATCAACTTGTCGTTCTCGCTGGAGAGGCTGTCGACTTTCCACGAAAGGGTGCGCACCTGCATTTCCAGGTCGGTGATTCTGGCGACCTGCGTCTCGATCAGGCCCAGCTTATTCTGGGCATAGCTGAGATCTCCATTGACGTTGTCGATCATATCGTCGTACTTGTCGGGATATAACGACTTGTTGAGAAGGACCGTGTCAGCGGCGAACTCTTTTTCCAGCTCGGAGATATTCGCGCTGATCTCGGCGCAATCCTGCACGGTCTTTGCCTCTTTGATGGCCTCCTTGATGGCCTTGTACTTGGCCTGGAACGATTTCACAATTTCAAAGTCGGATCTCGGCTGCGCGGCCGCCGTGGCGACGAAGCCCAGCAGGAATACCACAACGATACTTCTCGTCATGGCGACTACCGGGTTAGCGTGGTTTCTCATTTCTTCTCCTCCTCATGAATTCCGTTTTTAGTAAGCATGATCGGCTTGTCGTTCCCATTGATCAATTCGATGTAGGGGGTCCGCTGATTAAACGCGGGCGAGGTGAGCCCCTCTTTCGAAACGGGAATTGCTTTCTCGAGAACGAGTCCGCCGTCACCCTGCGCGAACACGTAGACATTCTTGAACTTCGGGGCGGTGATGTAATAGTAGCCGCGTATGTCGCGGATTAACCTGATCGATCGGTTGCTTACGTTGACGGAGTCTTTAAATTCGGCGTACATCAAAGGCTTGATGCTGAAAGACAAGCTGTACCGGTCTTCGTTTACCATCCCATGTGAATCGGACTTGATCTCGTCCTCGATCGGCCATGAGAAGTCCGCGGGCTTCAGCATTAGCGGCGAACATCCGGCCACCAGGCTCGCCAGCAAGACCAAGAAAATACCAGATGACTTCATACGCACTCCTTTTATGATTTAGAAGAACAAAATAATGCACACCTCGGTCGAGAAATGTAGAAAAGGGGGGATTCGAATGCAAGCGGACGGAGATGGACAACTTGAGCCGATAACGATGAACCCGATGCCTCTTCTTGGAGCGGTGGTGTGGTTTCGTTGTTTTAAGCAGCCATTAACGGCTCAATTTTGTCAATTTCGAAATCTTCTGTGCCCACTACCCAGCTCCCCGGTGTTATTGTAACTAAATGGATATTAATTCTTCTCAGCAGTAGATCCATTGCAACGAGCTTTAGCTCGTGGATCAGAATATGTAGAGAGACCTGGGCCTTTAACCCCATAACTTGCGCAACTTGGGCTGAAGCCCGATGCTTTTGGAGATGTCTTTCTACAACCTGAAGGTCGTGGAAGTGGACGATTCTCAATTCCACGCACACGGGCGCGCTCGGCCTTTCTATTGGACTGGTACTAGTTTGCCTTATTACTGTATATCTCCAGAATTATCTCCGTCGCCAGTCTTGCCGACTCGCCAGCCACGAAAGGCTCACGGTCCTCTCTGACCGCGGCTATAAAATCCTTGATTATCGCTTCGTGGAGTGAAGTGTCCGCGACCGTATGGCTCGACGCGCCGCTCATTATTTTTATGTCGTGCGGACGCGATGGGTTCGGAACGCCATCCACCGCCCATTTCACGATCAAGTCGTTCTCCAGCAGAACGGTTCCTTTCTCACCGTGGATTTCAAGCCTCGCGTCGAAACCCGGCTTTGCCGCAGTCGATACGACGATAACTCCGATCATCCCGTTTTCATGTCTCATTATCGCAGCGCCGTGGTCTTCAACTTCGATGTCGTGGATGAACGTGTCGGTCATGCTGACGGTCTTCGATGGTTTTCCGAAATACCATCCGTATATGTCGATGTAATGCGATGCCTGCTGCATGAACGGTCCGCCGCCGTCGACGGCCCACGTTCCCCTATATTTCCCGCTCCTGTAATAGTTGTCGTCGCGGTAGTTGTTGACCGTCAGCTCTGCGGCAAATACGCGGCCGAGGACTTTCGCGTCGAGAAGCTCCTTGACCGCTTTGATATCAGGGCTCATCCTCCGCTGGTAGGCGACACCGAGCTTCACTCCGGCATTCCTGCACGCGCCGATCATTGAGTCCGCCGAAGGCAGGGAAATATCGATTGGTTTCTCGCAGAGGACATGCCTTCCAAGATTCGCGGCCTCCATTGCGCCTTCATGATGAAAACTGTTGGGGGTACAGATTATCACGGCGTCAAAACCCGCCTTGATAGAAATGAGTGAAGATTCGACTTCGAGACCGGAGCTTGCCCACTCAGGCTTCCGCATTCCTCTCGAAACGGCTCCGACAATCTCCGCTTCCGGGATATTGCCGATGGCCTTAGCGTACGTGTTACTGATATTCCCCGTGCCGACTATTACAAACCTGAATTTGTCCGTCATATTCATTCCGCTGATTACCTGAGTCCGTTCATGTGAAAATATAAGATGCGGTCATGAAATAAACGGTTTGGAAAAATTGGGTGGAGATGTGTAATAGTAGATGGGAAAAATGAAGGCAGGCGGTGCCTCTCTACACCGCCTGCCCGGGTGTTACGCGTTGTTCCTCGTTAAACCCTATCTCTTCTTATGGACACGATGAGGCGTTTCCATATTCATGCCCTCCATGCTTTCCTCGTTGACCGCGGTCTTCTGCATCGCGGCATATTGCTGCGGAGTCATGTCTTTCATCTTCTCGAGAAACGCGACGATCGCCCAGATCTTCTGGTCTGAATGAGTCTTCCCGAAGCCCGGCATTCCCGTGCTCTTTATGCCGTTTTTAACGACCCAGAAGAGTCGGCCGGCTCCCATTTCTTTGGCCGAGTGCATGAGGTTTGGCGGGTGCGGGTACAGGCCCTGTCCGATTTCAGAGCGGTCGACACCCGGTGCGCCGTGGCATGTCTCGCACATCTCATGATAGTGACCGTAGCCTTCGACGATCATCGAAGAATCGGTCAGCGGGGGAACCGCAATTCCTTTTGAATAGTGCTCGGCCGAGTTATCGCTGGTCCTGCTGAATACCCAGTGAATGAAGCCGGGGTCCGGCGACGTGGTCGAGACATTGTACAGGCCTGAATTGACAAAAATCACGAGAAGAATCAGTTCTACGACCAATACGGATACGATTACACCGACAGTTTTCATTTATACTCCGATCATATTTGCTCGATGCCGATAAAATGCAGTCAATGATTTAACACCAATGTATTAATTCAAGTTTCCTTGATATTCTTTTTTTCTATGATTAGTTTAAAGCCGCTAGACAATTAGGGACACAAAGGGCATGTCGTGCACAATTTCCTGAGAGTTGCTACAATTGTACTATTTGTATCAGGCGTAGCACAAGGGCAAGTATCGGATAACAATTCCACGAGCGTAGGTAAGATCGGGCTGACGGTAACCAGCTTCGGTCGCATCGGGAATTCATTCAACGCATCTTTCTGGCCGGCTCAACCTTCGTGCGAGTACACCATCTCACCGGTGCGCTCGCATATCGAACATCTTTTCAACGGCGGGCTGTGGATCGGCGGATACCGCAACGGGCAGGGTCCGTTCGTCTCGACCGCGGCCATCGACAGGAGTTTCTCGGTGGAGGAATTCACGCAGCCTCCCGACAGCGGGCTCACGGAACGAAGCTCGCTTTCCGACTCGCGCTACTACAGCCCCAGGGCGATCAGCCACCAGGACTTCGTCGCCGATTACACCGATTCCAACACGACCAACCCCGCGACCGGACAGAGAATTCTCGATCATGTCCC
The DNA here is from genome assembly GCA_963806435.1 of uncultured Bacteroidota bacterium. Taxonomy (GTDB): domain Bacteria; phylum Bacteroidota; class Ignavibacteria; order Kryptoniales; family JAKASW01; genus JAKASW01. The sequence continues at coordinate 7,194 of CAWEBD010000069.1, forward strand.
CCTGAACGTATCAGTTCACCAGGAATCGTATGCCTGGGAATTTCCGATAGCCGATTTCTTCGTCGTCCTCAGTTTTAATGTCAGGAACACCGGCAGTACACCGCTCGATTCCGTTTACATCGGGTTTGTCAACGATTTTGTCGTTCGTAACACTAATTATCGTTTACCTAACGAAGGGAGCCCGTTCTATTCCGGCACCGGGGTCGGGTACGTCGACTCGTTAAGGTTGGTATACGGTTTCGATGCGGAACATCGTGCGCAGGACATGCCGACGGACACATATATATCGATGAAACTTCTCGGCGTCGACCCTATGAGCTCGATACTTCCGTCGCGGTCCGACATCCTCGATTCGTTGAACAAATTTACTCACTTCTCCGCGTGGCAGTTCAGGGCCTCGACTGGCGACGCGAACCTTTTCTCTCCGGCGGACGATCAGCAGCGTTTCGAAAAGATGGAGACCTCTACTCCATCCGATTATTATCTCAACCCCGCAAACGCGTCATATTTCGGCAAAGCGGGGAACAGGTACGCGCTTCTTTCGGTGGGGCCGTTCACACTAATGCCGGATTCTTCCGTGACGGTAGTCTTCGGTATAGTGGCCGCGCCGAAATTCAATACGGGGAATCCGACGGATTATCAGAATAATATCGCAGCTTCCCGGCAGACTTTAAATGATAACGCCACGTGGGCACAACGGACTTACAACGGCGAAGACAGAAACGGAAACGGCATTCTCGATCCCGGGGAGGACCTGGACGGGGACGGAAAGATCACCCGATATATATTCCCGAATATCCTTCCCCCTCCACACATGCGCGTCGTACCGGGCGACAGGGAGGCGACGATTTACTGGGACGACACCCCCGAGAACGTCATCGATCCGCTCCTCAACCGCAAGAATTTTGAGGGATACAGGCTTTACATGTCGAAACCCGGATATGACTTCAGAGGGCTTCAGGATCCACTCGTGGAAGCCGCGAGTTTCGACATCGTGGATTCGCTGGGATTCGATGCCGGTCTGCCTGCACGGCTGGTGACACCGAAGCAGTTTGCCGGCGATCCGAACAAGTATACCTATCAGTATGTCGTGCCGGGCCTTCTGAACGGCTGGCAGTATCTGTTTGGCGTAGAGGCATTCGACAAAGGCGATCCAACTTCCGGGCTCCCGAGCCAGGCTTCGACGCGTGCCACCGCGAAAGTGTTCCCTGGTACGGCCGCCGCTACGGGCGATTCGGCCGCGGTCGGAGTCTTCCCGAATCCCTATTACACGCATGCGGTCTGGGACGGGACGGGAGAGCGTGAGCGGAAGATTTACTTCTACAATCTCCCCGCGAAGTGCGAAATCAGGATCTACACGGTGGCGGGCGATATCGTTGCCACGCTCGAACACAACGGAACGACGTATAACGGTTCAGATATGCAGTGGTTCCAGCATTATTCATCCGACAACACACAGGTTTTTCCGGGCGGGATGCACGCCTGGAACCTTATCACCGATGCCGACCAGGCGATAGCAACAGGTCTCTATTTATTTACCGTGCGGAACACCGCTACTGGCGAAATCAAGCGTGGGAAGTTCCTTGTAATTAAATAGCTATTAGCGGTTGGCGATTAGCTATTAGCGAGGAGAGAATGAGAAACTTCAGGGAGCTTATAGTATGGTAGAAAGCGCATAAGATGACTTTGGACGTTTACCGGGCAACTGCATCTTTCCCGAAAGAGGAAACTTACGGTATCACAAGCCAGCTAAGGAGAGCCGCCAGCTCGGCGAGGTTCCGGTAAAAATAGTGAGGCTGAATTTGCCCGTTTCATGCAAATAGCAGCAGGCTCAGCAAGCGAGGTGGAATATCACCTACTCCTTGCGCACGACCTAAATTTCATCGAGCCGACAAGTTACGCAAAACTCGATTCAGACGTAAACGAAGTGAAGAAGATGCTAAACGTATTTCTTCAAAGATTGAGATCTAAAAGCTAATAGCTAATTGCTAATGGCTAGAACTAAAGGAGACTTAAATATGAGAAAAGTGATATTGTCCTTGGTTTTGTCTGCTTCTTTCGCTTTCGCGCAGTCATATCCAGAGAAAACACTATACGACCTTAATTTCATCACGATGGATTCGCTGAGGCTCGCCGATTCGCTCGGCGTCTCGGGAAGGTCGAGCCTGACCGATACTCCGTATCTTGGCGACACCGTCACGGTGACCGGGATCGTCGTGACCGCTCCTCCAATCGTGGGGAACGTCAAGGTCAGCGGTAACTGGTCGTTCTACATACAGAGCACCGACAGCGCCGAGTGGGGAGGAATGAACGTCTTCTACCGTGACTCCACTGCCGCGATCGCTGCTGGCTACGGCTCGATCGACACAGCTTATGTCATTCAGTTGACAGGTTATCTTATGAAGTACTCCTCCACGAGCATCATGGGCAACTTCGAGCTCGTGCCGATACCTGGCGACGTGAGCGTCGTCGGGATAAATTCAACAAGGCCAGCGCCGGCGGAAGTGAAGCTCAGCGACCTTGTAGAGGGTGACCTACGGTCCGGCGGGAAAATGAAATTCGGCACAGGTACTAAATACAAGAATGCTTATGTCATTATCAGGAACGTCACCGTGAAGGACCGAGTCAAGTCGAGCAGCGGCCAGTGGAGCTGGACAGTCCAGGATGCGCAGGGGAATACAATCGGCACTTATGACCTTTCCCAGTACTTCTCCGCCCGCTCGTATGGCGTTGATCTAAACTGGGAACCGCCGCCTCCCGGGTCGAAACTTGACTATGTCAGAGGAATCCTGATGGCCTATTCAAGCTACGGTTATGAAATCGCGCCGATGTATCCCGGAGATATCAAGGGCGATTTTACACCGAGTATTACCGCGACCGGATTTCCCACGAGAAGATCCCTTGCCTTCCCTGGCGCGACCGACCCGGTAACCGTGAGAACTTACGTCGAGGCGACAAATCCTGACACCGCTGTTAAGATTGACTCCGTGTTCGCGCATTACTCCGTGAACAACGGGAGTTACATCAGGCTCAAGATGGCGGCGGACACCTCCAGCACTTATGTAGCCACAATCCCCGCGCAGGCGGCGGGTTCATTCGTGAAATATTTCTTCGAGGCGTGGTCCGACTCGCTTGTCTCGACTTCCCCCGACACTTCAAGCACGGCGTTGTTCTACTATGTCAAATCGGCCGGCTACACCATAAGGGATGTTCAATATACTCCGTTCAAAGACGGTAACAGCGGTGCTGTCGATCTGTCGGTGACCGTCAAGGGAATCGTGCAGGCAGACACGAACGATTTTCCGTTGGAACTCGATCACCGCAATAGCGCGACCAAGACGCCGCGCGTGTTCATACAGGATGGCGCCGCTCCATGGAGCGGGATGATGCTTTACGATTCGCTCGCGTATCCCCTGCACAAGGGCGACAGCGTCTCGGTCACCGGCACCGTGAGCGAATACTCGGGTATGACTGAGATTACCGTGACTTCCGCGACAAAGATCCAGAGCGGCAAGCAGACATACGCGCCGGTGAAGCTGAACACCGGTACCGTAGGCGGGAAGGTAAGCGGAGATTCCACGGCGGAGAAATGGGAAAGCATTCTCGTCCGGTTCGATACAGTCTCCATAACAAACAACGACCCAGATCCGAGTTACAGCATCACGAGCGCGAACGGCAGCTTCAGAGAATATACGGTAAGCGACGGCTCCGGTGACTGCCGGGTCGACGATGACGGGAGCAATACATACAGTGTCGATCCTCACGATACCGCATGGGGGTTCCAGATTCTCCCCAAGGGTGCCGACATCGAGAGCCTTACGGGAATACTCGAATACACGTACGGAAATTACAAACTGTATCCCAGAACGAATAGCGATTTCGGCACTGTAACGGGCGTCAGGCGTGAGCCGGTTTCCGTTCCTCAAATGTATTCGCTCGATCAAAACTACCCGAACCCGTTCAACCCGACGACTACGATACGCTATTCGATACCGAACGCGGGCATGGTTACGCTCACTATCTATAATATCCTCGGGCAGGAGATCGCCACGCTAGTCCACCAGCGCCAGGGTGCGGGCACTTATACTGCCACGTTCCAGGCTTCGAGGTTTGCCAGCGGCGTCTATTTCTACAGGCTGACCGCGGGGAGCTTCACGTCGGTGAAGAAGATGCTGATGCTGAAGTGAGGACTGCTGGAAACTGCGACTCACCTCCAAGGTAAGTCGCAGTTGAGAAACAGTCGAAAGCAAAATGGCCAAAAGAACCGTTAAATTCATCGAGGGATCGTTTTACCACGTTTACAATCGTGGCGTCGGGAGGCAAGATATATTTCTTACTGCTGACAACTATAACTTTGTCATGCGGAAGGTCTCCCACTATTCGGAAGAGCTGGACACAAAGGTGGTCGCGTCCTGTTTAATGCCCAATCACTATCATTTTCTACTTCACCAGATGGGTGCTCAGTCGGCTGGCCTGCTGGCGCAACGGGTATTCAACAGTTATACGAAAGCTTTAAATACACGCTGTGGTAGGACAGGGACTCTCTTCGAATCGCCGTTTAAAGCTAAGATGGTCGACAAAGATGAATATCTTGGCCACCTTTGCTGGTATATCCATATGAATGCAGTTTCGGCAGGGTTGGCAGAAAGTGTTGGAGAATGGATCTACTCAAACTATTTGGAATGCGTAGGTAGAAGGAGACGGTGGTGTTTCGATGCTGGGTTCATTGTTGATTTTTTTGGCTCACAGTCAGGATACGAAGAATTTATCCGTAGCTATGATTCGTTTGCGAAACATGACGCAAAATTAAAAGAGTATTTTCTTGATGAATAGCATGAACAAACTGAGACTCACTTTCAAAGTGAGTCTCAGTTACAGCAGCCTTTTTATCCTCCTCCTCGCCCTCTCCGGATGCGCCAAACATTTCACCTCGACAAAATACGGGAACATCCCGCCGAAGACGTACGTCTCGGTGTTTCCTTACAGGGATTCCGTTCAGTCGTCCAATTTCAATCCGCAGTCGAGTCGGCTGGAGATCCACTGGTGGGCTAACGACCCGGACGGCGTGGTCTCGGGTTATCTAATAAGCTTCAACAGGGCAAGGTGGACATTCACATTGAACAGCGACAGCGTCTTCGCTTTGCCGCTCTTCACCAAAGACACGACATATACTTTCTCCGTGGCAGCCATTGACAACTCTTTCAAGGGCACGCTGAAGGAGGGCGACGCGGTTGCTTACACGGACGCGAACGACAACGGAAGGTGGGACAAAGGAGAAGTGTTTCCTTCGCTCGGTACGTCGATCGATCCCGATCCGCCGTCGATCAGGTTTCCGATAGCCAACACACCGCCGGTGGTTGGCTTCCTGATGAACAGCGGACAGTTCTCGACCAGGCCCGACATACCGGATACAACGTTCACCGTCGTCTCGTTCGGGTGGGCCGGTACCGACCTCGACGGGAACAGCACTATCACGAACTATTATATCGCGCTGAACGACACACTCGCCGCTTCAAGCTGGGTGGAACTTCCTTCACAGGCGACATTCGTGACTCTGAAGGCAAGAACTCAGGAAGCTCTCACCGACACTTCCACGGTCTCGTGTGACATATATGCAAACACGTACCCGGCCATGTCATACGCTCCTTTGGGGACAACGCTTCCGAATATGAAGCTTAACGGCAACAACGTCATTTACATAAGGGCTAAAGATGTTGCGGACGCTTACAGCGCCGCCGCGAGAATGCCCGATACGACGCATACCTGGTTCGTCAAGAAACCGAAGGGCGACGTTCTAATTGTGAACGACTACGGCTCCACCACCCAGTCTCTCCCGTTCTACAGGAATGTATTCGACAACGTTGGGAGCGGCGTTCTCAGGGGAAAGTACGACGTGTGGGACATAAGAGCCGGGACGACATCATCCAGTCCCAGAAAGGGCTCGCTCGTCCAGCCCTGCATTGTCCCTTCGTTCCAGGAAACCCTGAAGCTGTACAAGTATATCTTCTGGTACGCTGCCGATGACAAGGACTTCGATATCGCGCAGATCGCCGTAAGGGAATTCAGAAGGACGGGTGGCAAAATATTCATAAGCTACGTGGTCCCCGCGTCCTCGGATCCGGTCGCCGTCGGCCTGCAAATGAGAGATTTCACGGACGCGGTCGACAGCATCGGAACCGACATAATCGCGGGTTCGACTTCCACGGGCCGGCCTATAACCTCTACCGGGTTCGTCTGGCCGGGTACGTCCCTGATACCTGCCGATACGACGGCATACCCGGTGCTGGTGCGGGACAGCACCAATTCCAACCCGTCGGACGGGTCCAAGGTGGTCGGCAACCTGAGGGCGATCTATCCGTCGATCGACGCAAGTGTCGTTTATCGCATCGAAGCATCCGACAACGCCTCATTGCAGGTCGGCCAATTCGAATCAACTGCTTGAACTGATGGATCAGTGGCTGACACGGACCTATATTGAGGGAGGCGGCGGTGGAAGCGGCGAGGAAAGCTTGCCGCTTGCGTCTATGTTCTTGCGCAGCATACAGATATGGATTGCATGACGAAACGCAAAAAACGCGGATACCTTTTTATGACGGGGGATGAGTTGCCTTACAATGTTGTCTCGCGTCATCATATCGAAGCCCTTATTAGGCAGTAAGCTTGATGAGGATATTCCTATCGAGGAAGTCATTGCTGCAGCCGCAGAATCCTATCATCTGTTTTTCCTGATTCCCGATCTGCAGCGTCGAAGTAACTGCGAAAAGCACTGGCGCGCACTTCTCGGGGATAATGTTATCTGCATGGAATCACCCGAGGACACATGCGCAGTTGCTGCGGCAATCGTCGGGCTCACTGAAAAAGCGCTGGTTGATGTTAAAGGAGCGGTTCATGTATTGAACGATAATGGAATATCGAAAGAGGGCGAGTGCTGCATGCCGTGGCGCGCGTTAAAGCCTTATGCGAATTTGATTGATCCTTCTTCGGCAGGAAACGTGCATTCCAAACCGGTAACGTCGGTTCATACCAGACCAGCATGACGTAAGAGTATTGGATAACAGGACTGTTTCAGGTTCTGATCGTCCACGATTTGTATCAGTTCTCGGTATGGGTTTCGGAGATTGCGGAAAGGGACTTTTTACGGATTTCCTGTGCCGCCGCTTGAATGCGCATACAATAGTGCGGTTTAACGGCGGCGCACAGGCCGGGCACAATGTCGTGACTCCTGATGGATCGCATCATACGTTTTCACAATTTGGTTCAGGATCATTTCTCCCGGAAGTTTACACGGTGCTTTCGAATCCAGTAGTTGTGCATCCTTCAGCATTGCTTGTTGAGTATGATTATCTGAGAAAGAAAGGCGTCTATAATCCTCTCGATCGTTTAATGATAGATGCGCGCTGTCGTATTACTACTCCTTATCATCAGGCGGCTGGTCGATTAAGGGAGCTTCAGCGGGGAGAACTGGCACATGGAACGTGCGGCGTAGGAGTGGGCGAAACAGTGCATCACGCATTGAATCATCCGAATGAAGTCATCCATTACGCAGATTTAATGAATTCGAAAAGAATGCACGATAAACTTGATGTTATTCGTAACCGTTTGCTTTCAGAATTCGGGGAGACATTCGAATCTGGTGGATCTTTGCAGCTCAGAGCTAAGGATCTTGCGGGATGAAACAATATCCGACAAATGGCTGATTCGTATTTCTGATCTGACCGAGCGTGTTCCTCCATCTGGTGCTGACGCCATTGCCGCGAGGCTTCATCTTCCGGGCAGTGTTGTTTTTGAAGGAGCGCAAGGTGTGCTGCTTGATGAATGGCGAGGTTTCCATCCTCATACGTCATGGAGCAGCACTCATGCAGATGAGGTCGATCTTTTGGCTGCAGATTTCGCGTTTCCTGAACCTGTTCAGCATTTTGGTGTTCTTCGGACATATCTTACTCGTCATGGACATGGTCCCCCTGCCAACGCATGATCCAAAGCTTGATTTTCTTCCCGAGTCTCATAATGATAATAATTGCTGGCAGGGTTCTTTTCGTCGAGGTCATCCCGATGCAGTGCTGCTTCGGTACGCGCTTGCCAGCGTCGGGAAACTTGCGGGGCTTCTTGTGAGCCATCTGGATATTTTTGATAAAAGGCATGTTCTGCGATGGTGTTCGAAGTATGAATCAGATGAATTTGGTCAGATAGAGGATTTGCCGTTGTCTGGTGTGAAGGATCTTGATCATCAGATGAAGCTTGCCAGATTACTTGTTCAGGCAAGGCCGGTTTATGATATCCAGAAGATTGACTCTGCTGATGAATTCCTTCGTCGTCTTGCTGCTTCGACAGATCTGCCGATTGTGTATGGCGCATATGGGAACACGCATGAATCAGTTAGGAGAAGAAGGGTCCTTGACGTATGAACTCTCGCTTGTTTCGGCGACAGTTTTCTCGCACGGGGTCAGAGCCTCATGATTTTTTATCGTATCCGTAAATTAATTGACATATTAATAATCTCTTCTATTATGTCACATTGAGTATCTATGATGTCGGAAACATGCTTTTTTGGAAGAATTGCCACTTGAGAGATGTTTTTTTCCTGTAAATTATGTTTGTGGCTGTAGAAGATACGCTGAATTTCGCCGATAATTTAGAAAAGGTTACGTAATTTTCTTCGGGCAGGACCTGTATGGGTGATGAAGAGAAAATAGAGGAGATGGAATCCGAGGAAGGGTCTGCGGGTGAGGCCAAGGAAGCCGGCAGCGAATCGGCTGGTGCGAATACTGCGCTTTCCCGTATTATCAAGATCCTTATTTATGTGGTTGGGGGTATTCTTGCCATCTTCCTCATAATCGGTATTTCCTATCTTGTGTCAAAATATGTGCAGGAACGGTCATATCAGAAAGAGCAGGATATTGTTGTTGCTCCGCCTCCTCCTCCGCTGGCGCATTATGATATGCCGACGTTTCAGACGACGACAAGTGACGCGGAGCCTCATTTTGCAAAGATTACGATTTCTCTGGGATTTGAAGATAATCAGGAGCTGTTGGGCGAACTTATCGCCCGCACGGTTCAGATTCAGCATATGGTGAATATCATTCTTCGAGGAAAAAAATTCGAGGAACTTGATACTGTCGAGGATTCAGTTGCCCTCTCTGAAGAGATCAAGGCCCATGTCAATGTGATTCTTATTGCAGGCAAGGTCAAAGAGGTGTATTTCAAGGATTTCGTCGTTAACTGACGATGACGGAGGAGATCAATGGGAGACGGTTCGCTTTCGCAAGATGAAATTGATGCCCTGTTGCAAGGCGCCGATGACATGCTTTCTTCCACAGGCCCTGCGGCCTTCGGTGTGGGGGTGGCGCTGCGCCGTCCTCTGCGGGATTGTCGCCTGTAGAGCGCGACGCGCTGGGGATCTGATGAATGGGGTGATGGGATCTGTCGCTCCCTCGCTGTCTGCATATCTGCAGAAAAGCATACGTGTGTCAAATGCAATAGTCGAAGTGAAGGAAGGAAGGGGCGTGATGCGCTCGTCGGGGATTTCCCCAAGCAATATGTCCAGCCGCTTTTGGACCGGGCCGCGGCACCGCTGCTGTACCTCGCCTACCCCATCCCGAAGGTGGTCTTCCTCCCGGTGCTCATGCTTCTCCTCGGTCTCGGGGACGCGTCCAAGATCGCGCTCATCTTCCTCATCGTCGTCTTCCAGGCCATCGTGAGCCTCCGCGACGCCTTCCGGTCGCTGGATCGCCGCGCTTTCCAGGCCGTTCGCGCGTTCGGCGGCGGCGGCTCGCCATTCTGCGCCATGTCGTCGTACCCGCTTCGCTTCCCTCGCTCCTGGCCGCCATCCGGCTCTCCTGCGGCACCGCCATCGCGGTGCTCTTCATCGCCGAATCCTTCGCCTCGGAAAACGGGATCGGCTACTTCATCATGGACGCGTGGAGCCGCGGTCGCGTATGCCGATCTGCACTGCGGCGTCGTGGCGCTCGCCGCTGCTCGGTCTCGGACTCTTCGCCCTCGTCGACCTCGCCGAAAGGCTGCTCTGTCCCTGGCTCTCTTCTGCCCGCGGGCTTGACTAAAAGGCCGTCAATGTATTTTTATTCTTTTCGATGCATAAATATGCACCTACTGGAGGAACTATGAAACACGTAAAGAATCTCGTAGCGATTCTGCTACTCGCAGCCGTCGCCCTGACCGGCTGCGCCAAGAAAACCCGCCGACAAGCTCGAAGAAGTAAAGAAGGCCGGGAAGCTCGTCATCGGCACTTCGGCCGACTACCGCCCTACGAGTTCCACTCGCGTCAAGGACGGCAAGGACATCATCGTCGGCTTCGATATCGCCATCGCCGAGGAGATCGCCAAGGACCTCGGCGTCACCCTCGAGATCAAGGACATGCAGTTCGACGGTCTCCTCGCCGCCCTCCAGGCCGGCACCATCGACATCGTCATCTCCGGCATGACCCCGACCGAAGAGCGCAAGAAGA
>CAWEBD010000070.1:0-14772 GCA_963806435.1 uncultured Bacteroidota bacterium
CCACTTTCCGCAGCGCGGCCTTCAGCGAATCGTACTCGCTCGACTTGTTCGCCATGCCGCCGCCCTGTGACTTGAGCGCCTTCTCGTATGCATCGACTCTTGCTTGCAAGTCGGTCAGCTGCTGGGGAGTAACATTGTACGCCACGAGTCCCGCGGCATTCTCAACCGCTTTCTTCGCAATGGTCTTCCCGAAGTCGAGGAGCTCGGTATCCCTCATCTTCTCAAGCTCATACTCCTCGACATCCACAACCGCAAAAAGCTCCGGGTTCTTCGCCTTCTTTGAAATAGACCTGAGGGCACGACCTACCGGATGCAGGGCCGTTATCAAAGCGTATTCCGTGTCGTGTTTTGCCGCTGTTTTTCCGTCCATTGCCCGGTTGAAACCCTCCTCGGCATCCTCGCAAACTGCAAAATCGCTTCTGAATAGGATCACCGCCTCGTTAAGCGCCGAAACCCCGGTTACTATCTCGGTATTCTCATTCAATACCGCGTCGACTGCTTTGTTTGCCGACTTAGTGTTTTCCCGCTTCTTGTTCATTTTCTCCTCCTAATTTGTTTAGTTATCTATGATTTTTCGACAGTTGCTGCGCGATGCGTATTTGTCTTTTGCCAATGTGACACGGATCTTGACATTTCGAGTCTGTCTTTCTGCATTGCGAAAAAGTATTTCAGCGTTACGAACTTGACTTTCCGCATTTCGAACTTTTCTTTCGGCATTTCCAACACGACTTTGGCCAAATCGAAATCGCCGTCGGGCACTGCGAGAAAATCTTTCGGCATTTCCAACACGCCTTCCGGCAAATCGAGAATGTCATCGGACATTTCGATCAAATCATCCGGCATTGCGGAAATATAATTTCGCATTGCGATCCCGGCGTTTTGCAAAGCACCAGGCCCACGAAGAAAAAGGGTGCCTCGAAGACCCGGCGGAGTTATGCCTGACATGGCTCTACCTGCATACACGCATTGGTTATCGCAAAAGGGCTCCGAATTCACTCCCCTTTCGCGAATTCTTCAGCTGAACGCAGATGACTTCAACGCTCTGCTACTTCCGGCTGCTCGCGGTTTCATTTGCATTCGCTGTGGTGCTCTTCCCGAATGGATACTGTTGCCAACCCGCCATCTCTACACCGTGCTTGACCGTATGCGTCGCGCCCTCCCTGACGGAGGAATTTACGACCAATGATTTGGGTCTTTAATTGTGCTCGCCCTTGTTACTTACCCGTAGAGCTTAAGAACCTATCTCGACCTATTTTAAATCACCGCCACGAAACTGTCAACAAGAATTTCGAAATCTTTTACCGCTGCGGTGTTGACGCTCTTTTACCCGATTTCACATCACCGGTCAAGTTTACTTGCTCTCCTTCCGATAAATCTAAGTAGGACACTCAGGAAGAGTGCGAAAAGGCACAAAAAAACGAAAAGAGAGCATGTCATGGACGACAACACGAGTGGTGTACCCTCCCGGCGCCTCACACGAAGGGAGGAAGAAGAGCTGTTCTCGGCGATCATCGCGGGGTATTTGAAGGATAAAGTCGACCTCGAAATATACCCGAAGGGGATCTCGATAAAAGAAAAAGCAAATCCGGATGCGAGGGAGATATTCTTCCCGTTCGAAGAAGATGATGAAAAGCCGCCGGCTTGCCCGGACGAATGATTACTCCAATTGAAGCCGGAAACAAAAGCACACTGATTACACGGAAGGAAACGGGTTCTCACCGGTCAATATTTGATTCGCTCTTCTTTTGATTCGCCAGACTGTGTGAAAACCACTACTCAACGGTCATTCCCGTGTAAACGGGAATCCAGACTTCGCAAAATAAAATGGATTCCCACTTTCGTGGGAATGACAAGATGGAAGGATTGAGTTTTTACACAGTCTCTCGCAAAAGTAAAATCCGCGTATATCCGTTCTGCCCGCGTAATCCGTGTTCCGTTTTCCGAGATTATCTTTTAAACGGTTCCACGCGGTCGGTGAAGTCGGGTTTGTAATAATCCTTGCTCTCGAAATTCTGCATCCACCCGTTTTCGAAACCGAATTCGTCGAGCAGGTTAAGCACTTTATCGTATTCAGACTCGCGAATGTGCCTGCTTAGAAGCGTGATGGATTCCGCCTTGTTCGTCGGATAATACTGCGACATCACTGACAGCGCGGTATCGTTCCCGAGTTCTTCGGCGATCCATTTCAAAGTTTCTCTGCTCCCCGCCAGGTCGTTTGGCAGCACAAGATGCCTGATCAACAGGCCGCGCTTAAGCAAACCGTCGTCATCGATAACCAGCTCGCTCCCGACCTGTCTGTGCATTTCCTTCAACGCCATCCGCGCGAACTTCGGATACTCCTTCACCTTTGAATATGAATAACCGTCAGCCTCTTCGGCGTATTTCAGATCGGGCAAATAAATATCGACGATGCCGTCGAGCAGCCTCAGCACGTCCACGGAATCGTAGGCGTTGGTATTATAGATAATCGGGAGCCGCAGACCTTTTTCTACAGCGATACCGAGTGCTTTGACGATCTGCGGAACAAAGTGAGTCGGAGACACGAGGCCGATATTGTGGCAGCCCTTCCCCTGCAGCTCCAGCATGATCTCGGCCAGCCTTTCGAAGCTTATTTCGTTCTTCAGCTCGACCTTGTAGTTCTGGCTGATCTGGTAGTTCTGGCAGTAAACGCAGCGGAGGTTGCAGTTCCCGAAGAATATGTTGCCGGCCCCGTTCGTGCCGATGAGCGGCGGTTCCTCGCCGAAATGCGGGCAGTACGAACTCACTATCGGAAGGTAGCGCGAATAGCATCTGGCAATTTCCCCTTCCTTCCTGTTGATTTTGCAGTCGAGCGGGCAGATATCGCACGACGCAAGCATCTCGTCGAGGATATCTATGCGGCGCTGAAGCTCACCCGATTCGTACAGCTTTATATATGAAGGTTCAAAAGTCGACATGGTAAATGGTTAAAAGGTCAAGAGGTTAATAGGTTAAAAGGTTAAAAGAACTAACGACAGGAGATTTACCGGCAGACATTTGCGAGCACAAACCTGTTTCCCTCAGGCCAATTCAAAATTTAGAATTTAAAATTCAAAATTTTCGATCCTACGGATTAGTCGCCCACAATTCCACTTCTCGTATGAGGGCGCGAGGGGGGAGTTTGATCGCGGCGACCACGGTTTCCGCGACGTCCTCAGCCCGGAGCCGGGCACCTTTTCCGCCCTTTAGTATCTGCCTGCTCTCCCTGTCGCTCGAGTCGACTGAGCTCGGTGTCACTACGATGACCCGTATGTTATAATCCCTGACTTCGCGCAGCAGCGCCTCCGAGAAGCCTTCGATGCCGAACTTCGACGCGGAATACGCTGCGGAATTCGCCTTTGCCCGTTTGCCGGAGGTGGAGGATATCATGACAATCGTTCCGTCCATCTTCTCGATCATCTCCGGCAATACGGCGCGGGAGAGGAGGAACGGACCCGTCAGGTTCGTGCCGATGACGTTGTTCCAGTCGGCGACGGACATATCGGTGACCGCTTTCTCCATGTACTGCCCGGCATTGTTGATGAGGATATCAATCGTTCCGAACTCCGTCAGGGTTTTCGACAAAAGCCTGTGGACGCTCTTCTCGTTCGACACATCGGTCTGTACGGCGATCACCCGCCCGCCGTCTGCCGCGATTTCCTCGACCGTTATCCTGAGGTGTGGCATAGTCCTGCCGGCTATGACAACAGATGCGCCCTCCGAAGCGAGTCTCTTCGCTATGAACTTTCCAATGCCTCTCGAACCGCCGGTTACGATAGCCACCTTTCCGGCAAGGCTTCCCGTCGGCTGCGGCAGTTCCGCCGGGCCTTTCTTTTTTCCCGAAGATTTAGTTCTCAACATTCTACTCAAAGTCCCTTTCGAAATACCGGCTGGCACCGGTGCTTTCCTTTTTCTTCTTCTTTATCGCTTCCTGTATCTTCTGGTTGAAGACCTCCGCCGCGTCGTAATCGTACAATCGAAGAAGATGGCTGAGCGCGATGACTTCCGCGATGACGGTGATGTTTTTGCCCGGCAGGATCGGAAGTCTGATGAACGGGGTCTCGACACCCAGGACAGAAATGTATTCATGGTCGAGCCCGGTACGTGTGTACTCCTGCGTCGAGTCCCATTCCTCAAGCTCGACGACAATCTCGATCCTTTTCCGTTTCCTCACCGCGCGGATACCGAAGACACTCCTTACATCTATAACGCCAAGCCCCCTTACTTCCATGAAGTGCTGTGCGATCCTCGAGCTCATCCCCATCAGGATATCTTCACCCTGACGGTAGACTCCGACCGCGTCGTCCGCGACCAGCCTGTGACCGCGCTCCACAAGGTCGAGCGCAATCTCGCTCTTGCCGATCCCGCTCTTGCCGACGAACAGGATGCCGATGCCGTAGACGTCGACGAGTGAGCCGTGGATGACGGTGCTCGGCGCAAACACCTGGTCCAGAAACTCGCCGAGGAAATAGACGAGCCGGGTCGTCTCGAGAGTGCTCCGGAACACCGAGATGCCGCGCTCGCTGATCAAATCAATGAGCTCCTGCTCTATCTCGTTGCCGTCCGCAATGACTATACAAGGGATCTCGAACTGGAGAATGGTCTGTAGCGCCCGGCGGCGGTCCTCCAGCTTCAGCGAACTCAAATAGCGGACTTCGGTATTCCCGAAAATCTGGACCCTATTGAAGGTGAACAGTTCGACATAGCCGGCGAGCGCGAGACCGGGACGATGCACATTTTTGTCGTTGATGAGCCTGCCGAAGCCTATGTCACCGTTGATCTGCTGGAGCTTCGTCTTCTCATGCATCGTCTTATAAAGCTCGCCGACGCTGACGTCTTTTCGCCTTATTTCCTTTGTATCCCATACACGTGATGCCATGACGCTAAAAATATATGAACAAAAGCACGCAAATGCACCCTAAAAGCATGCGCAAAGACGGACGCTCCGCGCACCCCTTTACGGCGATTCCTGAATGGTCCAAGCCAATATTCCCTCCTCCCGATCGAGATAGGAATATCTGCGATTCGTTTGAATTATCGAACCCCGTGGGACATGTCTCATCGCTCTCTCAGTGGCATAAAAAAAGGTCGCGGAGTGTTCCGCGACCTTTCAGAAAACAAAAGGTTCAACTCAGCGAACGGTGTTACTCACTCGTGCCTCATCTTCTGTTTGAACTTCACCAGCTGAGTTTCAAGTTTATCTATCGCTTTGTCAACCGCCTTAAAATAATCGTCGGTCGTTTCCACAGCCTTGAGTACTTTGTCGTGCACCGAAAGTGTTATCTCTACCATCTTATCCGTTCCGTTAGGTTTGGAGTGTTCATTGAGAAAAACGACGTCGCAATGGACGACTCCGTCGAAGAATCTGTGCAACTTAGAGACCTTATTCTCAGCATAAGTTTTCAAAGCCGGTTCAGCCTTGAAATGTCTGGAAGTGATGCTGATGTTCATAAGATTCCTCCATTTTGATTTTGTGTGCGCTCCGACATGGTCGGAATTTATTTTGTGTATCCGCGAGCCGACTGCGAATCCAAACCGGATCGCCGAAGCCTCCCTCACGCCGTTGCCTGAACCTTTCCTAAGGGTTCCATGACTAAGGCGTATGCCATGCGTTGAAATACTTTCAACGTCCAGACTTCTGTGTGCCCGCGCGCGGATGGGCATTCCTGTAAACCTTCTTTAGTTGTTCGATTGACAAATGCGTGTAGACCTGCGTCGTCGAGAGGCTCTCGTGGCCCAGGAGCTGCCTTACTGCCTCGAGATCGGCGCCGTGATTGAGCAGGTGCGTCGCGAACGAATGCCGCAGTGTATGCGGTCCCTTCCGCTCGACGCTCGAGACTTCGCCGATGCGCTTCGCTACGATCCGGTAGACAGAAGCGGGAATTATCCTTTTCCCGTTAGATGAGATAAATATAGCCCGGCCGTCCGCCGCGCTCTCCGACACGCTGTCTCTGATTTTCATGTATTTGCGGACCGCGTCGATCGCCCTGTCGATGACGGGTATAACCCGTTGTTTCCTCCTCTTGCCGAGCACGGTCACCATGTGCGCGTCGAAGTCAATGTCTCCGAAATTCAGGCCGCAAAGCTCGCTCACGCGCATTCCGGTGCCGTAGAGAAGCTCGATCATTGCCTTGTCGCGGTAGCCCGTCGGTGAATCGGGCGAAACGCTGAGTATCTTCTCTATCCCTTCCTCCTCGACGAAGACCGGGATCGGCTTATTTGCTTTTGGCGTGCTGATGAAGCCGGTGAAGTCCTGGCCGATGTACTCGAACTTGACGAGGTACTTCGCGAAAGACCTGATGCTGGAGAGTTTTTTGCGGACCGTCCTCCTGTCATTGCCGCGCTTGTCGAGCTCGACGAGAAAGGCGCGCACGCTGTCCCCCTCCGAAAGATTGTCGAGCGTAAGCTCGCCGCTTCCGGCATATTCGTGCAGAAAGTTGTTGAATTCCCTCAGAGACTGCTCGTAGGTCACAAGAGTCTTCTCCGATGCGTTTTTCTCCTTCCTCAGATAGTCGAGGAAAGAGTCTACAAACTCATGGACGGTTTGACGGTTCACTTCGCTGCAACTTCGACCTTTCCACCTGCGTCAGGAGCGGCTACTGGTTTGGTTTCAGCCTGCCCGCCGACGCTCTCCGAGCTCGGGTGGGCTTGCGCCTCTTCGGGTGAGAATTCACTTTCGCACTTCGGGCACTTGTAGTAATTTCCCTTGGCCTTCGTGTACTTGCCCAAAAGGAAAGTGGAGTCTCCGAGAGGACAGGGGATGTTCACCGGCTTGTCCCATGTTGCGTGATGGCATTTCGGATAGTTCGTGCAGCCGTAAAAGATTCTCTTTTTCTTCGTAAATCGCTGCGCGAGCTCGCCTTTGCCGCATTCCGGACATTTCACGCCCGTCGTAATACTCTTTGTGAATTTGCAGTTCGGGTAGTTCGAGCACCCGATAAACTTGCCGAACCTGCTGTTCTTGTAGATAAGATCGTTGCCGCAATCAGGGCACTTGTCGCCGGTCGGACGGTTGTTGTCGTCGTGCGCGTCGATCGGCTTCGTGTTCTTGCACTCCGGATATTTGCTGCACGCGAGAAATCTTCCGCGCCGGCTCCATTTAATCACCATCGGAGAGCCGCAGAGATCGCAGGCAACCTGCTGGCCGTCGACTGTCGATTTGATCTCTTCGATTTTCCCTTCTACCCTCTTCACCGCTTTGTCGAAAGGATGATAGAAGTCGTTCATTACGTCAAGATATTTCTTAGTGCCGCTTGCAATCTCGTCGAGCTCCGATTCCATGCCGGCGGTGAACTTCACGTCGAAAAACTCCGGAAGATTTGCCGACAGGATCTTGTTCACGTTCATACCGAGGTCTGTAGCGAAGAGCCTTCTCTCCCTCAGTTCGACATATCCCCTGTCTTCGATCGTCGAAACGATGGATGAATACGTACTCGGTCTTCCGATGCCGAGCGATTCGAGCTCTTTAACGAGGCTGCTCTCCGTGAACCTGGCGGGCGGCTTCGTGAAGTGCTGCCTCGTAAGAATGTCTTCGAGGTTGAGCGGTTCTCCCTCCTTAAGGGCCGCTGGGAGCTTGAACTTCTGCAGCTCGTCGCTGTCTTCATCGGGTTTCGTCATGTCGGCATCCTCTGCCGTGATGTCGTAGACCTGCAGGAATCCCGCGAATTTCACGTGTGAGTCGGTAGCCTTGAAAACAAAAGCCTCACCATCCGAAGTTGACGCCGGCGTCCCATCTATTGAGACTGTCATCTGATCGTAGACTGCCGGGTTCATCTGAGAGGCGATGAAGCGTTTCCAGATTAAATCATATAATAGGAACATTTCTCTCGGGAGATGCTTCTTGATCTCCTGCGGCAGGTATTCCATGTGTGTCGGGCGGATCGCTTCGTGCGCGTCCTGCGAAGCCTTGGCCTTCTTGAAGTGCCTCGCTTCCTTAGGAAGGAACTCCGACCCGAACTCCGATTTGATGTAGCTCCTCGCAGCATCGAGCGCTTCGGCGCTGATCCTTGTCGAGTCGGTCCTCATGTACGTAATCAGGCCTACGCGTCCCTCGGGACCAAGCTCCACTCCTTCGTAGAGCTGCTGGGCGAGCATCATCGTGCGTTTCGGCGAGAAGCCGAGCCGTGTCGAAGCGGCCTGCTGCAGAGTGCTTGTAATGAAGGGCGGCGCGGGGTTCCGTTTCTGCTCCTTCCGCTGGATGGAAGTAATGGCGTATTTAGCTGTCTTTATGGCCGCGACAAACTTCTCGGCGTCAGCCTGGTTCCCAATAAAGAATTCTTTATTGGAACGCTCTTTCCCGTTGGCACTCCCCTGCGGGTCTCTGAGGTCTTTTCCCGCGATGGAGTATAGCTTCGCCTCAAATTCCTCCGCCCGTTCGGTCTGAAATTTCCCGAGTACAGACCAGTATTCTATCGGAGAGAAGCCGTTAATCTCGTTCTCGCGCTCGCAGACCAGTTTAAGCGCAACCGACTGGACCCTTCCCGCCGAAAGGCCGGGGTAAACTGCTTTCCAGATGAGCGGGCTGACTTTATATCCGACCAGCCTGTCCATGACGCGGCGTGCCTGCTGTGCGTACACGAGGTGGGAATCGATTTTAAGGGGAGTTTCCATCGCCTTGGAAATGCCCGATTGGGTGATTTCGGTGAAAAGGACTCGATAGACCTTATCCGAATCCTGCTTAAGCTCCTCGGCTATGTGCTGGGCGATTGCTTCACCTTCGCGGTCAGGGTCGGTCGCTATGTAGACCTGCTTCGCTTTTTCGGAAAGCTCTTTGAGCTTCTTGATAATGTCGCTCTTGCCGCGGATGGTCTTGTATTCGGGCTCGAATCCCTTCTCGACATCCACCCCGAGCTTGCTCTTCGGGAGATCCTTTATATGCCCTACCGACGCCTCAACTACGTAGTCATTTCCGAGGTATCTATTTATTGTTTTGGCTTTGGCCGGTGATTCGACAATTACAAGTTTCTTTGCCATTTGCGAATTCTACCAATCTTGTTAAAGAATAGTCTGATAATCGAGCTTCGCTGCGACTCAGTTGATGGTGTCGGAGCTGTTCAACATAATCCTGCTTCCGGGTTTACCGGGAGAATTGTACTCGAAGAAGACGCCTGCGACGATCGATTTCACTTCGTCCCTTCCGACCACGTTGGAACCTGACATAAGTGAGCGCTCGATGATGTTCTCCATGTCGAGCTGATCGATGAGGCCGAGCTCATACATCTCGACGAGGAACCCGCGGGCTTCCTTGGTCATTATCTGCCGCTCGGCTTCATGAAATATTCTGTAAGATCTTGCGCGTGAACCCTTCACCCGTTTCAACGGCTCGCGCAGGTTCATCTTGTCGTAGATCCAGCTCAGCGCGGTCGAGATTTCGGTTTGACTGTAGCCGCTCTCGGTCAACTTCGAGACGTCTACCTTCGAGATATCTCGTGTCTGACGGATCTCCCTCATCAGTACGACTATCAGTTCGATGATTTTTTCCTGCATCTCCTATGTATCCTCAAGACAAATATATGTTGAAAAATTCCAAAGTCAAGCTATCGCCTTCTATGCCCGGCAAAAAACCGCTCAATGAACTCGTTTTCGCGCTTTCTCATTCGCAACTTTTCCGAGCGAGTCTTGTCTTGCCAGCCTGTCAGGTGCAAAATGCCGTGTACGATCAACCTCAGGACCTCTCTTTCGACCGGCACCTTGTAGCGCCTCGCCTGCACAAGGGCACGCTCCACGCTGACGTATATCTCTCCTTCAATTTCACCGTCGCCGTTAAGGTCGAATGAAATGACGTCCGTCTTATAATTATGATTCAGAAATTTCTTGTTCACTTCAAGGAGATAATCGTCATCGACAAGCACAACATTGATACTATCGGCTCTCTTCTTCTCATCGTGAATTATTTCACGGATGAGGACAGCAAGTTTGGCACGTTCGATTTTGGGTGCGGGGGTGTGGTTGACGAACAGACTGACTTTCACTTAATGCTTGTCTCCGCGAGAGAAAGTGCTATGCTGCTCAACATGACCTCGGGTCCTAGCCGGGTGAAGTCACCCGAGAGGACGCTCTTGTCGACGTTGGCATACAACGAGCAGCCTGCTTCGCGTTCGACGATCAACCCGCTCAACTTCCCGTCCGCTTCCGAGTAGAATGTCACTTCGCCGAGTAGATCCGAGGCGAGGTAACCGGTACACTGATGCAGCTGGAGATGGGAATTGATCGTGTAGACGGATATGAGATTTCCTTTACGTTTGCCGATTTTGAGAGAGGGGTAAATTTCTATGGCGAGTTTACGCTTGGATTTCAGGTCGAAGAGGTCGAATCGATAGAAGTTGCCCTGCTTGACGGGTTTCGTCTGCAGTACCGAGCCGATGCTCTCGATGTCCTTGGGTTTAAATTCAAAACTCATCTTTTTTCCTTACTAGTATAATATAAAACCCAATGCCGTGAAATCCTTCCGACATTGGGTTTTTCAAAGAACTTGGTCCGAAAGCCTATTTTACCGTAACATTTACGGCTTTTAGACCTCTCGCGCCTTCGACGATCTCGAACTCGACCTCGACTCCCTTGTCGAGCGTTTTATATTGCTTGTCGGTTTTTATGTCGCTGTAATGGACGAAGACATCTTCGCCATTATCCTGCTCGATGAAGCCGAAGCCTTTCTTACCGTCGAACCATTTTACCTTGCCGTTTGGCATGTAATACCTCCTCCAAATAAGTCAGCAGCTCTAACGGCCGACATGCGGGCAGGCCACGGAAATGATTCGTCTGCCGGCCGCTTTTGCCACGTACAGCCCGCCCGGTTTTTCAATTGAATCTTTCGGGAAATAAACAACTGGTGCGCAAATGCTTTCTTTGCGAGTTCCTGTCTTTTCGGAAATGATCGTGGAGCGTGATGGAGCCGGCGCTGTCAGTCCCTTGCCTTTCGTCGATATGTAAGCGCTCTTAATGTGCAAATTTTGAATTAATTTAGTCCGACGTGTAGTGAATGTCAAGCTTTGGACAAAAGCGAGTGCAGGCGGTCACCCTCGGGGAATGCCCCCACCCTTGGACCTGCGAAAGACAAAACCGCGATTCCGATTGTTTCCCGGCGCAGTTGTCAAAATGCGTGATGCGATCAGAGCCTCCGAGCGTGCGTACCAACCGTCGGTCCGCCCTATTCCGCGAGATCCTTCCGTCTCGTTACCGCAAAAAGGTTTGCGCTGAACTTCTTCACGATCTCACTTGCCTCGGTTACCTGGCCATTAAGCACATAGAACTTCGCCGGCTGGATCAGCGGATCCGTTGCCAGGAAATACTCGCCGACGACGTAATAATCTATGTCGGCATCGTCAAGGATCGATTTAAGGAGCGCGATATGACCCTGATTCATGGAAGAGAACACCTTCGTGTAGTCCTTGCGGTCGAGTGCCACCGGCGGATCGCTCGTGAAATCGAGGAATGCCTCACATTCCGGGCAGTGAAATTTCTTCGAGGCTCGGTCGCCGTCCGTGAGTTCCAGCTCGCTGGAACAGCGGGGGCAGTTTACCCTCGGCGGGAGGAGAGTCACGGAAGTCTCCTTCCTCAACAGCTCCTGGCAGGCCGGGTTTTTACAGTAATAGAATTCGTTCCCCTCGTCGAGGCATGATTTGCAGTATGGCTTCCCGCAGCCGTGGCAGACAGAAAGTGCTTTCCTGTTGGGATGATTTACACAGGCTTCCATGTCGTCAACCCTCGTCTTTAATTGCATCCCTACTTCCTTGGTGAACAGTACTGAAGATTACCGGCAAATGGCGAACAAAACAAGACTAACCAATCCTGGTAACTCAAGTAGTTCCGCTGCCCGGGAGAGCTTGCAGGCGACTAGGCAAGGCCCTTCTCAGAGCGCCGAAGAAGATAACTTCTGAGGATCACCTCAATACAACCATCTTTCTGATCCGAACGAAGTCACCTGCCTGCAGCCGGTAGAAATAAACTCCGCTGGCGGACCGCCCGGCGTTCCAAATCACATCGTGGCTTCCTGCCTCTTTAATACCGTCCACCAGCGTTGCCACTTCCCTGCCGAGCATGTCAAACACTTTCAGTACTACCCTGGCCCGTGCGGACAAATCGTAGCGAATCTCCGTGGAAGGGTTGAACGGGTTGGGATAGTTCTGAAACAAGTTGTACGTCGTCGGAATTGTTAGGACCTCTTTCGTGCCGGTCTGGATGCTGTCAAACAGAGTGGTGTCACCATAAACGACGTTGTCAACCACCGCCCCAATGAGGCGAGTTATTGCTTGCATCCCCGATCCGAGGGCGAAGTAACCCTGAAATCCAAATTTCGATGCGTAATCTCTGTGTAGGTACGTCCCACCGTAGAAAACAAGCACCTCAATTACCAACGGCGTGTCATTCAGGACCGGTTCAAATTGACGTGATATGACCGGTCCGTAGTGGGGATACTCGACACCGATTGAATCGTCAAAGTCAACGAGTAGGAATTCTGAATCCAATGACGGTCGATACTCGTAGAACTTGTGTCCGTCGCATCTTCTAAACATCATTGTGTCATCGCGTGAATCGATGGAATTGGTCGGTATCCTGAGAGAGGCAAAACTCGGGTGTCTTCTCACAACCGCGTACGCCACATTATTAACTGCCGTATCGCCGATGATCTCCTCGGTAAATAACCAGCGACCGCTACCTACACCGCCGTTAATCCCCCATGCACCGTCGAAGACAAATTTGTTTCCAATCGACAACGATACGATTGGATTGGACAGTGTGTCCATCCCTTTGTCGGATACCGCAGTCATCTGCTGCGAGTACGAAATATTCACAAGGGACAACATTGTTACGGCGACAGTAATCAACGCTGTGTTGAATCGACACTTCTTTTCTTGTTTCACTTTTGCCTCCCAACAATATCAATCACCCGCTGGAAACGGGCCTAGCCATGATTAGACTATAACGGCTGAGAATACCATTCCGCCAGTAAGCATGTTGTCGTGATCGAGGAGTCTTTGATTGTCTCATTTCTAAACTCCTCGCGGGGAGGTGCTTGCCCTAAAAGGCTATAGGCATTTCAGACAGAGTCACGTGTGCCCGCTCGGCCCGGCAGAAGCAATGCCGGATCCGAACGCCCTGGTTCACCTAATCAAGGCGTCTTGGTCCCGGCACAACGCCCGTTTTCGGAGATATTACTCGCACACCCGCGTTCGACCCATTTGCCCACAAGCTTACTCCGTTCTGTAATACTCACTGCTGCGCCCTAAACCACGTGAGACATTAAACGATGAATAAGAGAAAATCAAGCTCTTCAAAGAGAAGATCGCCGGACAAATTTCACCCGGCTTTAATAGCTCTCTTCCTTCGACGGGAATTTGCCGTTCTTGACGTCATCGATGTACCGGAGAAAAGCGTTGTGCATGTCCTCGGCAATGTTGGCGTAATGACGAACGAACCGCGGCTTGAATTCCTGCGTCAGTCCAAGCATATCCGCATAGACGAGGATTTGTCCGTCGCAGCTCGGACCGGCACCGATCCCGATCGTCGGCACTTTGACGGCCCTCGTCACTTTCGCCGCCAGCTGGGCGGGAATTTTCTCGAGCACTATGGCAAACACACCCGCTGACCCCAGGAGTTTCGCGTCCGCCAATATGTCAGCAGCCTCTTCCTTGTCTTCTCCCCTCGGCTTGTAGCCTCCGAATTTGTTTATCGACTGGGGAGTGAGCCCGAGGTGCCCCATGACGGGGATGCCGATTTCCGTCATCCTGAGCACGGATTCCGCGATAGCTCTGCCTCCTTCGACTTTGACGGCGCTCGCGCCCGTCTCTTTCAGGATTCGACCCGCGTTGCTCAGCGTCTCTTGAACGTCCACCTGGTAACTCATGAAAGGCATATCCACGACGACGAGAGCCCTTTTCACGGCCCGGGTGACGATCTTCGCATGATAGATCATTTCGTCAAGCGTCACGGGGATCGTCGTGTCGTTTCCCTGGAAAACGTTGGATAGCGAGTCACCGACGAGGATAATATCGATTCCCGACTCGTCAAGTATTCGGGCCGTGATGGCATCGTAGGCCGTAAGAGCGGCTATTCTCTCGCCGCTCTTCTTTGACTCGATTATTGTCCGGGTCGTCACCGCTTTCGCTTTTGATTTTTCCGCCATATTTCGCTCCTTTCCCGACAGCCGGCCGTTACCGGCTGCCGAACATTCCAATTTTGCGCCGGAGATTTGTTCCGGCAGAGCTTGAGAAGTCGGCACCGAAGGTCTTCTCAAACCCGCCTTTGACAGCCCCGATGATCTCGCCGCGCCCGATGTCCCGGCCGAGGATCTCTTTGAGCGTCGTCGTGTGTGATTCGAGATCCTGCCGGGTCTTCTCCTTCAACTCCTCGCCGACGTTGAGATACTTCACGATCTCCTTGTGATAATCGCCGATCAGAACCGAACCGTGCTGAAGGAGCACGCCGCCGAATCTGTGCTGCGCGCTCCCGACGAGTTTCCTCCCGCGGTGTTCCACCTCGTAGACCGCCGAAGTAGAAAAACAGGGAATAGCCGACGGATCTCGGAACAGTTTCTGAAAATCCGCCGAGCTTTGCGACAACTCCAGGTCCGCACCCAGCGTCCTTAGACCTTCGACGAGGGCCGTGCTGATCATGTTGTAGCTGTCCCTGACTGACATGCCGCGAGTTTCCATTACGACGGAATATGTGAGTTCTTCGGCGTGCAGGACGGCTTTTCCGCCGGTTGGGCGCATCACTATATCGATGCCGTCGCGCCCGGCGAGCGCCGCATTTATGTCCGACTGAGTTTGGTTTTTC
>CAWEBD010000071.1:0-12335 GCA_963806435.1 uncultured Bacteroidota bacterium
CCACGTCTTCACCGATGACCGAGCCGTGCGAGATCTTCACTCCGTCCGCGATTCTCGCGTTGTCCAGGATGCATACGAAGGCTCCGACCCGGACGTCTTTCCCGATGATTGCTTTCGGAGAGATGTAAGCGACCGGATTAACTCCGGCGGAGAGAGGCTCCGGCGGAGGTATCATCGCTTTAAGAGTGAAAACAAAAGCTACGTATGGGTCCTTGGCTCTCAGGAGCGTCAGACCAGGACGCTTTCCTTTGAAATTCTCGGAGACTATTACCGCGGACGCCCCCGTCGTATCGAAATATTTTTGGTACTTCGGGTTGGCCAGGAAAGTAATCTCTCCTGGCCTGGCATCTTCGATCTTCCCTATTCCGGATATTTCAACTTCGGCATTGCCATCGACGGTCGCTCCGATGAGTCTGGCTATGTCGGAGACCTTCATCAATGAATGCCTTGACCCGGATTCTGAGGATTCGTCGAAGGCGGTGTCGTCGTCGGCGTAGTGGTAGTCGAAGGTATCTTGAGCTTGTCCAGCACCTGCTGCGTGAGATCGTATTTCGGATTCGAATACATCAGGAGGACCTGGCCGCTCTTGTCGAATATGTAATCGTAATCGCCTTCTTTAGCGACGTCCTGGATTGCCTGCAGAACCTTTTCCTGAACGGGTCTCATGATAGTGTTCTGCTGCTGTGCAAGATCTCCGTTCGGACCGAACCTCTGGTTCCTGAGGTCCATTATTTTTTTCTGCATATCGCCAAGTTTCTGCTCTTCCTGGATCCGGGCCTGTTCCGGCAGAATGAGGCGCCTTCGCTGGTAGTCATCCGATTCCTGCTGAAGGTCACTCTGCATTTTGTTGATCTCCGTCTGCCACTGGCTGACGAACGCATCGAGTTTCGTCTGCGCCTCGATGGCTTCAGGGAGCTTCTTCATGATTTCCTGGGTATCGATCCATCCGATTTTCTGCTGGGCGAAACCCAACGTGCTGGAAAGAAGGATAAAGGCAGAAACGAGCGACCATAATTTCAAATCTCTCGTTTTCATGATTTTACTTTACCACCTGTCTTGTTAAGATATCGAGCACTTTGTATGTGAGATCGTAGTCGGGATCCGCGTAGAGAATTACCGCCGCCTGGTCGCTCTTGTCGAGAACGAACTGCATCTTCTCTGCCTTGGCAACGTGGGCGATAACGCCGTACACTTTGTCGCGGATCGGCTTCAGAAGCAGTTCCCGGGTCTGGTCGAGTTCGCCGCCCTGACCGACCTTCTCCTGTCGATACGCCAATATCTGCTGCTGAAGAGCGTTTATATCCTGCTGTGCCTGCTGCTTGGCCTGGTCGGTCATCATCGCCGACTGCTTGGTGTAGGAGTCGACCTTCGTCTGGTACTCTTTTGACATCTGGTCGACGGTGTCGCTCCAGGCTTTCATCAGCGCGTCCAGCTTTCTCTGGGCACCCTGCGCATCCGGTAACTGGTTCAAAATCGTGGCGGAATTAACATAGCCGATTTTCAACGGCTCATTCTTCGGGGATACAGCAAACATGAAACCCAATGCCGACAGGATAATCGCCGACGATAACAGAACAATGAATTTCTCTTTCACTTCTAACCTCTCTTTTTGTTTGACATAAAATTAACAGTCCTGAGACTTAAAAGCTCTTGCCGAACTGGAAATGGAAATGCCAGCCGGAAGGGCCGGATAGCGGTCCGGTGGGGTCGAAACCGTAGCCGTAGTCAAAGCCCACCAATCCGATCGGGTTTATGAGAATTCTGGCCCCGAAACCGGCGGAACGGTCAAGTTGGAAAAGATTCGTATGGGCAAAATTGGTGTAAACGTTGCCTCCCTCGGCAAACAGCAGCACGTACAGCGGCATCGGGTCCTGCAGGATCGAGAAGCGCAATTCCATCGTCTGCTTGAACATCACGTTGCCGCCTGTCGGATTTCCGTTCGCATCCTTCGGGCCCACGCTCTGGTCTGCATATCCCCTCAGCGGGGTGGTCGAGATGTAGCCGAGGCCGGTTCCTCCCATATAGAACATCTCGAGCGGCGGCACGGACAGATGGGGTTTCACAGCGCCGATGACACCAAATATTGTCCCGCTGTAAAGGACGACCCGGTTCGAACCAAACAAAGGCGTGTAAAAATCCGCCGTGAATATGTGCTTGTGGAAGCTTGTTCCTCCGGGAAAGACCGGCGGCCCGGCAATCTCATCAGATAACGATACGTTCGATCCGACCGATGGGAATATGGGGCTGTCCGTGCTGTTCCTCGAAATCACCTGAGTAAGACTGAACTCGTCGCTCACTCCGAGGGGATAAAGCGTCGTAGGTCCGCTAATGAAATTGTTTTTCTGGGCTGTCAGGATCCAGTCGCCGCGGAAATAATCGTCCGGCCATCTCAGCCTGCGTCCGATGCTTATGGATCCGCCGGTCATCCGGTAGTCGTATGTGTAGATCTGGCGCGTATCGAATACGTTTACGCCGAGAGACGTCGGGGTGTTCATGAACCACGGCTCACTGAAACCGAGAGAGAAAGTCCTGTAGTAGCTGCTGACACCGAACTGCCAGGTGAAATTGAGAGCCTGCCCGGCTCCGCCCTGCAGCGGGTGTTTTATGTCGAAGTTATTGAAGCTGACTCCGATCGATCCCGTGAATCCGAAAAGCTGGCTGTACCCGATCGACATGTTGAAGGTGTCGCTCGATTTTTCCTTCACACTGTACGTCACATTCACCGTCGAATCGTTCACGATGTAGTAATCCGGTTTGATCTTCTCCGGATCGAAATAATTCATCTGCGAAAGCTGCCTGACGCTCCTGATAATGAGTGCCCGGGAGAAATAATCACCCGGGACGGTGAACAGCTCCCGCCGGATAACTCTGTCCTGAGTCTTCGAATTACCGTTAATAATTATTTCGCCGACCCGGAACTGGTTGCGCTCGTAAATCCTGATCCTAAGATCCACCGAATCGGGCGGCACCCGCGTTTCCGTCGGCTCGACATTGAAAGTAAGGTAGCCGGTGTCCAGGTATAACGATGCTACGTCGGTCTGGTCTTTATTCCCGCGGAGGTTCTCGTCGAACTTCTTCTTATTGTAGACTTCTCCGGGTTTGAGTCCGATCCGTTCGTCGAGTACACTGGTCGGGAAACGCGTGTTCCCCTCCCATACAATATGCCTGATGTAATACTTCTTCCCCTCATAGAGGTTGATGTGAATAAACATATTCTCTTTGTCGGGACTGTACCATATGGAATCGGAGATGACCGACGCGTCGATATAGCCATGCTCTCTGTAAAAATCGACGATCTTCTGTTTATCGTCCTCAAATTTCTTCCGTTCAAACTTGGCACTGCGCCAGAACATCCACCACACTTTTTCCTTCGTATCGTCCATAGCCCCGCGCAGGTCCCCGCCGGAAAACTCGTGATTTCCGCTGAAAGTGATCGATTCGATCTTCACTTCCTTGCCCTCGTCGATGTTTACGACAAGATTGACGGGGGCATCCGCAGTGTCCGCGACAGGCTCGAGCTTGGGATCGATCTGTGCCAGGAGGTATCCCTTGTCTTCGTACTTCTTCTTGATGTTGTAAACAAGCGTGCTTAGATCCTGCGGGTTAACGATCTGTCCCTTGATGAGATTGATCTGCTCCTTTATGTCCTTCTCGCTCAGTTCGTCGTAGCCCTTAATCACGATGTCGTTAAGCCTCGGGTATTCCTTTACCTTGACGAGAAGGAAAGCGCCGTCACCGACGCGGTTGTCGAGGAGAACTTCGATGTCCGAGAAGATTCCAAGCGACCAGAGTTGTTTTATCGCCTGACGTATTTTATCGCCGCCCGGCGTGAATTCCTCCCCCATCTGCAGTCCCGAATACCTGATGATCGCCGCGGCGTCCGTCTGCTTATTCCCCTCGACCGAAATCCCCAGAATTTTCAGGGGTTTAGCCTTCTCTTCAGTCTGCGCCTGTGCGGTGACAATCATCGACCCGACCACGAGAAACAAAAAAAGATACTTCATCCTTATCAGATTCTTTCCGGAAAAACCATTAGCTTAAAGGTGTCCGAACAATGCGCTCGCTGTGGGGGACAATCCAACGCGGGCTATTTTCCTTCCTTAGACGAAAAATAAACGCCGCGGTTGCTTCCCTCGCGAAAATTGCTCACTCTGGTTAATTGAATTATCAAATCGTCTGGAGGCGTTTTACCTGCTCGCTCACGAGGCCGAATCTTCGTTCCCGTTTCTGGAAATCGGTTATCGCCTCATAGAGCTGTCTCCTGCGGAAATCGGGCCAATATACTTTCGAAAAGTAAATCTCCGTGTATGCGGACTGATACAACAAGAAGTTGCTTATGCGGAACTCGCCGCTTGTTCTGATCAGGAGATCCGGATCCGGCATAGCCGCGGTATACAGGTACTTCGAAAAGAGACTCTCACTTATCCCGTCCACGTTTAATTTGCCGCTCGCTACATCTGCTGAAATTTTTCTTGCCGCTTCCACAATTTCACGCCTGCCGGAATAGCTCAATGCGAGATTAAGGTTCAGCCCTGTATTGCGACTCGTTCTCTCAAAAGCATCAACCAGCTCACGTTGTACTCCCGCCGGCAACAATTCAAGGTCGCCGATTGCTGTAAGGCGGACGTTGTTCCTGTAGAGTCTGTCGGTCTCATCCCGAAGCGCCTTCACGAGCAGCCTCATCAGCGTGGAGACTTCCTGCATCGGCCGTTTCCAGTTCTCCGTCGAGAAAGTATAGAGTGTAAGGCACTTCACACCGAGCTGTCCGCAGGCTTCGACGATATCACGGACGGAGTTTACGCCTTCACGGTGTCCCGCAACACGGGGCAAGGCACGCTGCTTCGCCCATCTACCGTTGCCATCCATGATGATAGCGATGTGCTCGGGTATGCTGCCGTCACTTTTCAGGTTTTCCTGCAGGTTCTTGTCATCAGAACTCAGTCTGATCAAACTCTCCGCCTCATTTTTTTGCTGTGGAATTTAAACCGACATGCAGTAAAAATCAAGGATTTGAAAGGTGGCGGGAGAGGATAACGTTCAAGTTTTCCGTGGGTTACGCGAATTGGGGCTCCCGAATTCAACGCCAATCGACGATTTGAGACTCATCGAGTCGTACACGTACAAATGCGGCACCGAGTGAATCAGTTCTCCAAACGTTGACCCCCATCCTGGACATCCTGTCGATAACGGTTTGCGAGGGATGGCCGAACCTGTTTCCCTTTCCTACCGAAATGATCGCGTATCCGGGATGAACTTTGTCGAGAAGCTCCTGTGATGAGCTCGTTATGCTCCCGTGATGCCCGGCTTTTAATACACCGGAGGACAGAAAGGCACCGTACGTCTTCGTCAACTCGCGTTCGACGCGCTGCTCGATGTCTCCTGTCAGGAGGATGCTGTTCCCGCCGATGCAAACCTTGAGTACGATAGAGCCGTCGTTGAACCTCGTCTTGTACGAGACGCCTTTGTCCCCGGTGTACCGCCCATTGGGATGCAGGACATAGACCCTGTAAGCCAGGCCGGAATCCAGGACAGTTCCCGCCCGCACGGTCCTCGCCCGAATTCCAAGCGCCCGGACCCATGCCAGTGTTCTCGTCCATGTCCCTGAACGTGAAACCTGATCAGGATAAATGAAATCTCGGACTTTCACGTCTTTGAGCACCCCTGCCGCGCCCCCGACATGATCGCTGTGAAGGTGGGTCACCACGAAGTAATCCAACTTCCTGACTCCCAGCTTCCGGAGAAACGGGACAATCACACGGGCACCGGCATCATAATTGCCGAATTTCGATCCGGCATCGATCAACATATTTTTACCCTCCGGCAGTTCCAGGTATATCGCGTCTCCCTGTCCAACATCCAACACATACATCCGAGCCTCAGTGCGTGTCGTGAATAAACCGGCGTAGAGAACCATGTTCGCGCCGAGAAGCATCGCGAAGATCAACTTCTTCGGAATAGAATCCTTTCCGAACCAAATCACCGCGGTCAGCCAAACAAGATAGAGAGCCCCAAACAACATTGCCGAGTCACCGACCCTGATGCTGCTTATGCTTAACGACCCGATTAGTGAATTTATCTCCAGGATGACGAAGGCTATCAATTGCGCGGCAGCCGCATAGACGGAAGCAACGGGGACTGACAACAGGCTAACCGAAAGAAAAGTGAAGTCCATCGACATGAAAATTCCAGAGAGAGGAACGATGAGGAGGTTGGCAAAGACGCCCGCGACGGAGACTCTATTAAAGTAGTAAGCGCAAAGAGGGATCGTGCCGAGCGTTGCGGCGAACGTTAGCAGCATTGTAGAAACTACGGAATTCAGAAACGGCCGCTCCAACAACGCGGGATGGGATTTCCTGACCAGAGCGATTATCCTTTCGTAGAAGAATGCGATGGACAAGACCGCGGCGAACGACAGCTGGAAGCCCGGCGAGAACAACTGTGCTGGGGAGAAGGCGAGTATCGCAAGCGCCGCAAAACCAAGCGAGTTCAGCGTCCGGCTTTTCCTCTGGAGGAACAATCCAAGCAGAACGACAAGAGCCATAATGACCGCACGCACGACGCTTGGGCTCAATCCAACTACATAGGCGTACAGAATGAGAACTGGGGCGATCACAAAGAATCGCCATCGGCGCGGAGTTCTGATAAGCGAAGCCAGCATCATCAATATCCCGGTAAGGAACCCGATGTGCAGTCCCGATACGGCGAGGATGTGAATCGTTCCGGTGTTAATGAATTGCTCATTGATTTCCCGGTTTATCCCCGCCCTTTCCCCCAACACCATTGCCCTGGCAAGCGCAGCCTCCTCGCCGGACATAAGTGCACTCGTCTTCTGGCGAATGAAGACTCTCACAGGCTCGACGATATCCCTGCGGAAGCCGAAGCCGCGGTCATGCTCAACAGCGAGAAGGTCTCCATCGTTTTTCAGATAGATTCTTCCGGCAATGCCGTTGAGTGTGTAATACGTCCTGAGATTAAATTGCCCCGGGTTTCTCGCGGCGGAGATAACACCGGCCTTTCCGGTGAAGATTATCCGGTCGCCGATGGCCAGAGAGAGGGTCGATTTCGGTGTCAGTACAAGGTCGCCTTGAATCGCGCGCCAGCCTTTATCAAAGCCGTAGCAGTTTGTGAGCATGATCGAGTATTGCGACGTGTCGCGCGGAGTCTCGTCGACAGTCCCCGCGAAAACCCGAAAGGCCCCCGGACGGGCCTCATTCAACGAGGCAAGATTGACGCTCATATAGAAGGCGAACGCAAACAAAAGAGATGAATACGCTCCGACCGCGACGTAACCTCCCGGTCTTTCCCTACCGAACAGGAACCACCCCGCCAGAACAATCGCGAAGGCAACCGCGCCGGAAAGGAAGACAATGGAGTAGCCCGGGAAGAGCCTCCCCATAGTGATCCCCGCGGCGGCGACCACTGCCGCCTTAAACGCAGGTAAGTGTTTCATCAATCCGCCCTGACATTTTGCCCGACCGTTTTCAACCGTGAAGGCGCCGAGACGCAAAGACCTCTTTGATTCTCTTAATCTATTCTTTGCGGCAAGGCGTCGCTGCGATAAGTGAAAATCGCTCTACTTCACAGAGTCCGCCCGCAAAATACTAGATCCTGTAATGACAGCCGACGCTGCTCTTATTCTCCCAGGCTGCCAGCGCGACGATCAGGCCCGTCCTGACGGCGTTCCTCAACCCGACAAGTTCATCCGTCAGGCGGACGGCTCTGTAGAAACTTTCTATTTCCGATTCCAGGTGTCGAAGCTCGCGGATCGCTCTTCGAAGACGCCTTGTTGTTCGGACGAGCCCGACATAGTTCCACATGATATTTTTCAGGACGCTCATATCCTGGCTGATGAGCGCGGGGTCCGCATTCTCCGTCCCCGTGTCCTCCCAAAGCGGAATTTCATATCCCGCCGGGTCGGGGGAATCTTTGATGCTTCGAGCTATATCCTCGGCCGCGCGGACACCCCATACGAGACCTTCCAGGAGTGAAGTGCTGGCGAGCCTGTTGGCACCGTGGAGTCCTGTGCATGAAACCTCACCCACAGCGTAGAGGGATTCGACGGAACTTCGTCCCCACTCATCGACCCAGACCCCGCCGCAAAAATAATGGGCCGCGGGAACCACCGGGATAAGCTCATCGGCGATATCGACCCCGTAAAGCAGACACTCCTCGCGGATAGACGGGAACAATTCCTTGATTTTATCTTTCGGGATGTATGAACGAAGGTCCAGATAGACATTCGTGACATCTTTCGAGAGCATCTCCTGATGTATGCTTCTTGACACTACATCACGCGGAGCGAGGTCCTTCCATTCCGGAGAGTAGCTCTCCATGAAAGGTTTTCCATCGGCGTCGACAAGCCTGGCTCCCGCGCCGCGGACGGCTTCCGAAATCAGGAAGCTCGGCGCGTTGGGCTGGTAGAAAGTAGTCGGGTGGAACTGGACGAACTCACTGTTTATAACCCTTGCCCCGGCTCTGTAAGCCATTGCGACTCCGTCACCTCTCGCGCCCGACGGGTTCGTGGTTCGCAGAAATATCTGCCCTATTCCCCCGGTCGCAAGTACCGTCTTTCGGGCGAGACATCTGACCACCCCCCCGGTTTCCTGGTCGAGCAGATAGGCTCCGGCGCACGAGAGCGGATCATAAATCCTCAGGTGATCCGTGGAATGGTGTGCGGGAGTCAGCAGATCAACCGCCGTGTGACCGGTAAGTAACCTGACCTTCGGGCGGCTCTCGAGAGACTTCAGGAGGGCCATCTCGATGGCGCGGCCGGTCGCGTCCGTCGCGTGCACTATCCTGTTAATCGAATGCCCCCCCTCGCGCACGAGAGAGAGCTCGTCGTTTTCAGCGCGGTCGAAAGGAACTTTCACTTTCTCCATGAGTATCTCACGCGCGAGTCCCGGACCTTCCGATGCGATGACTTCCACTGCCCTTGGGTTGCAATATCCAGCCCCGGCGCGGAGAATATCCTCCGTCAGAAGCTCCCTGGAGTCCTCATGAGCGGTGTACACAATGCCGCCCTGGGCGTAATAAGTGTTTGACTCCTCAGGCTTCTGCGAACGTGTCACCAGCGTGACTTGCAAACCGGCATCGGCCAGTTGAAGCGCCGCTACGGCCCCGGCAATCCCGGTTCCGATGATGAGAACTTCCGTATCGAATCCGGAGTGTCCCTGCTCCTCGTTTGTCATAACAATATCAACTCTCTGTCAGGTCTTGGCGGTGTGAGCTTCAAAGGGGCCTTCAGCCGATCGCGATCATCCGTTCGACAGCGCGCGCGGCTTTCACCCTTATATCTTCCGGTACATCTATGACATACTGTGTATTCCGCAGAGCATCCAGCGTATCCTCAAGTGTAATCTGGTTCATATGCGGACACCTGATATTGCAGAGCCGGAGCATCTCTTTGTCGGGATTCGCGGCGGCAACGTTGTCTCCCATCGAGCACTCAGTCAGACAGGAGATATCTCGGAGAGTGCGATTCTTTGACAAATCTTTCCATGGCTGTCGTGCTCCCGGAGAAGTCGGAGGCTGCGACGACTTCCGGACTGCACTCGGGATGCGCCAGGACGAGGACGTCCGGGAATTGTTTCCTGACATTCACGATGTCGTCGACCGTAAACTTTTCATGCACTTCGCATCTCCCCTCCCACCCTATCATCTGGAAGTCTCCGTTGGAATTCGCGCCGCCCTTCTTCGGGAAGATTATTTTCTTGCCGGTTTCCGCCGCAACATTTCTGGCAAGGAATTCGTCCGGCAGAAAGATCACGACTTCGCTGTGGAGCGACCTGACGACGGCCGCGGCATTGCCCGAAGTGCAGCAGACATCGGATTCAGCTTTAACGTCGGCATACGTATTCACGTAAGTAACAACAGGGACTCCCGGAAATTGCGCCTTGAGATTCCGCACGTCGTCGGCGGTGATGCTCGCCGCAAGGGAACAGCCCGCCTTCTCCGAGGGAAGGAGGACCGTCTTCCCCGGGTTCAAGTATCTTCGCGGTTTCGGCCATGAAGCGCACGCCGCAGAATACTATGATATCTTTGTCGGTTTGTGCCGCCTTTCTTGAGAGCTCCAGCGAATCGCCGACAAAGTCGGGGATCGAATAGTAGAGGGCGGGTTCCATGTAGTTATGTCCGAGGATAACGGCGTTACGCTCCGCCTTCAGCCTGTTTATCTCGTAAGCCAGCTCGGCCTTTATTCTCAGTTCAGCGTCGGGCACAACGTCCCTCAGCTTCTCTTTCATTCTCAGATACATATCCTGTACGGTCATATTTGAAATCCGATCACTTCTTCTCTATCATTAAACTTATGTCCATGGCAATCACGGAGTGGGTCAGTGCTCCGACCGAGATGAAATCAACGCCGGTGGCGGCGACCGCCGTGATTCTCCGGATATTCATATTGCCGGAAGCCTCGAGAGGAACTCTACCGCGAACGATCTTGACGGCTCTGCGCATTTCAGGTATGCTCATGTTATCCAGCAATATGCGGTCGACGCCGAGTTCGACAGCTTCCCGCAGTTCGTCAAGGGTTCGCACTTCGACTTCCATCTTGAGATTCGCGGCATGGCTCTTCTTCACCCGCCGGACCGCTTCCGTTATACGGCCCGCTTCGGCGATGTGGTTGTCCTTTATCAGTACCATGTCGTACAGCCCGGTGCGGTGGTTCGAAGCTCCTCCGATCCGGACAGCCAGCTTGTCAAGAACTCTGAGACCGGGCGCCGTCTTCCTCGTGTCAAGGATTACGGCACGCGTCCCCGCGGCGGCCTCGACAAACCGGCGCGTCGCGGTCGCGATACCGGACATCCGCTGTAAAAAATTAAGTGCGACACGTTCGCCGGAAAGTATCGCCCTTCCGGGTCCAGTAATCTTTCCTATCGACTCGCCGCCCTTCACCTCAGTACCGTCCGACACTGACTGGAACAGTTTCACTCTCTCGTCGACAAGCCGGAAGGTTGCCCTGACGACATCCCAGCCGGCGACGACCCCGGCGGACTTGGCGATGAACCGGCCGCTGACCTCTGAATCCGGAGACACGATAGAATTTGTCGTAACGTCTCCCCCTCCGATATCCTCGGCGAGAGCCCGTCTTATTATTTCATTTATTATATAATCTGCCATACCCGAATCCGTGTTTATTGAGCGTTTTCAGCGGAATTGCGGCTTCGAAGCAACAGTCGCACCCGGCATTGAAAATGTAATCAAAGGAGGCGCTAAACTGCAATTGACCGCCGTCGGCGCGCGCGGTGAACCTCCCCTGCAGGTGACGGGAAATGGGAACCGTCTTGAACAAAATATCGTTGCACAAATCAGGAAGCCGGAAGAGCTGAGTCGACCGGTTTCCGTAGGATTGTGGGATTGTGAGCAAGGATCAGAGATAGAGACTGAATAAGGAGGAGTACATGAAACGATCGACGATAGTGTTCCTGTTTTTATTATCCACCCTTCTCTCAAAGCCGGTTTCGGCGCAAGTATTCTTAACTGCGAGCCTCGACGGGAGTCAATCCGTCCCTGCTGCTGTCTCGAACGGGACCGGTACGGCATGGGCAGTCCTGAATGTCGCCGGCGGGAGCCTGACCTACAGGGTGACCTACGCGAATCTCGACAGCACATTCACCGCTGCCCATTTCCACCTAGGCGCCGCGGGAACGAACGGCCCTGTTGAAGAAGGCATTACATCTTCTTTCACCGGCAATACGGCATCGGGTATATGGACAAATATTCCCGACAGCCTGATCTCAGCGCTGATGAAAGGCGACATCTACATAAATATCCATTCGAAAAAGTATCCGGGCGGCGAGATTCGCGGCCAGCTCAAGGTGGCGCCGGACCTGGGAATATCGATGAGCCTCGACGGGGCGCAGGATGTACCCGCGCTCTCAGTGACCGGGACCGGAACGGGCTGGGCAATCTTTAAGCCCGACTCGAACGTCCTCGTCTACCGTGTGACGGTAGCGGGGCTCACATCGAACGTGACCGGATCGCATTTCCATTTCGGCGCTGCCGGGACAAACGGGCCTGTCGTTTTTCCGTTCAGCATGACCGACAGCACCGCCACCGGCGAATGGGCATTCCCGGATTCTATGTGGGCAGCGCTTCTCACCAATAATCTCTATGTGAACGTTCACACTTCGTATAATCCGAGCGGTGAGATCAGAGGAATGTTCACACTTGAGCCTACGCCAAAAATATTCCTGAAGGCTGCCATGAACGGCAGCAACACAGTCCCCGCCTCAACAACAAATGGCATGGGAACGGCCTGGGCCGTCCTCAACATGTCGCCACCGATTCCTGTAGGTACCAGTCAACCCGATTCGCCGCAATTGACGTACCGGGTG
>CAWEBD010000072.1:0-9737 GCA_963806435.1 uncultured Bacteroidota bacterium
CGCGATGGCCCGTATTCAGCCGTATCCTTGCCAATCCACTGTAGATAGCCCGTTTGCCTATGGCCACACCCTGCTCCCGCATCACGTGCAGCGCCGTTAGTGCGGTCAGAGCGTTGCTGATCTGGTGACTTCCGCCTAGATCGACCTCCAGCGAGTCATACTGTGTCCCGAAGATTCCTGCGTCAAATGAACAGGACTCCACCCCGACTGCTTTCTCGACGCTTGCAGCGACCTGATCCACGAAGTAGAGTGCCGCGCCTCGTTCGGACGCGACGCGCCCGAAAATCTCTTTCAGCGAAGCGGACCTTACATTGACGACAGCGGGGCGGTGGTTCTTTATGATACCAGCCTTTTCGAAGGCAATTTTCTCGACCGTATCGCCAAGTATATCCGTATGGTCGAGCCCGATCCCGGTTATTACTGAAACCACGGGATCCACGATGTTGGTTGCGTCCAGCCTTCCGCCAAGCCCTGTCTCGATGACCGCGAAGTCGACGCCGTTGTCGGCGAAATATTTGAACATGATGGCGGTGGTAGCTTCGAAGAAAGTTGCGCGAAGTCTGACGATTTCGTCCCGGAAAAATTCCGTCAGCGCGGATACCTCTTCTCCTGAAATCTGGCGGCCGTTGATCTTAAACCTCTCCGTAAAGCTGACAATATGAGGAGACGTGTACAGACCTACTCTGTATCCCTCCGACATAAGCACGCTCGCTATCGCGGCACACGTACTGCCTTTGCCGTTCGTCCCGGCAACGTGGACAACCTTCAGCCTGCTCTGGACATTCCCCCCGAAATCCATCAGTGCCCTGATGTTATCGAGGTCCATCTTGATACCGAACTTCTCAAGACTGTACAAGAACTCGGTGCTCGACTTTAGCGGCGAATCGACCTGTGGATCTTTAGACATTCACGTATCCCCGCGAGTACATCCATGTGCCTTCCGGAATTGAAAAATCCAAGTTTTGCTCTTTGATTGATTTGTTGTCGGAACAAGCCTTTAGTTCAGCCGCGTTTCAGATGAGGGACATTTTCCAGCCTTACGTCCAAGCTTCCTATAAGTTCATTGACACTTTTTATGCCCTTATCCGACATATGGTCGCCCACGGCCTTGAGTAATCCAACCGGAACATCCGGCTTGGCGAAGAGTACAGTCCCTAATTCAACGGCAGTCGCGCCTGCGATTAAATACTCAACGACGTCCTGCCATACAAAGATTCCCCCGCTCGCAACGATGGGAATTCGCACGGCATTGGAAACCTCGAAAACCTTTGCCATTGTCAGAGGCTTGATTGCCGGTCCCGACAGTCCCCCGGTGACAGTGTGTATCTTCGGCTTGCGACTGTATATGTCTACTGCCATGCCAACGTAGGTATTTGCCACCGTCACGCCGTCTGCCCCTTCGTTCTCCGCGGCCTTCGCGAACTCACTAATGCGCGTGACATTAGGGGTAAGCTTGACAATGAGCGTCCGTGCGAAGACTTTCCTAACACTCTTAACTATCGTCGAGAGAGTCTTCACGTCCGTGCCGAACTCGATTCCTCCCTCCTTGACGTTGGGGCATGACAGGTTCAGTTCAAGTCCGCGGACTGAGTCGTTGCCGGCGAGCGCCTCTGCCAGAGAGACATAGTCCTCGACCCGCTTGGCCGCTATATTTGCAATGATCAGGGCGCCAAGCTTGTTGAGTCTCGGTATTTTCTCCGAAATAAACTTCTGTACCCCTATGTTGGCAAGGCCGATGGAGTTCAACATCCCGCATGAAACCTCGGTCACGCGTGGCGGTTCGTTCCCGACTTTCGGTTTCAGTGTCAGGGATTTGGACACTACCGCACCAAGCATCGAGATGTCGAAATAGTCAGTCAGCTCGTCACCGTAGCCGCACGTGCCTGAAGCGGTCATGAGAGGATTCTTTAACTCCAACCCGCCTATTCGTACTCTGAGGTCGGGGGTCACGGCTGCATCTCAAATTCTATTTCATCCGACTTGAAAACGGGACCATCCTTGCAGGCGAGATGGTAGTCTTTCTGTCCGGCCTTTTTCACCGGGCATCCCTGACAGAGTCCCATCCCACATGCCATCGGTGTCTCGACGGAGAGGTAAGTCTGAACCCGGTTCCCAAACTCCTTCTGCATGGCGATGAGCATAGGAGTAGGGCCGCATCCAAGCAAGATATCGGGGGTGCCCGCCTGCAACTCTTTCTTCAGCATTTCGACCACATTACCGTGGAAGCCTTCTGAGCCGTCATCGGTGGCGCGGTGAACCACGGACACATCATTGAACGGAACCAAGTGTCGTCGCGTCCTCGCTCCATAGTAGAAGTCAAGATTGCTTCCCGCTTTCACAGCAGCTCTGGAGAGAAGTGGGATAAGCGCTGCCCCCGACCCACCGACGGCAGCCCAGACTTTCTGGCCCGAGGCCATTTCAGGAAACCCCCTGCCGAGCGGTCCATTAAGTATGAGCGGCTCGCCCGGCATGAGCCGGGAAATCCTGCGCGTACCCTTCCCTACAGCAACATAAAGAAGAGAGAGCGTGTCTCCCGAAGCGTCACAAACGGAGAAGGCCCTTGGCAAAAGAGGATCGGAAGTTTCCGGAAACGAGACCATCAGGAATTGGCCGGGGGTAACCGCAGGGGCGATCTTAGGAGATCGAAGTCTTGTCATGAAGGTCCGCTCCGCTACTTCACGCGTGTCGATGGTTACGGCGGTTTCTAGAAAGCTATTAGCGGACAATTCCTATCTTCCCCGCCTGATAACTTCCTTATCAGGCCTTCCTCCGACACGCGCTGAATCTTTCGGCACGCCTACAGGTATTCGTGCGGAATCGATCCTTTCTCCGAGAACGCGAAGATGTTCATGCCGGAGACCAGCTGAATCGAGTTTCTGCTCCGGCGTTTGAAGTTTCTCGCCAGCGCGTCCGGTCGAGTCGATTTTATCCTTCGCGTTAAGCGCAGCACTTATCGAGTCGATCAGGTGTTTTTTAGCCAGTGCGCTGTCGCGCTGAGCCATCTCGTATCCAGACAGGGCGAGTGTCACCGTGGAGCTGAACGTGCTGGCCGGAAACTGCAATGAAAGCTGCTTGTAATACGCGTAAGCCGAATCCGGTAAGTCCAGCTTATTTTCATATATCCACCCTATCATGTAGAGTGCCTGAGGGGCGAGGGCGGATTTCCTGTCACTCACAAGTCTCTTTAGAGTGTCCACCGCTGCCGGATAATTACGGTCGTTTGTCAAACTCACCGCCGTCGAGTACTCCACCTGGGAGGAATCAACATATACGGGCGCGGGCATCCCAAGCAAGGTAGATGCGGAAGCAGAATAGCTCGATCCTGGATAATGTGTCAGCAGCTCCTCCAGATACTTCCTTGCCTTCGCGGTATCCCGCGCGGAATAATAATAATCCCCCAGTGTGAACAGGGTCGAGGGATACACTTTTGACTTGCTGAAATCAGTCAGAATGATCTTATAAGATCTTAGTGCCGAATCTGGCATCTGGAGTTTGAACATATACATTCCGGCAAGCTCCTGCCGTGCCACAGCCGCGTGCTCGTAGAGAGTGTCCAGCATGGCGGGGGTGTAATTTACGGTCGTGTCGTGCCGCTCGATCGCCGTCTCGGCTCGGTAGTAGAGGCTGTCGTTAAGCAGCACTTTGTAACCGGAGACTAAATAGCTCTGCAGGGTGGCGGCCATCTGTTGCCCGTCGTCGCTAATAGCGTAAACCTTAGGATGGCTCCCCACTCTCTGGTAATACTTAAGCGCGGTTTGAAAATCGCCTGCGATGTACAGATAGATGTTGGCAAGTTTGTAAGCACTCCGCGTTGCCGCCTCACTTGTTGCGTATGCAGTATCGATTTTCTGAAAAGCTGTCACGGCTTTCGAAACTGAGCCGGAATCGTAGAGAGTGGCGGCTTCCTGGTAATCTATGAGCGGGAAGAAGTCAAAATACTTGTCGTCCGTCCTGAGCTCATTCAGGTTTCCCAGAGCGAGGTAATACTTAGCCATCAACCTGTGGACCCTCGCCAGGTAATACACCGAGTAAAACCGGATCTTTATATCTCGGGCCTCTTCTTTAGCCCTGGCGTAATCAGTCAAGGCCCCGGCATACTCCTTCAGACCCGTATAAAGATTACCCGCGCGGCACGCGTAAATTGCGGCTTTATCACCGTTTGAAAACACCGACGCTGTGTCAAGGTATGCTGCGGCTGTAATTGTGTCGCCTCCTTCAAGATAGTAATCCGAAAGAATGTCGCATGACATCGATACGATTTTGTCGCTTTTCTCGTTTCTCGCGATTTGAATTGCATTCAGCAGTCGGTCTCGCCCGGTCTCATTATCCTTGCCCGACAATTGAAACGCGCCGTAGTACATCTCTGCTTCGGCAAGCCTCTTCGTATTCGGGAATGTAGCCTCGATTTCCAGAAACTTTCTCTCCCCTCTGATATTGTCGCCCTCATAATAGTAGCTTATTCCGATCATGAACAGACAGTCTTCCGTGAATTCCGATTTAGGATGGAGTTGGAGAACCTTGGAAGCCTTGGCGATAGCGATGTCGAAATCCTGCTTCGCACTGTTGCTGATGACGAAAGCCGGCGGGTGATCGCCCGATATCAGATCAAGTTCATATGCCTGTTTAGCAGCTTCTACATCCTTCAACCCGTTATCGTAAGCCAGGCCGGCATTATAATAGGTATTGAAGTAGGCGGAGAAATCGTCGTAGCCCTCCTTGACAGAGTTCCAAACGATACAGCCGGCGAACGCCACCGACATGACCAGGACAGCCGCGAGGGATGAGTAAGTCTTTTTGCTCACAGGGTTTATGGGATAAAATAGCTGTACACGTGAATCAAAGTCAAGGCTCGTCAACGGTACGTCGAAGATGCCTATGCAGAATAAAAAAGAGGATCGGTGTGGTTCACTTCACTCCCACCGGTTGCGTATCTACGCAGGTTAAACTAACTTCTTTTGCGAATCTTGAAAGGGACAATGTACTCGCTATTTGAAGGGCTGAAAGCAACGGAAGTTACCGACATCTTGAAGAACGCGCGGGAAGAGAAGGTCCCTGCGGGCACCGTCCTCATGGCCGAGGGTGCAACCGTTGAACGCCTGTACATTCTCAGATCGGGTGAAGTTGAGATCAGGAAGCAGATCGACGAAAGAGAAGAGGTCCTGGCAACGATCCGCCCGAGCGACTTTTTCGGAGAACTCGCCCCGGTAGACAAAAAGAAAAATTCGGCCTCGGTCGTAACGACGCAGGAATCGACGGTAGTTTCGTTCGGCCGTGCTGCCGTAGCCGCAATGATTGACAAACACCCGAAGATTGCATGGAATATTGCAAAAGCGCTCTCTGACAGGCTACGCGCTTCTAATGATGCGCTGAAGAACCAGATAGAGATTCAGCGCATGATCAGCCAGAAGGAGATCTCGAGACTCAATTCTATTGTCGAGGCAACACAGACCGTAAACACCTCCCTGGTAATCGACCGTGTCCTCGAGCTCATACTTCAGGAAGCCATCAGGATAACGTTCGCCGAGCGAGGTACCATCTACCTTGTGGATGAGAACACCAGCGAAATTTGGGCGCGCATGATTGCAGGAAACGAGATAAGCGAGATACGACAGCCGATCGGCAAAGGAATCTCGGGCTACGTCGCGGAGACCGGCGAAACCGTTAATATCACCAATGCTTATAGTGACAAGCGATTCAATCCCGAATTCGACAAGAAGTCTGGTTTTAAAACAAAGAACATCTTGTGCATGCCTATGCGCAACAAGGAAGACAAAATCATCGGCGTTTTCCAGCTTATCAATAAAAGGCACGGTACATTTGATTTTGACGTGGAGGATGAGAGTTTTCTAAAGGCATTTTCGGTCAACGCCGCGATTGCCATTGAAAACTCCAGACTCGCGCAGCAGATGGTGCAGAGTGAGCGGTTGTCCGCGGTCGGCAGAATGGCGGGGACCATAGTCCATGATATAAAGAATCCGATGTCGACTATAAGGATATACGCCCAGGTACTGAAGAAG
Organism: uncultured Bacteroidota bacterium; assembly: GCA_963806435.1. Classification (GTDB taxonomy): domain Bacteria; phylum Bacteroidota; class Ignavibacteria; order Kryptoniales; family JAKASW01; genus JAKASW01. The sequence goes on from CAWEBD010000072.1 coordinate 6,018, forward strand.
AAGGCAGGTAACGAAGAGGCGGCCGGGCTCGTCGACGAGATAATCAAACAAATCGACCGGCTGGTGAACATGGCGCAGGAGGTTCTGGACTTCTCTCGCGGTGTTTCTCAGTTAAACCTGCAGCCCGTGAAATTCGACGACTTTCTCTCGGGCGTCTTGATGTTCCTTGAAAAAGACTTTGAAAAGCGGAAAGTCGAACTCCTTTTTCAGAACGATTACCACGGAGACGTCGAGATCGACGCCGACAAGATGACGAGGGTGATTCTGAACATCGGAGGGAATGCCGGAGACGCGATGCCGAATGGCGGCAAATTCTTTGTCCGTGTACACGCGGACCGTGAGAACGTGGTCATCGAGCTACAGGACACCGGTAGTGGCATGCCGGAGGAAATAAGGCGGAAGATATTCGAGCCCTTCGTCACCTTCGGCAAGAAGCACGGAACCGGACTCGGCATGGCCATCGTGAAGAAAATTATCGACGATCACAATGCAAGTATTGACATCCAGACAGAGCTGGGAAAAGGGACGACAATGACGCTCACACTCCCCCTGAAACAGAAGAAGTGAAATGATCGTTAAGATTGGTGAGAAGTCGTTGGAAGTCATAGAGGGAGATATTACAGATTACGAGGGCGAGGCGATCGTCAATGCCGCAAACAACTATTTCTGGATGGGCGGCGGTGTTGCCGGCGCCATCAAACGGAGAGGCGGCCAGTTGATCGAACAGGAGGCGATGCAGCAGGGCCCGAAACCCGTCGGTGAGGCGGTAATTACAGGCGGTGGCACATTGAAGGCCAGACATGTGATTCACGCGGCGGTAATGGGCCAGGATCTTCGCACCAGCTCCGCCGAAATCCTCGCCGCCACGCGCTCAGCCCTCCAACTGGCCGAGTCAAACAAAATCGGGTCGCTGGCCTTCCCCGCCCTCGGCACCGGCGTCGGAGGCTTTCCACTTTCGGAAGCTGCGGAGATAATGGCCGGAGCCGCACGGAATTTTCTCAAGTCATCTCGATTCTTAAAACGAGTCACTTTTATCCTCTTTGACCACGAGGCTTATGATATTTTTGCCGCCCATCTGACGGAACCCACAAAGTGAATCGCTGCTCAGATTACATCTCTCATTACCGCGCAGACGCGGAGCACTTCGATTATTTCACGAACGAGAACCGGACGACTCTCGCGTACGAGAAACTCTTCAGGAAATTCATCGCCGGGCTTGCCGGCAGTCATGGCACCGTCGTGGACATAGGAAGCGGCGGGGGCTGGAGCTCAATCATCCCTCACAAAAGTATTTTCTTCGTCGACCTATCGACAAAGAATCTCTCTGCCCTCAAATCGGAAACGTCGGGACCCGTGATGGCAGACGCACACCGGCTCCCTTTCAGGAGCAATTCAGTAGAATTCGTAATCGCCTCCGAGATAATCGAACATCTTAATGACCCCGCAGCAGCAGCGGCAGAAATTTGGAGAGTACTCAAGCCGGGCGGAAGAGCCGTGGTGTCGACCCCGTATAAAGAGAAACTAAGATATACTCTTTGTATCCACTGCAACCAGGTAACGCCCTGGAACGCCCACCTTCACAGCTTCGATGAGAAGATGCTCCTCGGTTATTTTCCCCCCGAGGCGCGAAAGAGGGCACACATATTCGGGAGCAAGATACTGGCAATCGCGCGCGCGCCAAGGATCTTCAGTAAGTTGCCGCTCTGGTTGTGGAGGGCGATCGATTTGCCTCTAGTGAAGCTCATCGATAAAGCGCAGCACGTTGTGGTAGTAATTGAAAAGGACCCCGCCGTCTAGTATCCCCCCGCACCCGGCCAGGGTTCGGCCGCCGCACCTATCAGGCCGACGTGAACTCACACGATAGATAGAAATCTGTTAGAGGCCGGAACACGCCAGGAGGATTGAATTTCCCCTGCGGAACTACTCCTTTAGGAGCCTGATGTACAATTGGGTCATGTCTTCCGCATCGGCTTTCGCCTTAGGGTAATAGACCGCTTTGAACTTCTCCGCCATCGGCTTCAAGGTGTCGAACGGATCACCAGTGGTAAAAACCGCCGGCGACCCCGCGTTTGGACCGCCTTTCCTCATTATCTGCAGAAGCGCAATGCCCGGAAGATGCCCCGGCAAGCCATCATCCTTAAATTCGTTATCCATGATAATTAGATCGTACTGATTCTCTTCCAGCTTCTTTCTCGTCTCGAAGCTGTCAGAGGACTCATCAACCTTCAGCTCAACGCCCATCGCCTTTGCTACTTCAGCAAATACAAGCTTCTGGACATTCCTCTGGGAATCGTCGTCGTCTGCGATAAGTACGGAATATTTAGCCATGTCATTCCAATATGTTGGAGATTATTCCACCGGCGACGATGTCATCGTATTCGTAGACTACGACGCTCTGCCCCGGTGTTATTGCCCTGCGAGGAGTGACAAACTCTACTTGCATCATGTCAGCTGCGGTCTGAGTCACGACACAGTCCGCCCCGCCGTCTTTGTAGCGTATCTTCGCTTTGAATGCCTTTCCTTGCGGAATTGTCAGGTACTTGACCAGGTTGATACGTTCAGCCGCGAGGGCTTTTGAATATAACTTGTTCTCAACATCCACTTCCACGACGTTGTGAGCTGGGTCAATGTTCCTCACGTACAGCGGGGTCTCGTGGCTAATGCCGAGTCCCCTCCTCTGGCCTATCGTATAGAAGGCGTAGCCGTGATGCTGCCCGATTGTCTTACCGTCAAGCACGATATCGCCGCCTTCCAGCCGGTCGGAGAGACCGGGGACGGAATCGCGCAGGAAGCGCCCATAGTTGTCGTCGGCAACAAAACATATCTCATAACTCTCAGGCTTCATCGCGCTCGCAACCCCGTATTTGATGGCAAGGGCGCGAACCTCGGGCTTCGACATCTCCGCGAGCGGAAAGATAGTCCTGGCCAGACTCTCCTGCGTCAAGCCGTAAAGCGCGTATGACTGGTCCTTCCCGGCATCCTTCCCCCGTGAGAGAATATACCTCCCGGAATTTTCATCGAACCTGACTTTCGCGTAATGCCCGGTGCAAATGTAATCTGCTCCGAGGCTTTCAGCTTTTTCGAGGAGATACTCCCACTTAATCTTTCTGTTACATATGACACATGGATTGGGGGTCCGGCCCACAAGGTACTCCCGGACAAACTCGTCGATTACTTCCTTCTTGAAGCGATCACTGAAATCGAACACGTAGTGGGGAAAGCCGAACTTGTTGGCGACTGATCGTGCCATATTGATCCCGTCGATAGAGCAACAGCTTGAATCACGATTATCATTTCCCCCGACATCTTCGTATTCATAAGTTTTTAGGGTTACCCCGATGACATCGTAGCCCTGCTCGACCATCAGCCCAGCCGCTACGGAGGAATCCACACCTCCGCTCATGGCGACAACAACTCTCTTCTTCGCGTTATTCGTCATCGTATAAATAATGTACGAAATTGCGCAGGGTTATGAAAGACCGGCAGCTCCCGTTCTGCGATCAGGCACCTTTCCAGACAGGTTTGCGCTTCTCGAGAAAAGCCGCGATCCCTTCCTTTTGATCGGCAGTCCCGCACGAAAGCGCAAAAAGCTGAGCTTCTATCTTCATCCCTTCATCCTGGGGGAGTTGGACGGCGGCATCTATGGCCTGAAGGGCAAGGCGTACCGCAAATGGAGCTCTCTGGGCAATGGACTCGACCAATTTCAAAGCGGTCGGAATC